>NZ_QFQZ01000059.1 GCF_003243465.1 Caulobacter segnis
CGCTTGTTGCGGATCGGGATCTTAGGCGGGGGTCTTCTGCTTGATCAGGCCCTTGTCGTGCAGCAGCTGGGCGATCTGCACGGCGTTAAGGGCCGCGCCCTTGCGCAGGTTGTCGGCCACGCACCACAGGGCGATGCCGTTTTCGACGGTCGGGTCGGTGCGGATCCGCGAGACATAGACCGGGAACTCGCCGGCGCTTTCCTTCGGCGTCATGTAGCCGCCGTCCTCGCGCTTATCGACCACGGCCACGCCATCGGCGTCGCGCAGGATCTCGCGCACGTCGTCCTCGTCCAGCGGCGTTTCGAACTCGATGTTCACCGACTCGGCGTGGCCGACCATCACGGGCACGCGCACGGCGGTGGCGGTCAGCTTGATCGCCGGATCCAAGATCTTCTTGGTCTCCGCCATCATCTTCCACTCTTCCTTCGTGTAGCCGTCCTCCATGAACACATCGATGTGCGGGATGACGTTGAAGGCGATCTGCTTGGTGAACTTCCTGGGCGGCGGGGCGCCCAGGACGAAGACGCCCTTGGTCTGGTCCCAAAGCTCGTCCATGCCTTCCTTGCCCGCGCCCGAGACCGACTGGTAGGTCGAGACGACCACGCGCTTGATCTTGGCTTCGGCGTGCAGCGGGGCCAGCACCACGACCAGCTGCGCCGTCGAGCAGTTGGGGTTGGCGATGATGTTCTTGGGCAGCCTGTCGACGGCGTTCGGATTCACCTCCGGCACCACCAGCGGCACGTCCGGGTCCATCCGGAAGTGGCTGGAGTTGTCGATGACGATCGGACCGGCCGCGCCGATCTTCTCGCCCCAGGCGGCCGAGATCGAGCCGCCCGCGCTCATCAGCACGAGGTCGACGGTCGAGAAGTCGAACTGCTCCAGGTCCTCGCAGTGCAGGATCTGGTTGCCGAACGAGACCTCGACGCCGATGGATTTGCGGCTGGCGATGGCGTGCATCTTGTCCACGGGGAATTTGACTTCCTCGAGGATGTTGAACATCTCGCGGCCCACATTGCCCGTCGCGCCGACCACGGCGACCCGGTAACCCATCGCGCTCTCCTGAAAACTCTGGTCCGCCACAGATCGCGGAGCCGCGTTCCGTTACGCCTCACGCCCCCTTTTCGCAAGGCGAGGAAAGCTGGCCGCAGGCTCAGGCCGGCTGCCCGGGCCTCAGGGCTGGCCGCCCTGCGCCGGCTTGGCCGGTTCGGCGGGCGTGTCGTCGAAGCTGAACTGGAATGGCACAGTGACCTTTAGGCCCTCCAGCGTATCGCCTTCCTTGGTCCAGGGGTTCATCCGCATCGCCGACGCCGCCTTGACGGCGGCCGCGCCGAAATCGAGGCCCGCCGGGCTCTCGCGCTCGGCCTGGCAATTGGCCAGCCGCCCTTCGGCGGTGACGACGCAGGTCGCCGCGCCTTGGCCCGCCATCACCTTGGCCTTCAGCGCCGCCTCCGGATAGATCGCCGCCATGCCTTCGGCTGTGAGGGTCGCCACCCAGCGGGGATTGGTCAGTGTGCGGCCGTCCGGCGCCGACGGATCGCGGAAGCGGAACGGCACATCGACTTGATAGCGAGCGCTTTTCGGCTCCTCCGGATCGATTGAGGCCTGGAACTGGGGAGCGAGGGTCTTTGCGGCCTGGCCAAAGCCTTGGCCCTTCGGAATCTCGGACAGCGTTTCACAGGCGCGCAGTCGGCCCTGGCCGTCGAGTTTGCAGCGCAGGGCGACTTGGCCAGCCCCGCCCGCCGTTGCATTTTTTGGCCAGGCCGCCTTGATCGCAGCCAAGGTCGGAGCGTGCGCCCACGGCGGATCCAGGATGACGGTGTCGGCACCGCGCGCCATGTTGGGCGCGCCTTGCCAGATGATAGGGATCGTGATCGTTCCCCCTGGGACCGCCTTGCCGTCGAGCATGGCCGGCTTCATGCGGAAGTTTGGCGCGAGCTGTAGGGCCGCCGCGCCGAAACCAAGCCCCTCGGGCGACTCGCTCTCTACCTTGCAGCCTTGCAGGAAGCCCTCGGCGGTCACGTCGCAAGCGATCTTCGCTCGTCCAGCCTTGCCCGCCTTTAGCGCCTTGGCGGGATAGACGGAGGCCAGCGCCTCGGCGTCCGGCGTCACCATCCATTCCGGGCGACCGGGCAGCTTCCCTTCCTCAGCCGCAAAGGCCGGAGAGCCGCTGATAGAAAGAAGGGGCAGAGAGACAAGCAGAAGAAAATGCGACAGCAATGGAGCGATCCTGATGATCGATGCGACCAAGGGTTGATATACGCCGACTGATCGCGCGCCGCCAGAGGGTTTCCGCCGCCCGCCGGTCCCCCTATGTTCGCGCCATGACCGACGTCGTCTCCGAATCCTCGCCCGCCACGCACATGACCCAGGACGGCCCCGCGCTCCGGCTGTTCCTGGTCGATGGCTCGGCCTATCTGTTCCGGGCCTATCACGCCCTGCCGCCCCTGACGCGGAAGAGCGACGGCCTGCCGGTGGGCGCGGTGCAGGGCTTCTGCAACATGCTGTGGAAACTGCTGCGCGACATGCAGGGCGACACGCCCACGCACCTGGCCGTGATCTGGGACCACTCGGAAAAGACGTTCCGCAACACCCTGTACGATCAGTACAAAGCCCACCGTCCGCCGCCGCCCGAGGACCTGATCCCGCAGTTCCCGCTGGTGCGCGAGGCGACCCGGGCGTTCGGCGTGCCGGCGATCGAGCTGCCGGGCTACGAGGCCGACGACCTGATCGCGGCCTACGCCTGCAAGGCTCGCGAGGTCGGCGGCGAGGCGGTGATCGTCTCGTCGGACAAGGATCTGATGCAGCTGGTCGGCGACGGCGTCTCGATGTTCGACCCGATGAAGAACGTCCGCATCGAGCGCGAGCAGGTGTTCGAGAAGTTCGGCGTCTATCCCGAGCAGGTCGTGGACGTGCAGGCCCTGTGCGGCGACAGCGTCGACAACGTCCCCGGCGCGCCGGGCATCGGCATCAAGACCGCCGCCCAGCTGATCACCGAGTTCGGCGACCTCGACACGCTGCTGGCGCGCGCGGGCGAGATCAAGCAGCCCAAGCGTCGCGAGACGCTGATCAACTTCGCCGACCAGATCCGCCTGTCGCGAGCTTTGGTGAAGCTGGACTGCGACACGCCGCTGCCCGAGCCGCTGGACGACCTGAAGGTGCGCGAGCCGGACAAGGACGTGCTGGCCGCCTTCCTGGACCAGATGGAGTTCCGCACCTTGGCCCGCCGCGTCGGCGACGGCTCGGCCGCCGCCTCGCCGGGCACGCTCGATCGTCCGCCCAGCCAGCCCAAGGCGCCGGTCTCGACCGTCTCCTACATGGGCGCGGCCGCCCGCGCCGCCGCCCAGCCGGTGGCCGAGCCGGTCACGATCGATCACGCCGCCTATGCCTGCGTCCGCGATCTCGACACCCTGAAGGCCTGGGTCGAGAAAGCCAGCGCGAAGGGCGTGGTGGCCTTCGACACCGAGACCGACGCCCTGTCCTCGGCCACCGCCGGCCTGTGCGGCGTCTCCCTGGCCATCGCGCCGGGCGAGGCCTGCTACATCCCCGTCGGCCACTGCGAGAAGGAAGGCCTGGCCCTGGAGGCCGCCGCCGACCTCGTACAGATCCCGCTGGAGCAGGTGATCGCGACGCTGAAGCCGCTGCTGGAGGATCCGGCGGTGCTGAAGGTGGCCCAGAACGCCAAGTACGACATCGCCGTCCTGGCCCGTCACGGGATCCAGGTGTCCCCGATCGAGGACACCATGCTGATCAGCTACGTGCTGGAGGCCGGCCTGCACGGCCATGGCATGGACGAGCTGTCGGAGCTGTGGCTGGGCCACAAGCCGATCCCGTTCAAGCAGGTGGCCGGGACCGGCAAGGCGCAGATCAGCTTCAAGCACGTGGCCTTGTCTGAAGCCACGGCCTACGCCGCCGAGGACGCCGACGTCACCCTGCGCCTCTACGAGACGCTCAAGCCGCGCCTGGCGCGCGAGGGGCTGCTGACGGTCTATGAGACCCTGGAGCGGCCGATGCCCGCGGTGCTGGCGGCGATGGAGAACGACGGGATCAAGGTCGATCCCGAAGCCCTGCGCCGTCTCTCCAACGAGTTTTCCCTCCGCATGGCCGAGTTCGAGGCGCGCGCCACCGAACTGGTCGGCCGGCCGTTCAACCTGGGCAGCCCCAAGCAGATCGGCGACGTGCTGTTTGGCGAGATGAACATGAAGGGCGGCAAGAAGACCGCCACCGGCCAGTGGTCCACCGACAGCGACGTGCTGGAGAGCCTGGCGCTCGAACATGAACTGCCGCGCGTGCTGCTCGACTGGCGCCAGCTGTCGAAGCTGAAGGGCACCTATACCGAGAACCTGGTCGCCGCGATCGCCGAGCGGACGGGCCGGGTGCATACCTCCTACGCCCTGGCCGCCACCACCACGGGGCGGCTGTCGTCGTCGGATCCGAACCTGCAGAACATCCCGGTCCGCACCGAGGAAGGCCGCAAGATCCGCAAGGCCTTCATCGCCGAGCCGGGCAAGGTGCTGATCAGCGCCGACTACAGCCAGATCGAGCTTCGCCTGCTGGCCCATATCGGCGACATCCCGCAGCTGAAGAAGGCCTTCCAGGAAGGCCTCGACATCCACGCCATGACGGCCTCGGAGATGTTCGACACGCCGATCGAGGGCATGGACCCGATGATCCGCCGCCGGGCCAAGGCCATCAACTTCGGCATCGTCTACGGCATCAGCGCCTTTGGCCTCGCCAACCAGCTGGGCATCCCGCAGGGGGAGGCGGGGGCCTACATCAAGACCTATTTCGAACGCTTCCCCGGCATCCAGGCCTATATGGACGCGACCAAGGCCTTCGTGCGCGAGCACGGCTACGTCACGACCATCTTCGGCCGGAAGATCAACATCCCCGAGATCCAGGCCAAGTCGGTCGGCCAACGGCAGTTCGCCGAGCGCGCCGCGATCAACGCCCCGATCCAGGGCGCCGCGGCCGACGTCATGCGCCGGGCGATGATCCGCATGCCGGCGGCGCTGACGGATGCGGGGCTCTCGGCACGCATGCTGCTGCAGGTGCACGACGAACTGGTGTTCGAGGCTCCCGAGGCCGAGGCTGAAGCCGCGCGTAAGGTCATCGCCCGCGTGATGGAAAAAGCGGCAGAACCGGCGGTGGCGCTCTCCGTGCCCCTGACCGTCGAGGTTCGCGCCGCGCTCAACTGGGACGAGGCGCACTAACGCAAAAATAGTGTTTTTACGCCAACATAGGAGTCAGGAAGATTCTCGCTGCGACATTCCGCCACGGTCAGGGTTAATGCCTATGCAACCGTACCTGCGCGATTTTTGAGCTCTACGATCGATTTCTAGGCATTGGTGCAATCGGGTGCCTTTGCAGCCAGAGCGGTCGTCGTTCTATGGACGAGGAGTTCGCGCGGTGTCTTTCGGCAACCTGAAGATCCCACAGAAGTTGATGGCCGTGTTCGCCGTCATGCTGGCCACGATCATGGCGATGGGCGTCGCCCTATACGTCAACAAGGTCAATCTGGGGCATTCGGTCGAGCGCACCGAGCGAGCCTATGAGATGCTGCGCGCGGCCGACACGGCGGCGTTCCGCCTGACCCGCCAGGAAAACTCGCTGCGCGGATTCCTGCTCTCGGCCGACCCCTACTACGTCAAGCGCCTGGAAGAGGCTCACAAGCCGAAGTTCCTGAAGGCGCTGGACTCGCTGAAGACCTTGGCCGACGGCGACACCGAGGACCTGGGGCGCATCACCGCCGTCGAGGCCGCCTACGCCAACTATCGCAAGCTGGCCATCGAGCCGGGTGAGCAGCTGGGCGCCGATCCGGCGACCCGCGCCCAGGCGATCGACTTGGTCAAGCACGACGGCGTCGCCGACCAGGCCGTCGGCCCGGTCGAGGACGCCATCGAGGCGATCACCAAGCACGCTGAGGAAGTGCTGGCCACCGAAGCGGCCGCGCAACAGAAGGCCTCGCTGCAATCGACCCTGGTCCTGGCCATCGGCATCGCCATCACCGCCGGCATCGCCATCGCGGGCGGCCTGCTGCTGACCGGCGCCATCGCCCGTCCCGTGGCGGCCATGACCAACGCCATGCGCCGCCTGGCGGCTGGCGACAACAGCGTCGAGGTTCCGGCCATGGGCCGCAAGGACGAGATCGGCGACATGGCCGGCGCGGTCGCCTACTTCAAGGACGCCGCGATCGAGAAGATCCGCATCGAGCAGGCCGCCGCCGAGGAGCGCCAGGCCGCCGACAGCGAGCGCTCGGCCAACGAGGCCGAGAAGGCCGCGGTGGCCCGCGAGGACAACGCCGCGATCACCGCCCTGAACGAGGCCCTGGACCACATGGCCTCGGGCGACCTGACCCACCGGATCGTCGTGCCCTTCGCGCCGAAGACCGAAAGCCTGAAGACCAACTTCAACGCCGCCGCCGACCGCATGCAGGAGGCGATCAAGGCGATCGCCCGCGCCACCGGCGGCGTCAACAGCGGCGCCGACGAGATCGCCGACGCCTCGGACAACCTGTCGCGTCGCACCGAGCAGCAGGCCGCCAGCCTGGAAGAGACCGCCGCGGCCCTGGACGAGATCACGGCCACGGTGCGCAAGACCGCCTCGGGCGCCAAGGAGGCCTCGCAAGTGGTCGCCACCGCGCGCACCGACGCCGAGCGGTCGGGCTCGATCGTCAGCCAGGCGGTCTCGGCCATGACCGAGATCGAGACCTCGTCGGGCCAGATCAGCCAGATCATCGGCGTGATCGACGAGATCGCCTTCCAGACCAACCTGCTGGCCCTGAACGCCGGCGTCGAAGCCGCCCGGGCGGGTGAGGCGGGCAAGGGCTTCGCCGTCGTGGCCCAGGAAGTCCGGGCCCTGGCCCAGCGCTCGGCCGAAGCGGCCAAGGAGATCAAGGCGCTGATCTCGACCTCCACCAATCAGGTCGAGGCCGGCGTGAACCTGGTCGGCCAGACGGGCGAGGCGCTGCAGCGCATCGTCGATCAGGTCGCCACGATCGACGCCCTGGTCACCGAGATCGCCGCCTCCGCCGCCGAGCAGGCGACCGGTCTGAACGAAGTCAACACCGCCGTGAACCAGATGGACCAGGTCGTTCAGCAGAACGCCGCCATGGTCGAGGAAGCCACGGCCGCCACCCACTCGCTGAAGGGCGAAGCGCGCTCGCTGAGCGAGATGGTCGCCCGCTTCCGCGTCGCCCAAGGCGCTCCCGCGGCGACCTCTACGCCCGCGGCGTCCGCCCCCAGAGCGCCGGTCTCGGCGCCGGCGGCGCCCGCCGCGCCGCGCCCGTCGCGTTCGGCGCGTCCGGGGCGCAGCTCCGGTTCGGCCGCCGTGGCCGTGGCCGAGGACTGGGAAGAGTTCTAAGCCTCAGCGCATCAGGATCTTGGGCTCTCCGGGCGACCGGGGAGCCTTTTTTCTTGGGCGCTCAGTTGACCGGGATGGTCTGGAAAGCCGAGCGCGTGACTTGCGGTTCGTGGCTGGCGCCCGGGGTCGGCAGCGCCAGGCCCAGGGCGGCGGCGAGCAACATGGTGATGGCGAAGAAGGCCTTGGCGGCCATGGCGGTCGGATCCTTGTTGTTGAACCAAGAACAACAAAGGCCGGAAACCACCGTCTCGGTTCCCGGCCCTTGGATCGCGCTGGCGCGCGCCCGTCCAAATCGAAAGATTTTCGATCGTTCGCCGCGCCGAACTGGGACCGCCGGGGGCGATCCCAGGTCTCATTTGAGGATGCGCTCGGTGATCCGTCGCTGTCGAAATCAGAAGATCTCGAACAGGCCGGCGGCCCCCATCCCCCCGCCGATGCACATGGTGACCACGCCCAGCTTGGCCTTGCGGCGCCTGCCTTCCAGCAGCAGGTGGCCGGCGCAGCGGGCGCCGGTCATGCCGAACGGGTGGCCGATGGCGATCGAGCCGCCGTTGACGTTGTACTTCTCCGGATCGATGCCCAGGCGGTCGCGGCTGTAGAGGCACTGGCTGGCGAAGGCCTCGTTCAGCTCCCACAGGTCGATGTCGTCGACCTTCAGGCCGTGGCGCTCCAGCAGGCGCGGCACGGCGAAGACCGGGCCGATACCCATCTCGTCGGGCTCGCAGCCGGCGATCGCGAAGCCCCGGAAAGCGCCGAGCGGCTCAAGGCCACGGCGAGCGGCTTCCTTGGCCTCCATCACCACGACGGCGGCGGCGCCGTCCGACAGCTGGCTGGCGTTGCCGGCGGTGACGAAATTGCCCGGACCCTTGACCGGCTCCAGCTTGGCGAGGCCCTCCAGCGTGGTCTCGGGACGGTTGCACTCGTCCTTGCTGACCACGTAGTCGACCAGGCTCTCTTCCTTGGTCTCCTTGTTGACCACCTTCATCTTGGTGTTCATCGGCACGATCTCGTCGGCGAACAGGCCGGCGGCCTGGGCGGCGGCGATGCGCTGCTGGCTGCGCAGCGAATATTCGTCCTGGTACTCGCGGCTGATGTTGTAGCGCTTGGCCACGATATCGGCCGTGTCGATCATCGCCATCCAGAGGGCCGGATGGGTCTGCATCAGCTTCTCTTCGGTGATGTGGAAGCGGTTCATATGACCGCCGCCCTGCACCAGGGAGATCGACTCCACCCCGCCGCCGATCGCGACCTCGGCGCCGTCGTTGCGGACATAGTTGGCGGCCGTGGCGATCGCCTGCAGACCCGAAGAGCAGAAGCGGTTGACGGTCTGGCCCGAGGTGGTGACCGGCAGGCCGGCCCACATCGCCGCGTTGCGCGCGACGTTCATGCCGGTGGCGCCTTCGGGACCGCCGCAGCCCAGGACCACGTCCTCGACCTCGGGTCCGTCGAGCTTGGCGCGCTGGACCGCGTGCTGGATCGCGTGGCCGGCCATGGCCGCGCCGTGGGTGTTGTTGAAGCCGCCGCGGTTGGACTTGGCCAGGCCCGTGCGGGCGTAAGAGACGATGACCGCTTCGCGCATAAGGCGCTCTCCCCGTTAAAACATTAGTTTGAATTGCCGCCACCCTAGACCGGCTTTCGGCGGCGCGAAAGGTCACGCGTGCGTAAAGGGAAGCGCGCCCGGCTTTTCGGCCGACGGCATCGAGCGCGTCTTTGCGCGGCCTGCAAGCCGCTGATCTCGCGGGACTTTTGTTTCGGCAGAGCTCCGGCTGGGGGCCTTACCGCTTCGGCAGGATCGTCAGGTCGTTGGCGATTTCGTTGCGGTTGTCCGGTCGCGGCGGCACGTGTTCGGCCAGGATGGCGCCGGCGCGGCGCACGGCGGCCACGAAGCCGTCGGCGATCGCGTCACGCTTCAGGCCGGCGACCAGGTCGGCCACGACCTCGTCCCACACCGCGTTCGGCGCGGCGGCGTAGATGCCCTCGTCGGCGATGACCTCGACGCGATGCTCGGCCAGGGCGGCGAAGATCAGGACGCCGGTGCGGTCGCGGGTGACGTGCAGGCCACGGCTGAGGAACTGCTCCATGGCCGCCTTCTTGACCCGGGCGGCCTTCAGCGCGCCGGGCGTCAGGGCGCGGCGCACGGACGGGATCGAGACGACCAGCGCCGCCAGCACGAACACGACGGCCTGAAGGGCGATATAGGTCGACAGCGCCGACAGGATCGCCCCATCCATCGCCGCGGCGTGACCGACGCTCCAGCCGCCGAACAGGCGGGTCAGCATCTCGGGCCTGAAGCCGGCGAACAACGCGGCGGCCGGCAGGACCAGCGCCGTCGCCGCCGCCCAGACCAGCGGGGTCTCGCGATAGTCGGAGACCTCCGGCGTCAGGATGCAGATGATCTCGCCGGCGGTGGTCTTCTCGGCCTCGGCCACGGCCTGGGCGATGCGGTCGAGGTCCTCGGGCGTCATGGTGGTAGGCATCTCACCAGCTCCCCGAACTGCCGCCGCCGCCGAACGATCCGCCGCCGCCGGAGAAGCCGCCCCCGCCGCCTCCGCCGCCCCAGCCGCTTCCACCGCCCCAGCCGCCTCCGCCGCCGCGACGGCTGTCGCTAAGGGCGCTGAGGATGATCCACGGCAGGGCCGAGCCCAGCCCGCCGCGCCGCCGTCCGCCTCGGAACAGGCTGGAGAACACGAAGATCAGGAACAGGATGACGAAGATCGCCGCGATCGGCGAGCCTTGGGCCTTGTGGCGCTCCGGCTGGCTGGCCTCGGCGACGCGAGCCTTGGCCTGGTCGGCGGGCAGGCTGAGCTGCTCGACCAGGGCGTCGGTCCCGGCCACGACACCGGCCGACAGATCGCCGTCGCGGAACTTGGGCAGGATCGCGCTTTGAATGATGACACTGGAGAGAGCGTCGGTCAGCACGGGCTCCAGTCCATAACCAACTTCGATCCGCACCTTCCGCTCGTTGGGCGCGACCAGCAGGATGACCCCGTTGTTTTCGCCCTTCTGGCCGATGCCCCAGGTGCGGCCCAACTGATAGCCGTAGTCCTCGATCGGATAGCCCTGCAGGCTGGGGACCGTGGCGACGACCAGCTGGCGGCCGGTGGTCGCCTCGAGGTTTTCCAGCTTTTCGGTGAGGTCGCGCTCGGTGTCGGGCGACAGCACCTGGGCCTCGTCGACCACCCGGCCCGTCAGCGGCGGGAAGGTCGGGGCGGCGAGGGCGGGCAGGGCGAACAGCACCGCGACGAGGGCGAGCGTCCAGGTCCTCACGCGCCAAACGCCTTGTTCGCCGCGACGCCGCCGGCGCCGCGTCACCGCCTCCGCCGCACGGGGGAGGATGAGAGCGGTGCGGTTCACGACCTTACTGCACCTTCGGCGGCGCGGCCGTCGGCGGGCTGGAGAAGTCCACGGTCGGCGCGCTCTGGGCCGAGGCGGTGGCCTGGAACAGCTGGGCCGGCTTCTGGCTGCTGTACAGCGTCTTGGCCCAGAACACGCTCGGGAAGGTCCGCAGCGTCGTGTTGTAGGTCTGGGCGGCCTGGTTGTAGTCGCGGCGCGCGATGGCGATGCGGTTTTCGGTGCCTTCCAGCTGGCTCTGCAGGGCCATGAAATTCTGGTTCGACTTCAGGTCCGGATACTGCTCCTGGATCACCATCAGGCGGCCCAGAACGCCGGACAGCTGGTCCTGGGCGGCGGCGAACTTCTGGAACTGGACGGGGTCGGTGATGGTCGAGGCGTCGACCTTGACCTGGGTGGCGCTGGCCCGCGCCTGGGTGACGGCGGTCAGCACGTCCTTTTCCTGGGCGGCGTAGCCCTTCACCGTGGCGACCAGGTTCGGCACCAGGTCGGCGCGGCGCTGGTACTGGTTCTGGACCTCGGCCCAGGCGGCCTTGGTCGCTTCGTCCTGGGTGGGAATGGTGTTGATCCCGCACCCGGCCAGCGTGGCCGGGACAGCGACGATCAGCGCCACGCGCGCGGTGTTACGGACGAGACGGTTCATTCAATCCTCCAGCGGTCCGCGCGGCGGCGGACGATCGATAGGAAGCCTAACGCGCGAATACGACACGCGAACATGGCCGTTCGCGTACCCCTGTTAGATAGCGCGTGGTTTGATCGACGTCAGGAGGCGGGGAATTAAACCTTGTCCATCTGGGAGAAGGTCTCTCGACGCGGCCCGATGTAGCCGAACAGCCAGGCCGCGACCTTGCGCATCTGGATCTCCTCGGCGCCCTCGGTGATCCGGTAGCGGCGGTGGTGGCGATAGATGTGCTCGAAGGCCTTGTGCCGCGAATAGCCGATGCCGCCATGGATCTGCATCGCCCGGTCGGCCGCCTCGCAGCACAGGCGGTTGGCCCAGTAGTTACACATCGAGACCTTGTCCGAGAGCCGCTTTTCGACCTCGGGCTTGGACATCTGGTCCATCTCCCAGGCGGTCTTGCGGATCAGGAGGCGCAGCATCTCGGCCTGGGTGGAGAGCTCGACGATCGGAAACTGGATGGCCTGGTTTTCGGCCAGCGCCTTGCCGAAGGGTTTGCGGGCGCGGGCGTACTTGATGCTCTCTTCGATGCAGTAGGTCGCCGCGCCCAGGCTGGAGGCCGCCTGGCGGATGCGGTTCTCGTGCACGAAGTGCTGGGCGAGGGCCAGGCCGCCGCCCTCGGGACCGAACATGGCGCTGTCGGGAACCCAGACGTCGGTGAAGCTGACGCGCGGGTGGTCGGTCGGCATGTTGAAGGTCCAGAGGTACTCCTCGATCTTCACGCCGGGCGCGTGGGCCGGGACCAGGAAGGCGGTGACGCCGCGGGCGTCGCCGTCCTGGCCGCTGGTGCGGGCGAAGAGGCAGCAGTGGGTGGCCACGTGCATGCCCGTGGTCCACATCTTCTCGCCGTCGATCCGCCAGCCGGCCTCGCCATGGCGCTCCTCGCGCACGGCGCGGGTCTCCATGTAGGTGGCGTCCGAGCCGTGGTCGGGTTCCGTAAGACCAAAGGTCGGGCGGAAGGCGCCGCGATCCAGCATGTCCTCGATCAGATGCTGCTGATCGGGCCTCCCGAAGTCGCGGATCATCAGCACGAACGGATTGTTGCCGACGATCGAGTGCTCGTTCTGCAGATCGTTGAACAGGCCTAGGCCCTTGGACGCCAGGTGCTCGCGGATCACGGCCATGCCGAGGTTCGTGCCGCCCTGGCCGCCATACTCCTTGGGGAGGGCGTAGCGATAGTGACCCGCCTGGTCGGCCAGCTTGCGCGCCTGGGCCAGTAATTCTTCCCACTCGTGGCGCGGCAGGCCGCCGGCGTCCCAGTCGGTGCGGGCCCACTCGCGGCGATGGTCGAAGAAGCGCTGGTTGTCGTCGCGCGCCTGCAGCGGCGCGATCTCCGTCTCGATGAAGGCGTCCAGCTCCGCCAGATAGGCGGTCAGCTCCGGCGGCAGTCGGAAGTCCATGGCCAAGCCTCCCAAGACCTTCTTGTCGTTGGGTGGGAGAGTACGCCCGTTGAGGCGCCGGCCAATCGTGCCCCGACGGAACGGCTGGATCTTGGCCGTTTCCGCGCGGGTCTCGCCGGGGACGCGCCAAGTCGGCCTTTTCCGCAAAACGCCGGGCGCGACCGAAAATCCGCTTGCGCTATTTGTAATCACTGTTATCTAAGCGATGCTTAGTTCGGATCCGAAGCACCGGTGGGGATACCGGCGCTCATCATCCCCCGGCTCCGAGCGGCCAGTACGCGTTCTCCCGCCGATCAACGATCTGACCGCAACTCCCCAAACGCTGGAGGGCTTTCAAGATGAAGCTCCGCACCCTGGCGGCCGTCGCCGCCGTTTCCGTCTCCCTGTTCGCCGGCTCCGCCTTCGCCGACGGCCGCATCGCCGTCGCCCTGGACGCGCCCGTTCCCGCCAAGACCAAGGTGGTCGCCGGCGGCGCGGTCTTTGTCTGCGAGGGCTCCGAATGCGTCTCGGCCCAAGCGCCGTCGCGCGCCGTCACCGCCGTCGCCTGCAAGGCGCTGGCCAAGGAAGTGGGTCGCGTCTCGGCCTTCGGCGGCGAGAGCCGCTCGCTGGACGCCGACGACCTGACCCGCTGCAACGCCTCGGCCAAGGGCGCCGCCCTGGCCTCGGCTAAGTAGAAGGACGCGCCTGGCGTTCTTTCTGACCTACCCAGACGCTTTGGGCTGTTTCGTTTCTCCGGCCCGTCTGGCTGTTTCCTCGAGCATTCGCCTTCATGGGGCGGCGGAGCTTTCCGCCGCCTCTTTTTCTTTACGGTTCTCGGATTGAGTTGAGCCCATGGACACCAGTCTCTCCGCCCAGTTGGAAGCCGCCTTGCGCGAGATCGCCGGCGACGGCGCGTCCCTGACGTCCCTGACCATCGACTTTGCGTCGACGCCGGGGGAAGGGGCTCTGGAGCGAAAAGCGTGGGTCGAACGGGCGACGCGCAGCCTCGTCTTCGCCCAGGGTGAGCTCAGGCGCCCTAACGGCAGCTTGGCGGCTTCGGCCTCGGCAGTATTCCGTCGCGCTGGCGACTGATCGCGCCCGCTTGGTTGCGACTGCGAAAAGCCCGTGTTATCAGGCGCGCGGCTTCGGACAGGGCGGCGCGGCAGCGTCGGCTGTCCATGTGCTTTTTTCAAGCGCGCTCAAGCCTTTAAGCCGTGATAAGAGCTAACCTTCTTGTCAGCGGCCATTGCAACGCACCGGGCGGATACCAAGTGGCGGACGAAACCAAGGCGACGGATGCGGGTCAGCGTTACGCGCAGTCCCTGTTCGAATTGACGATCGAGAGCGGCAACCTGACCAAGGTCGAGGCCGACCTGAAGAGCCTGAAGGCCATGGTGGCCGACAGCGCCGACCTGCGTCGCCTGATCGAAAGCCCGGCCTTTTCCGCCGAGGACAAGGGCAAGGGCCTGGTCGCCGTGGCCGTGAAGGCCGGCTTCGACATGCTGACCACCAAGTTCCTGGGCCTGGTGGCCTCGAACGGCCGCACGGGCGACCTTCTGGGCGCCATCTCGGCCTTCGTCGAGCTGTCGGCCAAGCACCGCGGCGTGGTGACGGCGGAAGTCGTCTCGGCCGCCCCGCTGTCGGCCCTGCAGCTCAAGAGCGTCGAGGCCGCCCTGGTCCGGGCCCTCGGCAAGACCCCGGAAGTTTCCGCGCGCGTCGATCCGTCCCTGCTGGGCGGGCTGAAGGTGCGCGTGGGTTCGCGTCTGTTCGACGCTTCGCTCCGTTCGAAGCTCGATTCCCTGAAATTCGCCCTGAAGCGCGCCTGAGCGTATAAGCGCGCCCAAAAAGATTAGATCGCAGAGAGCCCTGACAACCATGGACATCCGCGCCGCCGAAATCTCGGCCATCCTCAAGTCGCAGATCGCCAACTTCGGCGAGGAAGCCGCCGTCTCGGACGTCGGCCAGGTGCTGTCCGTCGGTGACGGCATCGCCCGCATCTACGGCCTGGACAACGTCCAAGCCGGCGAAATGCTGGAGTTCCCGAAGGCCGGCGTGAAGGGCATGGCCCTGAACCTCGAGCGCGACAACGTCGGCGCCGTGATCTTCGGCGCTGACGCCGAGATCAAGGAAGGCGACGAAGTCCGTCGTCTGGGCGAGATCGTGGACGTGCCGGTCGGCAAGGGCCTGCTGGGCCGCGTCGTCAACCCGCTGGGCGAGCCGATCGACGGCAAGGGCCCGATCCAATATACCGAGCGTCGCCGCGTCGACGTGAAGGCCCCGGGCATCATTCCGCGCAAGTCGGTGCACGAGCCCGTGCAGACCGGCCTGAAGTCGATCGACACCCTGATCCCGGTCGGCCGCGGCCAGCGCGAGCTGATCATCGGTGACCGTCAGACCGGCAAGACCGCCGTCGCCATCGACACCATCCTGAACCAGAAGGCCGTGAACGCCGGCAAGGACGAGAGCGCCAAGCTCTACTGCGTCTACGTCGCCATCGGCCAGAAGCGCTCGACCGTCGCCCAGATCGTCAAGACGCTCGAAGAGCACGGCGCCCTGGAATACACGACCGTCGTCGTGGCCTCGGCCTCGGAGCCGGCCCCGCTGCAGTACCTGGCCCCGTTCGCCGGCTGCGCCATGGGCGAGTGGTTCCGCGACAACGGCCTGCACGGCCTGATCATCTATGACGATCTGTCGAAGCAAGCCGTCGCCTACCGTCAGATGTCGCTGCTGCTGCGCCGCCCGCCGGGCCGCGAAGCCTATCCGGGCGACGTGTTCTACCTGCACTCCCGTCTGCTGGAGCGCGCCGCGAAGCTGAACGAAGACAACGGTTCGGGCTCGCTGACGGCTCTGCCGATCATCGAAACCCAGGCCAATGACGTGTCGGCCTACATCCCGACCAACGTGATCTCGATCACCGACGGCCAGATCTTCCTGGAAACCGACCTGTTCTACCAAGGCATCCGTCCGGCCGTGAACGTCGGCATCTCGGTGTCGCGCGTCGGCTCGTCGGCCCAGATCAAGGCGATGAAGCAGGTCGCCGGCCCGATTAAGGGCGAGCTGGCCCAGTACCGTGAAATGGCCGCCTTCGCGAAGTTCGGCTCGGACCTGGACGCCTCGACCCAGAAGATGCTGGCGCGCGGCGAACGCCTGACCGAGCTGCTGAAGCAGCCGCAGTACGCGCCGCAGTCGGTCGAAGAGCAGGTCTGCGTGATCTACGCCGGCACCCGCGGCTACCTGGACAAGATCCCGACCTCGTCGGTGCGTCGCTTCGAAAGCGAGTTCCTGGCCCGCCTGCACAGCCAGCACGCCGACCTGCTGGAAGGCATCCGCACCAAGAAGGCGCTCGACAAGGATCTGGAAGCGACGCTGAAGAGCGCGCTCGACAGCTTCTCGTCGACCTTCGCCTAAGCCCCCTCGGAACCGCTCGGAGAGAGTAGCGCCGAATGGCCAGCTTGAAGGAAATGCGCAATCGGATCTCGAGCGTCAAAGCGACGCAAAAGATCACGAAAGCGATGCAGATGGTGGCGGCTGCCAAGCTGCGCCGGAGCCAGGACGCGGCGGAAGCCGCTCGTCCCTACGCCCGGCGTCTGGCCAGCGTCATCGCCAACCTCGCCGCCGGCGTGTCCGGAGACGGCGCGCCCAAGCTGCTGGCCGGCACGGGCCGCGATGACCGCCACCTGGTCGTCGTCGCCGCCGCCGACCGCGGCCTAGCGGGCGGCTTCACCTCGTCGATCGTCCGCGCCGCGCGCGCCCACATCGACGGCCTGATCAAGCAGGGCAAGGACGTCCGCGTGATCTGCGTCGGCAAGAAGGTCACGGCGCAGCTCGCCCGTCCCTACGCCGGCCGGATCGTCGAGACGTTCGACCTGTCGGCCTACCGCCAGCTGACGCTGTCGGTGGCCCAGCCGATCGCCGACGTCATCACCCGCGAGTACGAGGCGGGCGAGACCGACGTGGTCACCCTGTTCTACAGCCGATTCAAGTCGGTGGTGCAGCAGATCCCGACCGGCCTGCAGCTGATCCCGGCCGTGGTCGAGGGCGCGGAAGCGGCCTCGGGCCCGACGGCGGTCTACGAGTACGAGCCCTCGGAAGAGGCCATCCTCGAGACCCTGCTGCCGCGCAACCTGACGGTCCAGATCCTCTCGGCCCTGCTGGACAACATGGCCGGCTTCTACGCCAGCCAGATGACCGCGATGGACAACGCCACGCGCAACGCGGGCGAGATGATCAAGCGCTACACCCTCGAGTACAACCGTTCCCGCCAGGCCCAGATCACCAAGGAGCTGATCGAGATCATCTCCGGCGCCGAAGCCGTCTGATCTAGCCTAACGACACAAGCACGCAGAGATCGAAAGACCCGCACGCCATGGCCAAGACCCCCGCTGAAAAGCCGGCGACCGCCGCCGCCAAGAAGCCCGCCGCGCCCAAGGCCGCCGCCGCCCCGAAGGCTGCCGCGGCTCCGAAGGCCGCCGTCGCTAAGGCTCCCGCCGCCAAGAAGCCGGCCGCCCCGAAGGCCGCCGCCGCCTCGGCTCCGGCCAACGCCGCCGTGAACCTGGACGGCGCCACCGGCCGCCTGGTGCAGATCATCGGCGCCGTCGTCGACATCGAGTTCGACGGCGCCCTGCCGGCGATCCTGAACGCCGTCGAGACCGTCAACACCGCCACCGGCCAGCGCCTGGTGTTCGAAGTCGCCCAGCACCTGGGCCAGAACACCGTCCGCGCCATCGCCATGGACGCGACCGAAGGTCTGGTCCGCGGCCAGCCGGTCAAGGACACCGGCGCGCCGATCCGCGTGCCGGTCGGTCCGGGCACCCTGGGCCGCATCATGAACGTCATCGGCGAGCCGATCGACGAGCAGGGCCCGATCCGCTCGGACCTGACCCGCACGATCCACCGCGACGCCCCGACCTTCGCCGAGCAGACCAACACGGCCGAAGTGCTCGTCACCGGCATCAAGGTCATCGACCTGATGTGCCCCTACACCAAGGGCGGCAAGATCGGCCTGTTCGGCGGCGCCGGCGTCGGCAAGACCGTGACGATGCAGGAACTGATCAACAACATCGCCAAGGCCTACGGCGGTTACTCGGTTCTGGCCGGCGTGGGTGAGCGCACCCGCGAAGGCAACGACCTCTATCACGAGATGATCGAGTCGAACGTGAACGTCGACCCGAAGGCCAACAACGGCTCGACCGAAGGTTCGCGCTGCGCCCTGGTCTACGGCCAGATGAACGAACCGCCGGGCGCCCGCGCCCGCGTCGCCCTGACCGGCCTGTCGATCGCGGAATACTTCCGCGACGAAGAAGGCAAGGACGTGCTGCTGTTCGTCGACAACATCTTCCGCTTCACCCAAGCCGGCGCTGAAGTGTCGGCCCTGCTGGGCCGCATCCCCTCGGCCGTGGGCTATCAGCCCACCCTGGCCACCGAGATGGGCAACCTGCAGGAGCGCATCACCTCGACGAACAAGGGCTCGATCACCTCGGTTCAGGCCATCTACGTGCCCGCCGACGACCTGACCGACCCGGCGCCGGCCACCTCGTTCGCCCACTTGGACGCCACCACCGTTCTGTCGCGCGACATCGCGGCCCAGGCCATCTTCCCGGCCGTGGACCCGCTGGACTCGACCTCGCGGATCATGGACCCGCTGGTCATCGGCGAAGAGCACTACACGGTGGCGCGCCGCGTCCAGGAAGTCCTGCAGCAGTACAAGGCCCTGAAGGACATCATCGCCATCCTGGGCATGGACGAGCTGTCGGAAGAGGACAAGCTGATCGTGTCGCGCGCTCGCAAGATCTCGCGCTTCCTGTCGCAGCCGTTCCACGTCGCCGAGCAGTTCACCAACACGCCGGGCGCCTTCGTCCAGCTGAAGGACACGATCCGCTCGTTCAAGGGCATCGTCGACGGCGAGTACGACCACCTGCCGGAAGCCGCCTTCTACATGGTCGGTCCGATCGAGGAAGCCGTGGCCAAGGCCGAAAAGATGGCGGCCGAAGCCTAATGACCGAAGACGCCGATCTGGGCCACTTCTGCTGCGATGAGCTGGCCGAGGCCGTGTCCCCGGACACGACCGCCAGCCTCATCGAGCATGACAGCGGCCTGATCCTGCTGAATCTCGGCGAACGCGAGGAAGAGGGCGAGACGGGCCTGGTGCTGGCCACCATCCGCTTCTGCCCCTTCTGCGGCACCGAGATCCAGACCGACGAAGACATCGAAGCCGCCCTGGGCGGCGTCGAGGAGACCTTCAACTGATGGCCAAGCTGCACTTTTCCCTGGTCGCCCCCGAGCGCGAACTGTTCTCCGGCGACGTGGACATGGTCCAGGCCCCGGGCGCGGAAGGCGACTTCGGCGTCCTGGCCAACCACGCCCCGTTCATGACCACCCTGCGCGAAGGCAAGGTGACTGTGAAGGACGGCGCGACGACCAAGGTGTTCGACATCCAGGGCGGCTTCGCGGACGTCGGTCCCGACGGCCTGACCATCCTGGCCGAGCACGCCGTCGAAGCGGCCTGATCGCCCGACGATTCTTGAGTTCTGAAACGCCCTCGTTCCTCGTGATCGAGGGCGTTTTCATGAGCGCTCCGGCGTCGGGCGCGAAAAAATTACACTTGTGACCCAATCTCCGCCGCAATCGGCGGCCATAAGGGTTGCGAGGGACCGCCTGTCGGTTTTAATGCCGACCTCTCGTTCAGTTGGGGATATCCAGCCTATGCGCCTTGCGCTCGTCAGCCTGATCGCTCTCGGCGCGGTCTCGACCGCCGCCGTCGCCCAGGAGCAAACCGCTCCGGCTCCCGCCACGCCCGCGCCGGCCCCCGCCGCCGCGCCGGCTCCGGGCCAAGCCGCCCCGGCCGCTCCGGCGGATCAAGCTGCGCCGCCCGTCGCCGCCCCCGCCGCCGCCGCACCGGCCGAGACCTACACCGCCCCGGTTCGCGGTCCGAAGACCACCGACCCGGTGACCCTGAAGCTGCTCGACGTGCTGGACAAGGTCTGCAAGCCGCAGGTCGCCGGCGGTGACTTCGCCCAGCTGGTCAAGGACTACGGCTTCAAGAAGAAGAAGGAGCAGTGGATCCTCGACCTGGGCAAGCCGTACAACATCACGCTCGACAACCCCGGCTCGAACAAGAACATCTGCACGGTCACCATCGACTACGCCCAGACCCCCGAGCAGGCTCAGGAACTGGCCAACGGCCTGCATGACTGGGCGACCTGGGAGAACAGCCCGCAGCTGCGCCTGATCCGCAACGACCAGACCGTCGGCAGCGACTTCCGCCGCTTCACGGTGTCGTGGGACGACGCCTGGGCCAACGGCCACGCGGGCCTCGTCTATGTGCGCCTGAAGAAGCTGGACGAGACCTCGGTCGGCAAGAACTTCGAACGCGCCCAGATCCTGTACAGCACCAACAGCCGCTGATCGGGCTCTAGAGCCTTTAGCCTGAAATCGGAATCGATTTCAGGCGTTAAAAAGGCTCTAAATCAAATACTTAGAGCGTGAGATCAGCCGAAACCGGTTCCCACTTTCGGCCTCACGCTCTAGGTTGCTCCGCCCGCAAGGCGGCCCTATCTAGCGAAGGCGCGGGGACGACCCCGCGCCTTTTGCATTTTCCGGGGACGACCCCGCCTTTTCGAAGACGGGACTTCGCGTGGCCTGGATCATTCTCTTCATCGCCGGACTGTTCGAGGTCGGCTGGGCTGTCGGCCTGAAGTTCACCGAAGGCTTTACCAAGCCGATCCCGATCGCCCTGACCGCCGCCAGCCTGGCCCTGTCGATGGGTCTCCTGGGATGGTCGGTGAAGACCCTGCCGCTGGGCACGGCCTACGCCGTCTGGACCGGCGTCGGCGCCGTCGGCACGGCGATCGTCGGCATCCTGCTGTTCAAGGAGCCCGCCACGGCCGCGCGGCTGGCGTGCCTGGGCCTGATCGTAGCGGGGATCCTGGGGCTGAAGGTCTTCAGCCCGCAGTAGCGCGGCGTCAGGCGGCGGCGCGATGGTCCTGGGCGATGAAGGCCAGGCAGCGGTCCGCCACCTGCTCCCAGCCAGGCTCGCCGGGCAGCCAATGGCTCATCTCCGGAAAGACCTCGACGGCGCCGCCCAGGCGGGCCGCCGTCTGGCGCACGGTCGCGGGCGGATGGATGACGTCCTTGCCGCCGGCGATGGCCAGGACCGGACAGCCGGGCGCGGAGACGCTGGTGGTCATGAACGGGTCGAGCCACCAGTTGAGGGTTTCCCAGAGGGCTCGCCCGCTTTCGGCGGTCATGCGGGCGAAGATCGCCTTGCGCGCGGGCCGTGGCAGGCGGTCGATGCTGTAGCGGCGCACCACCCCGTAGTCGGGCGCGACCGCCTGCAGCCAGTAGGGGCCAAGGGCGTAGAGGCTCATGGCCGAGGCCGCCTCTTCCAGGCTGACGCCCGCCACGCCCCAGGGCGCGGACGGCGCCAGAAGGATCAGCTTGGCGACGCGCGCGCGGCTGGCGGCCATTTGGGCGACCAGGCCGCCCATCGAATGGCCGACCAGGATGGGCGGCGCCTCGCAGTCGGCGGCCAGGCGGGCGATCTGGCGCGCGTAGTCGGTCATCGAGACGCCGCTGACGCCACCCGCGCCATCGTGGCCGATCAGGTCAGGCGTGAGCACCGTGTGGCCGGCGGCTTCGAACGGCGCGCGAAAGGCGTCGAAGGTCCAGCCGCCGCAAAAGGCCCCGTGGACCATGATAACCGGTGCGCGCATGACGCCGTTCAACCTGACTATACCCGCCGACACGACGCCGGCGGGTCAGCCTACACGGTCTATTTGGACTTGGGCGAGGTTTTGGCGGTCGCCTTTGTCGCAGGTTTCTTGGCGGTCGGAGCCTTCGTGGCCGCCGGCTTGGCCTCGGCCTTGGGCTTGGCCGGCGCGGCCTTGGCGGGAGCCTCGGCCTTGGGCTTGGCCGTGGCGGACTTGGCGGCCGGAGCCTTCGCCGCTGGAGCCTTGGCGGCGGCCGGCTTGGCGGCGGCTTTGGCCGCGGGCTTCTCGGCGGCGGCCTTGCCCTTCGGGGCGGCGGCGGGCTTGGCGGGCGCGACCTTCGGCGCGGCGGCCGTCTTCGCCTTCGCCGCGGGCTTGGCCTCGGCCGCAGGTTTGGCGGCCTTTGCGGCGGGCGCCTTTTCGGCCGGGGCCGCCTTAGCCGCGGTCTTCGGCGCCGCCTTCGCGGCCGGGGCCTTCGCAGCGGCCTTCGGCTTGGCCTCCGCCTTTGGCTTGGCTTCGGCTTTCGGCTTGGCCTCGGCCTTGGGCTTTGGCGCCGCCTTGGCCTTCGCGACCTTGGGCTTGGCCTCCGCCTTGGGAGCCTCGACGGGCGCAGCCGTCTCGGCCGGGGCCGGGGCCGGGGCCGGGGCCGGGGCCGGGGCCGGGGCCGGGGCGGGCTCGGCCTTCACCGGTTCGGGCGCCGGAGCGGGGGCCGCGGCCTTGGGTGTCGGGGCGGGCGCTTGGGCCGGGGTCTGCTTCTTGCCGCCCAGCCAGGCGATCAGGTCGTCGAGGATCTTCATCGTGTTTGGCTCATCTATGAGATAGTGGGCGTTGTCGGGATACTCGCGATACTCGGCGCCGGCGTACTTCCTGCCGACAAGGCGCACGTCCTCGACCGGTGTCGTGCGATCCAGCGCGCCAGCCAGGACCAGCATGGGCGCGGTGACCTTGCTGGCGTCGACATAGGCGGCCTTGTGGGGGTCCCTGGCGGGATAGGCCAGGTCGGCCAGAACCTGGCCGCTATCATGGACCATGGTGGCGTAGAGAGCGTCGTGACGGGCGGCGGGGACGGCGTTGGCGACGCCGAACTTGAAGCCGGTCTTCCACATCTTGCCGGCCTTGGTCTCGGGCTTGCCGGCCAGGACCAGGTTCAGGAAGGTGATCAGCGGCGCCAGCTTCGGCTTGCCGCGCGCGTCGGCCGGGGAGGCGGGGGCGAACAGCACGACCGCTGCGGCGTGGCCGGCTTCGGCGATCTTCTGGGCGATCAGCCCGCCCATCGAGTGGCCCATGACAATGGGCTTCTCCCCGGTTTCCTTGGCCAGGGTCTGGGCGTAGGCGACCATCTCGTCGACATAGTCGGCCAGGGTTAGGCCGGCGAGACCGGCGCGCGGTCCCTCGACCGTCCGCACGGCGGCCCGGATGGTGGGTGTCTCGACGCGGTAGCCTTCGGCGCGAAGGCGTGCGGCCACCGGGCCCCAGACATCGCCGGCGCAGCCGTAGCCGTGAATTAGCAGAACTGTCGCCACCCCTGTTCTCCCCGCGCCGACGGAGCCGTTTTTCAGGCCCCTCCGGCGAACCCCGCGAACGCGGCGACGACTGCTTCGTAGACGCCGCGTTTGAAAGGTACGATCAGTTCGGGTGCTTCGTCGAGCCTGCCCCAACGCCAGGCCTCGAACTCGACGTGTTCGTCCGCCTCCAGATCGATCTCCCGCTCGTCTCCCGTGAACCGATAGGCGAACCAGACCTGCTTTTGCCCCCGCCAGCCGCGCGAGGCCTTGGCGCTGGCCAGGACCTCGGGCGGGAAGTCGTAGGTGATCCAGCCGGGCGTGCGGCCCAGCAAGGTCACCGAGGTCACTCCGGTTTCCTCGGCCAGCTCCCGACGCGCGGCGGCTTCGAGGTCCTCGCCCTCGTCGACCCCGCCCTGCGGGAATTGCCAGTTGTAGGGCGGCGGCTGCTTGTGGCGGCGGCCGAACCAGACCCGGCCGTCGGGATGGAACAGGACCACGCCGACATTGGGACGATGCTGCGGATAGTCAGGCTCTTGGATCATCCGAGCCTTATTTCACAGGCCTTAGCGCCGGGCGAGGGCCGAGGCGGGCGCCAGCTGCAGGCCGCGCGCCTGTAGGCCCGCGGCCCAGAGGCGGACCTGGTTGATCGTCACCGGATAGGCGAAGCCCGAGCCCAGCGACTGGCCCCGCGCCGAGGCCCCGTTCTCGAGCGCGCGGAGCTGGGCGTCGATGGCGCTGGCCGACAGCTCGTCATCGATCACCCGATCGGCCGAGACGCGCGGGATCGGCCCGGCGCGGCGGGCGGCGACGCCGTCGTCGACGAAGGCCAGCCCTCGCGCCTTCAGCACCGCGTTGAAGGTGTTCATCGCCTGATCGTTGTCGATGAAGCGCGCGCCCAGATCGTTGACCAGGCCGAAATAGCCCGTGGCCCGCGACATCAGCCATTCCAGCTTGCGCACGGTGTCCTCGGGCCGGTTGGCGGCGATCAGGGTGTAGGGGCCGGGATCGTTTTCAGGGTAGTCCGCCGGCTCCATCGGGGTCTCGAGCAGCACCTCGTGGCCGTGCTGGCGGGCCAGGTCGATCCAGCCCTGCAGGCCCTCGGCGTAGGGGGCGAAGGCGAGCGTCACCTCGCCAGGCAGGGTCTCGATCGCCGCGCGAGTGGTCTGGGCGTTGAGACCAAGGCCGCCGATCACGACCGAGACCTTGGGGCGGCCGTTCGGCGTGAACGGGCGGGCATAGACGTCGGCGGCGGTGCGGCCGTCGGCGGCGATGATCGGCAGCGGCGCGCCGCCTGGACCGGGCGCGGTCAGGCCGGCGATCGGGGCGCGGGGCAGTCCGGGCCCCTGCTGGACGGGGGGAGGCGGCTTTTCGCCCTCGAAAGCGGGCTTGTGGCTCTCCTCGGCGCTTTCGGGCGGGAAGGGCGCGCGGGACAGCTTCAGTTCGCTCGGCTTCAGGGGCGCTTCGTGCGGCTCCTCGGCCGTCAGCGCCTCGCGCCAGCCCTCGGGGGCGTTCTTGGTCGCGCCGATCTTGGTGAGCTCCAGCCGGACGATCGGATTGCCCGCATGGGGATCGCTGGTGACCAGGACGAGCGTCGCCAGCGAGGCCAGGAACAGGCAGCCCGCGCCGCTGGCGCCGATATAGGGATTGGCCAGCGCCGTCCCGAGCTTGGCGCGCAGGGCCGCCGACCCGGCCGATCCCGACCTGGCGGCGTAAGCGGGCTTGCGGGAAGACTTGGCGGCCATCGGGCGGCAAGCTAAGCGCCAAGCGCCGAAGAGACGGTTAACGAGAGGTCGACGGCCTTGCGGGCGTCCGCGGCCCGACGTCGCAATGCTAACGAAAAACGCCGCCTCCCGGGGGGAAGGCGGCGTTGCGTCGTTGGCCGGAGGGCCGCCTTACTTTTTCTCGGCGGCCGGGGTCTTGGTCGCGGCCGCGGCGGCCTTGGCGGTGACCTCGGCGATCTTGGCGGCGGGCTTGGGCAGCTTGGGGGTGTTGGCGACACCGCCAGCCTTGAGCACCGCCAGGGCGCGCTGCAGCTGGAAGTCGTCCTTCTTGTCGTCGAACCCGGCGGGCGGCGCCTCGGCGGGCGCGTGCGGCGCGACGCGGTTCTTGCCCTCGTCGCCGTTCAGGGCGTTCTTGAAGCTGGCCTCGCTGAACCAGACGCGGTTGGCGATGTCCTGGGCCTGGTCGCGGGTCTGGGCGACCTCCAGGTCCGGGGTGATGCCGGTCTTCTGGATCGAACGGCCCGAGGGCGTGAAGTAGCGCGCCGTGGTCAGCTTCAGGGCGCCGTCGGCCCCGCCGCGCAGCGGGATCACGGTCTGCACCGAGCCCTTGCCGAAGCTGGTCAGGCCGACCAGTTCGGCCCGGTGACGGTCCTGCAGGGCGCCGGCGACGATCTCGGCCGCCGAGGCCGAACCGTTGTTGATCAGCACGACGACCGGCAGGCCGTTCAGCAGGTCGCCGGGTTTGGCGTTGTAGCGCTGGATGTTGCGCGGATCGCGGCCGCGCTGGCTGACCACCTCGCCGCCATCCAGGAACACGTCGGCGACGCCGACGGCCTGGTCCAGCAGGCCGCCCGGATTGTTGCGGAGATCGAAGACCAGGCCCTTCATCTTCGGGTTCTTGGCCTTCAGCTCGTTGATCGAGGCGGTGAGGGCCTCGGTGGCCTTCTCGTTGAAGCCGGGCAGGCGGACATAGCCGTAGTCGCCTTCCATCCGGGCGATGGCGGCCTTGGGCTTGATGATCTCGCGGATCAGCTTGACGTCGAACGGGTCGGTCTTGTCGCGGGCGATCGTCAGGGTGACGGCCTCGCCGGCGGGGCCGCGCATCTGCTTGACCGCCTCGTTGACGGTCAGGCCCAGAACGCTCTGGCCGTTGACGGCGGTGATGTAGTCACCGGCCTGGACGCCGGCGCGGGCGGCGGGGGTGCCGTCCATCGGCGAGATCACCTTGACCACGCCGTCCTCGCTGGTGACTTCCAGGCCAAGCCCGCCGTACTCGCCGCGGGTGGTGTCCTGCATGTCCTCGTAGGCGTCGGGGGCCAGGTAGCCCGAGTGCGGATCGAGGCTGGTCAGCATGCCGTCCAGCGCCGCCTCGATCAGCTTCTTGTCGTCGACCTCGGTGACATATTGGTCCTCGACCGTGCCGAGCACGTCGCCGAACAGTTCCAGCAGCTTGTAGGTCTTGGCCTTGGGCGCGTTGTTCGCCTGGGCGATGGGGCTGACATAGGCCATGGTCCCCGCGCCGAGGACGAAGGCGGAAACGCCGATGAGCAGGTACTTGCGCATTAAGGCCCAGAAGGCTCCCTTGGCGACGCGCGGCGTCGCAAACCGAATTTAGCCCCGTCCCAACCCTGGAGCCTGCCAGAGCAGACTCCAGCTTGTACAGCTAGAACGCATGTTGCGGCGAAACCATGAACACTTCGCCTGACGTTCCGAGGACCGTCTCACAACGGTCACCTTTACGCAAAAAGCCGCCTATCGCGACTCCTGTTTCAGCCAGCGTTCCGGATCCGTCGGCGCGCCGTTTTCCCGGACTTCCATATAGAGTTCCGGATCGGAGGATACATGGTCCGGCATCTTTCCGAGCGCGGCGCCGGCCGCGACAGATTGTCCGGGCGCGGCGGTGATCTGGTCCAGGCCCGCCAGGACGATGTGATAGGCCCCCTGGGCGCGGAGGATCACGACGGCGCCCCAGCCGTTCAGCGCGCCGGCGTACTCCACGGTTCCAGCCACCGGCGAGGTGACCGCCAGGCCCTTTTCGGTCCGCAAGGTCAGGCCCGGCGCCTTGCCCCCGGCCGGCATCTCCTGGCCGAAGCGTCGGACGATGTCGCCCGCGGCCGGCGGGCGCAGCACCAGCGGTCCCGTCGCCGCCGCGCGGCCAAGGCCGTCGCTCAGGGCGCCGAGGGTGCGCAGCTCGCTCTCCTGGGCCAGGGCCTCCTGGGCGTAGGCGCGCTCCAGCTGGGTCTTCTCGATGATCAGCCGCTCGATCTCGCCCTTGCGGTCGGCGACCACGCTCTCGGCGGTGAACAGCTCGGCCGAGGCGGCGGCGGCCTCGCGGCGCAGGGTTCCGACGGCGGTGGCCTGACGGGCGTAGGCCTCGGCGCGGCGTTGCAGGTCCGGCGTCATGGCGCGGATCAGGATGGCGGCGCGCACCGCGTCCCGGGCGTTGTCCGGCGAAACCAGCAGGGCGGGCGGCGGATCGCGGCGGAAAAGCTGCAGCGCCGAGAGCAGCCGCGCCAGCCTCTGTCGGTTGAGGCCAAGATCGGCCAGGATGGCGCGTTCGCGGGCGTTCAGGTCTTCCAGCCGCGCCCGCTTGGCGTCGACGTCGGCGCCGGCGGCGACGCGGGCGTGGTCGAGGCGGTCGAGCTCGGCGCGCAGATCCTCGATTTCACGGCGGGTGTCGGCGGCGTTCTGGCGGTCCTTGGCGCGCTGCTCCATGGCGGCGCGGTCGACGCTCTGCCAGGCGATCCCGGCCGTGGGAACGGCGAGGGCCAGGGCGGCGAGGGCGAGAACGGGACGCGAGGGGCGGCGAAGCATCGCCGACTTACTAGCCCTAATCGCGGTGATAGGGCGAGCCCGAGAGGATGGTGGCGGCGCGATAGATCTGCTCGGCCAGCATGGCGCGGGCCAGGGCGTGCGGCCAGGTCTGCGGCCCGAAAGCCATGGTCTCGTTGGCGCCCGACAGGATCGAGGGATCCAGGCCGTCCGCCCCGCCGATCAGGAAGACCACGCGGCGCGTCCCGTCGTCGCGCAGCCTGGCCAGGTGATCGGCGAAGTCGCGGCTCTTGCGGACCTTGCCGTGCTCGTCGCAGGCGATGACGTGGGCGCCCTCAAGATGCGGGCGCAGCACCTCGGCCTCGGCGGCCTTGCCGGGCTTGCGGGCCTCGACCTCGACGATCTCGACCGGACCCAGCGCCAGGGCGCGACCCGAGGCGGTGGCGCGGGACGCGTAGTCCAGGGCCAGCTGCGCCTCGACCATGCGGCCCAGCTTTCCGACGGTGAGGATGGTGATCTTCATCAGAGCGAGAAGCGCTCAAGGCCGTCGCCGGCTGAGCGACGGCCGAGCGAGATCAGTTCGCCGCGGTGCGGTGCGGGGCGTCGACCGCCCAGATCTTCTCGATGTTGTAGAAGGCGCGCACTTCGGGGCGGAACAGGTGGATGACGACGTCGCCGGCGTCGATCAGCACCCAGTCGCAATGCGGCAGGCCTTCGACCCGCGCCTTGCCGAAGCCGTTTTCCTTCAGCGCCCGCAGGATGTGGTCGGCCAGCGCGCCGACGTGACGGTGCGAGCGGCCCGACGCCACGATCAGGCTGTCGGCGACCGAGCTCTTGTCCGTCAGGTCGATGTGGACGATGTCCTGGGCCTTGTCGTCGTCCAGGCGGTCGAGGATCAGGCGCTCCAGCGCCTTGACGTCGAGAACCGGACTCAGGCCCGGCGTTTCGGTCGAGGACTCGGCGCCGGCCGAGCCTTCGTGCGCACCATGCGCGGGGTCGCTACGCAGCGTATTGCTCCTTATGGGGTCGCTGTGGACAGCTCTCATAGCACGGAATTGGGCGAAAGGTGAGGGGGCGCGTGAACGAGCGTGATTTCGCCCTTCGCGCCGCGCTCAAGCTAGCGGCCCAGCTTGCCCGTCTGCCGCGCCCGAAGCGCGGTCGAGGAGGCGAAATTCAGCGGCCCCGTCAGATAGACCCAGGCCGGCGCGGTGGCGTCCGGCAGGCGCGCGGCGGCGCTGGCGGGCCAGCGGGCGAAGGCGAAGCGGCGGGCGGCGGGGGCGGTGCGGGCCTTCAGCGCGATCCAGGGGCGCGAGATCACCGCCACCGGAACCTCGCGCATGATCTGGGTCCAGCCGCGCCAGCGGTGGAAGCCCGCCAGGCTGTCGGCGCCCATCACCCAGACGAATTTCACGCCCGGGAAGCGGGCCTTCAGCACCCGCAGGGTGTCGATCGTATATTGCGAGCCAAGCCGCGTTTCCGCGTCCGAGACGATCATGCCCGACCCCCGCGCCCAGCGTCGGGCCTGCGCCATGCGTTCGGCGACGGGCTTGGTCTCGTGAGCGGGCTTCAGCGGGTTCTGCGGCGACACCAGCCAGATGACGCGGTCCAGCTCCAGACGGCGCATGGCCGTCTCGGCCACGTGGGCGTGGCCCTCGTGCGCCGGGTTGAAGCTGCCGCCGAACAGGCCGACGCGCATTCCCGGCTCCAGGTGGAAGCCGAGGCGTTGCGCGGAGGGCCGGCCGGCGTCAGGGACGAGTCTGGCCGGTCCCGCGAACCACATATTTGAACGTCGTCAGTTGCTCGGCCCCAACCGGGCCGCGGGCATGGAGTTTGTCGGTGGCGATGCCGATCTCGGCCCCGAAGCCGAACTCGCCGCCGTCGGCGAACTGGGTCGAGGCGTTGACCAGCACGATGGCGCTGTCGACCGCCGCCACGAAGGCATCGGCGGCGGCCTCGTCCTCGGTGACGATCGCGTCGGTGTGGCCCGAGCCGAAGGACGCGATGTGCGCGGCCGCGCCCTCGACGCCGTCGACCACGGCCACGGCCAGGATCGCGGCGAGATATTCGGTGGTCCAGTCCTCGGGCGTCGCGGTCTTCATGGCCGGAACAATCGCGCGGGCGGCGGCGTCGCCGCGCAGCTCGCAGCCGGCCGCCAGAAGCGCCTCGGCGATCGGCGGCAGCAGCGTCTCGGCGGCGGCCTTGTCGAGCAGCAGGGTCTCGGCCGCGCCGCAGACCGACACGCGGCGCAGCTTGGCGTTGACGACGATATCCGTGGCCTTCTTCGCGTCGGCGGCGGCGTGGACGAAGACGTGGTTCAGGCCCTCGAGGTGACCCAGCACCGGCGCGCGCGCCTCGGCCTGGACGCGGGCGACCAGGCTCTTGCCGCCGCGCGGGATGATCAGGTCGATCGAGCGATCCAGCCCTTGCAGGATCATGCCGACGGCGGCGCGGTCGGGCGTCTTGACCGCCTGCACGGCGCTTTCGGGCAGGCCGGCCGCCAAGAGGCCGCGTTCGATGGCCGCGTGGATGGCCAGATTCGAGGCGATGCACTCCGAGCCGCCGCGCAGGATGACCGCATTGCCCGAGCGCACGCACAGCGCGGCGGCGTCGGCGGTCACGTTCGGGCGGCTCTCATAGATCATGGCGATCACGCCGATCGGCGTGCGCACTCGGCTGATGTCCAGGCCGTTGGGCCGGGTCCAGCGCGAGGTCGCCACGCCGAGGGGGTCGGCGATCTCGGCCACGGCCTCGACCCCGGCGGCGACGCCTTCGAGGCGCTTTTCGTCAAGCGCGAGGCGGTCGAGCATCGGGCCCGACACGCCGTTGGCCTCGGCGCGGGCCAGGTCCTGGGCGTTGGCGGCCAGGATGGCCGGCGCGGCCTTGCGGATCTCGGCGGCCATGGCGCGGATGGCGGCGGTGCGCTGCTCTGGCGTGGCCAGACGCAAGGCGCGCGCGCCCTCGCGGGCCGTCCGGCCCATGTCCGCCATCGTCGCCTGCAAGCTCACGCCCGCGTCATCCATGTCGCTCGTCCCTGCAAGGTTATGCTCAGGTTGAGGCTTACCTAGAGCGCGTTAGGCGAAAGTGTAAGCGGTTTCGCCGCCAAACGCGCTCCAGGCAAGAAACGGGAGCCTGTCCAAGGGACAGGCTCTAGGCGCTTTCAGGGCAGGATGAAACCTGTGTTCGTCTGAAAACGGAGGGAGTTTTGGTGAGGGCGCGGCTTCGCCGCTTCACGCGGCTGGCCGCTGAAGGGAGGGAAGGGAAGCGGAGCGCCGGACGTTCGTCCGGAGGTTTGAAGTGTGTGTACCGTTTCGACGAAGCCAGACGCTCCGCGTGGCCGTTATCCGGTGAGCCCTCGACGCGCGGGGTTTTAACCCGCTTC
>NZ_QFQZ01000148.1 GCF_003243465.1 Caulobacter segnis
TCGTCAAGCGCGCCGCCGCCGAGACCAACACCAAGCTCGGCAAGCTGGACCCGAAGCTGGCGGAAGCCATCATCCAGGCCGCCAACGAGGTCATCGAAGGCAAGCTGAACGATCACTTCCCGCTGGTCGTCTGGCAGACGGGTTCGGGCACCCAGTCGAACATGAACGCCAACGAGGTGATCTCGAACCGCGCGATCGAGATCCTGGGCGGCGAGATGGGTACGAAAAAGCCCGTCCACCCGAACGATCACGTCAATATGAGCCAGTCGTCGAACGACACCTATCCGACGGCCATGCACGTGGCCTGCGCCGAGCAGATCGTCCGCGACCTGCTGCCGGCCCTAAAGCACCTGCACACGGCGCTGAAGGCCAAGTCGGACGCCTGGGCGGAGATCATCAAGATCGGCCGCACGCATACGCAGGACGCCACCCCGCTGACGCTGGGCCAGGAGTTCAGCGGCTACGCCCAGCAGGTCGAGAACGGCATCGAGCGCATCGAGCAGACCCTGCCCAAGCTGATGCAGCTGGCCCAGGGCGGCACCGCCGTCGGCACCGGCCTGAACGCGCCGATCGGCTTCGCCGAGGGCGTGGCCGAGGCCATCGCCGCGATCACCGGCCTGCCCTTCACGACCGCCCCGAACAAGTTCGAGGCCCTGGCCGCCCACGACGCCATGGTCTTCAGCCACGGCGCGATCAACACGGTCGCCGCCAGCCTGTTCAAGATCGCCAACGACATCCGCTTCCTGGGCTCGGGCCCGCGCGCCGGCCTTGGCGAGCTGTCGCTGCCGGAAAACGAGCCCGGCTCGTCGATCATGCCGGGCAAGGTCAACCCGACGCAATGTGAGGCCCTCACCCAGGTCTGCGTCCAGGTGTTCGGCAACCAGGCCGCCCTGACCTTCGCGGGCTCGCAAGGCCACTTCGAGCTGAACGTCTTCAACCCGGTGATGGCCTATAACTTCCTGCAGTCGGTCCGCCTGCTGGCCGACGCGGCGATCAGCTTCACCGACAACTGCGTGGTCGGCATCGAGCCGCGCATCGACAACATCAAGAAGGGCGTCGAGAACTCGCTGATGCTGGTCACGGCCCTGAACGGCCGCCTGGGCTATGACATCTGCGCCAAGATCGCCAAGACCGCGCACAAGAACGGCACGACCCTGCGCGAGGAGGCCGTCGGCGGCGGCTACCTGACGAACGAGGAGTTCGACCAGTACGTCCGCCCGGAGAAGATGGTCTCGCCGGGCTGAGGCTCGGGAGCCTGAGAACGATCAGGGGTCGCCGTGAGGCGGCCCCTTTTTCGTTTGGGCCTACCGCCGGACGACCTCGAGACCGACTGGCGCCAGGGCGATGCGGGCCAGTTGCAGATCCTTGATGGCGAACGGGATGCCGATGATCGTGATCGCCTCGGCGCACGCGACGACGACGTGGCCCAGGGCCAGCCACCAGCCGGCCAGCACGAACCAGATCACGTTCAGCAGGAAGCCCACCGGCCCCGTGCCCAGGTCCTGGCGGCCGGTCAGGATCTCGCGGCTGACGATCTCCTTGCCGAACGGCCAGAAGGCGAAGCCCGCGACGCGCCAGGCCGCGCCGGCATAGGGCAGGCCCACGACGGTGATGGCCAGCAGCAGACCGGCCAGAAGCCAGCCCAGGCCCATGACGAAGCCGCCGAAGAAGAACCAGAGAACGTTGAGAAGAAAGCGGATCAAGGCGTTGTCCCCACAAGGCCAAGCCGGCCTCTGAAGCCCTCAAGTGGCCCCGTTCCGCCCGCCTGTGAAGATCGCGCCCGCCGAATTACGCCGAATTCACCGGGCGATCCGAAGCGCTGTCGGCCTAGGCCCGGCGGCTGACCGCGAAATCGGCCAGATCTTCCAGCGCCCCACGCCACTCATTGGCCGGGAAAATCGCCAGCGCCGCCTTGGCCTTGTCGGCGTAGTCGGTTGCCAGATCCAGGGTCGCGTCCAGCGCGCCCGTGCCGATGATCAGCTCGCGAGCGCGGCGGAAGTCGGCCTCGGTCTGCTCGCGGCGACCGACGGCCCGCTCCCAGAACTCGGCCTCGCGCGGCCCAGAGCGGGCTATAGCCAGCAGCAGCGGCAGGGTCGCCTTGCCTTCGCGGAAGTCGTCGCCGGCGTTCTTGCCAAGCGTCTCGGTCGCGCCGCCGTAGTCCAGCGCGTCGTCGACCAACTGGAACGCCAGGCCCAGCTGCAGGCCGTAGGCCTTCAGCGCGTCGGTCTGGGCGTGATCGACGCCCGCCGAGACCGCGCCGGCCTCCGAGGCCGCGGCGAACAGCTCGGCGGTCTTGGCCTGGATGATCTCGAGATAGAGGGCCTGCGACAGGTTCAGGTCGTGGCTGCGCATCAGCTGCATGACCTCGCCCTCGGCGATGACGCGGCTGGCGCGGGCCAGGATCTCCAGCGCCTTCATCGAATTGGTCTCGACCATCAGCTCGAAGGCGCGGGCGAACAGGAAGTCGCCGACCAGCACGCTCTGCGCCCCGCCCCAGATCAGGTGCGCGGCGACCTTGCCCCGGCGAAGCGCGCTGCCGTCGACGACGTCGTCATGCAGCAGGGTGGCGGTGTGGATGAACTCGACGGCGGCCGCCAGCTTCAGGCAGTGGTCGTTATCGGAGCCGGCGAGACGCGCGGCGGCGACGGTCAGCAGCGGGCGCAAGCGCTTGCCGCCGGCGGCGATCAGGTGCTCGGCCAGGGCCGGGATGATCGGCACGTCGCTCTGCATCCGCTCGGTGATCAGGCGGTTGACGCCGGCCATGTCGGTCTCGGCGAGGCGCACGAGACGATCCACCGAGCCCGCTTTCCGGGGGAGGGTCGCTGTGGCTGCGTCCAAGACTTCGATCTCCTTGCGGCGCGCCCCGTCGCTATTCGGTGGGATCAGCCGTTGCGAGGGACAATGGTGGCGGGATAGGTCAGGGTCAAGGCGAGCACAAGGCCTCAAAAGCATTGGACGATCAGCGGGTGACGGAGGATCGGGTTCTGGGGGGGCGCTTGAGGCTCCGTCAGAAGGCCGACGGCTACAGAGCCGGCATGGATGCGGCCCTCTTGGCGGCGGTTTGCGACGCCACGCCCGGCCAGCGGGTGCTGGAGCCTGGGTGCGGCGTGGGCGGCGCCCTGCTGGCCGCCGCCGCGCGTCGGCCGGAGGTTCTGTTCCAAGGCGTCGAGCGCGACCCCGTCGCCGCCACCCTGGCGGCGCAGAACGCCGACCTTAACGTGCTCTCCGACCGCGTCTCCATCCAGACGGGCGACGTCGATTCGGGGTTCCGCGCCTTGGGCTTGCCCGTCTTCGACGCGGTGATGAGCAATCCGCCGTTCTTCGACGACCCTGCAACGCTGCGCGCCCCCTCCCCGGCCAAGAGCGGCGCCTGGATGGCCGACGGCGGCCTTTCGGCCTGGACGAGCTTTTGCCTGAAGGCGGTGCGCGAGGGCGGCACGATCACGATCATCCACCGCGCCGACCGCCTGGCCGACCTGCTGGGGCAGCTGGCGCCCAAGGCCGGCTCGTTCCGCATCCGGCCGATCGCCCCGTTCGCCGACGCGCCGGCCAAGCGGGTGATCGTCAGGGCGATCAAGACCGGCAAGGCCCCGCTGGTTCTGCTGCCGCCGCTAGTGCTGCACGACCGCGACGGCGGCAAGCACACGGCGCAGGCCGAAGCGATCCTGCGGGGCGAGGCGGCGCTGGGCTGGTGAAGATCATGCGGTCATCTGACATGGGCTCTCGGCTTCACGCGGCTTGCCGCTGAAGGTCATGGGGAGGCGACGGAGCGGCCGGGCGAACCCGGAGACCGTAGTGTTTTGTTGCGTTTCGGCTCGTCATCCGCTCCGCCAGGCTGTTGTTTCCATGAGGACGGCGGGCGTGAGCGTTATCTGCTCGGGACTCCGTTCCCCCCGGACG
>NZ_QFQZ01000060.1 GCF_003243465.1 Caulobacter segnis
GTTATCCGGTGAGCCCTCGACGCGCGGGGTTTTAACCCGCTTCCGAAAGAGGCCCCCGACGGGCGGGCCGGGGCGACGAACCCCGGTCCCGGAACGCCCGGGCGATTTCAGCCTGGGCCTGCCGCGCCGCCTATGCCCTCACCGCCAGGGCTTCGTCCCGTGTTTCAGGGAGCCTGCACCTGGATCCGCCGCGAAGACGTCTTCCCGAAAGAAGACCGGCGAACGCTTCCCGCTCGACCACCCCCGACAGCCGTCACGATCGCCGGCCGGACGTCCCTTCCGCGCCATCGGGTGAGATCAGTATGGGCGGGGATTCAACGCGGATGATCCAGCGGCGTGAAAAATTCAGAAGTCTTTGAAATCGTTCGGTTTGATCTCGTCCATTACGAGCGTTCAGCGCGCTGAACGCCCGTGGTTCCGCCGCCCCAAGGGGAGCGCCGGCCTATTTGGAGGCGGGCAGCTTGATCCCCAGCAGCACCAGGCGCTCGCCGGTGACGCCGAACCAGTGCGGAACGCCCGCCGGAACCAGGATGACGTCGCCGGGGCCGAGCGGGCGCGTCACCCCGCCCTCGATTCGGCTGCCTTCGACCAGGGTCGGGTTGCTGACCTTGGGATCGGCCATGACGCCGCCCGAGATCAGGGTCCCCGCGCCCTCCAGCACGATGGCGTATTCGGCCTGGTCGGGGTGGACGGCGGGGCGGCCGGGCTTCTTCCAGATTTCGATCGCCGCCACGTTGGCGCCGTCGCGGACCACGGGGCGCCACATGAACCCCTGGTCGGGCTTCATCTCGCTCAGCATCTGGCGCAATTGCGCCTGGACATCCGCCCCGCGCGCGAAGCTGGTCGGGTTGGCCGCCGGGGCGGCGGTCTGGGCCAGCGCCGCGCCGGACGACAAGGCCAGAAGCAGCGACGTCGCGCCGATCGTGAAAGCTCGCACCATCGTCTTCATCGCCGCACTCCCTGGATCCCGACTGACCGCGCCGCCGAGATCACCCATGTCTTCCGGCGCGCGCAAGCGCGACCAAGGTCTCGATCGCGTTCGGGCCTATTCGGCGTCCCACTGGTAGGCCTTGTCGATCCAATCGCCGATCCGGCCGTCCGGGCGGGCCAGGCCGTGGATCTGCGCCATCTCCTTGTCGGACAGTTCGAAGTCGAGGATGTCGAAGTTTTCCTCGATCCGCTTGGGGTTGCTGGTGCGCGGGATGGCGATGACCCCCTGCTGGATGATCCAGCGCAGCGTCACCTGGCCCGGGGTCTTGCCGTGGGCGCGGCCGATGTCGATCAGCAGCGGCTCCTGGGCGACCTTGCCCTGGGCCAGCGGCGACCAGGCGGTGATCGAGACGCCCAGTTCGTCGGCCTTGGCCTTCAGGGTCTTCAGCGACAGGTAGGGATGGTACTCGACCTGGTCGGTGGCCAGCGGGGCGTCGGACAGCCGGGCGGCCTCCTCCAACTGCGCCGAGGGGAAGTTCGAGACGCCGATCGCCCGGGTCCAGCCCTTGGCGCCGACCTCGTTCAGGGCCCCGAGGGTCTCGGCGAACGGCACGTCGGGTTTGGGCCAGTGCAGCAGCAGGAGGTCGACGTGGTCGAGACCCAGCTTCTCCAGGCTGATCTCGGCCGAGCGTTGCAGGTCGCCGTCGTGGAACTTGTCGATCCAGATCTTGGTGGTGACGAACAGCTCGTCGCGCTTGATCCCGCTGTTCTTGATCGCCTGGCCGACGTCCTGCTCGTTGCCATAGATCTGGGCGGTGTCGATGTGGCGGTAGCCGACCTCCAGCGCCTTCTCGACCAGCGGCACGGCGGTTCCGTTCTCCAGTTGCCAGGTGCCAAAGCCGATCGCCGGCATCAGGACGTCGCCGGAGCGGACGGCGGGGACGAGCTTGGACATCGAGAACTCCGAGTAAGACGGTCAGGCGGATATGGGGGCGGGCTTCGCCGCCGCCATCCGGGACCGAACGCGCAACAGGGCGATGAAGATCAGGCAGACCAGAGCAAAAGCCACGCCCATCTGGCCGATGGTCACCAGGACGGCGGGGTAGCCCCGCTTGGGAACGTCCATGAACGGATAGGGATAGAAGCCCGAGAGCGCCCCGTGCGCCAGGGTCCAGACGCCGAACAGCGCCGGGAAGGCCATCGACTTGAGCGCCGCGATCCAGCGGGTTTCGCCTTCGCCGCCGCGCAGGGCGAGGTCGATCAGGAAGGCCGCCGGGGTGATCGTGTGGTTGATGGTCGTGGCCACGAGGCGCAGGCCCTGCGGGTCCCAGGTGTGGGCCAGCATCGTGTGATAGACCACGGCGGTGATCGTCAGATAGGTCGCGATCGCCGCGCGCGGACCGGCCTGTTCCGACCATGCGCCAAGCCGGCTGGCGGGGGCGATCAGGGGCGCGGCCAGGGCGACGGCGCCCAGGGCGTTCGACAGGATGGTGAAATAGCTGAAGAACTCCACGGTCTTGCCGGGCAGGGTGGCCAGGGTCTCGTCATGGGCCATCAGGCCGTACTGCAGCAGCGGGCCGGAGGCGGCGACGAGCGCGATCAGGATGCGCCAGGCCTTGGTCTTGTCGGTCATGCGGTTCCCGTCGTTCGGCTTTCGTCCCAGGCCTTCAGCACCTTCTTGGGCGCGGTCGCCCGCCACTGGCGCAGGACCAATCCTTCCACGGTCCCGGCGTGGGCGGCGGCCAGGCGGATCAGGACGTAGGGATAGTTGCGGAAGTGGTCGGTGAAGTGGAAGACGTCCGGCTCGGCCTCGACCAGCATCTCGCGCTCGTCGAACGGCACGCCCGGGCAGACCAGGCTCTCGCCGTCCTCGAACAGGCGGACCAGGAACTTGCCATGCGCCTTCAGGCAGGGCCGCCCATAGGCGGTCCCGGGCTCGACGCCGGGCAGGCGCAGCGCGAATGAAGCAACCTCGTCATAGGTCATGGGCAACCCCTCGGAGGCGGGACTATATGTTTCCCATGGACTCCGACAACACCCTCAAGACGCCCATCCTGGTGCTGGGCGCGACCAGCTTGATCGGCGGCCACCTGATGGCGCGGCTGGCGGACGAGGGGTTTGATCCCGTCGCCATCAGTCGCCGCCCGCCGGCCGGCGACGCCTGCTGGGTCGACGGCGACCTGACCGATCCCGACATCGGCGGACACCTGCCGCCGGCCGCGACGGTGTTCTCGCTGTCGCCGATCTGGCTGCTGCCGGCGGTGCTGCCGGGGCTCAAGGCCCGGGGCATGGTCCGGCTGGTGGCTTTCTCGTCGACCAGCCGCTTCACCAAGACCGACTCGCCCGAGCCCGGCGAGCGCGCCGTCGCCAAGGCCCTGGTCGACGCCGAACAGGCGGTCGAGGCCTGGTGCGCCGCCAACGGCGTCGCCTGGACCATCCTGCGCCCGACCCTGATCTATGACGAAGGCCATGACGAGAACGTCAGCCGCATCGCGCGGCTGGTCACACGCTTCCATGTGATGCCGCTGTCGGGGCCGGGCGAGGGCCTGCGCCAGCCGGTCCACGCGGCGGACCTCGCCGTCGGGGCCCTGGCGGCGGCCAAGGCGCCGGCCGCGCGCGACCGGGCCTATGATCTCGTCGGCGGCGAGACCCTGAGCTATCGCGCCATGGTCGACCGGATCTTCGAGGGGCTGGGCAAGACGCCGCGCAGCCTGCCGATGCCGACCTGGCTGTTTGGCCTGCTGATGCGCCTGGCCAAGCCCTTCTATCCGGGCGCCACGGCGGCGATGGGAACGCGGATGGGCCGGGACCTGACCTTCGACTCGTCGGCGGCGACGCGGGATTTCGGCTGGAAGCCGAGGGACTTTCATCCGCGGTTTTAGTCCGCGTCGGCCAGCACCATGGCGAAGGGTGTAAGCGCCCCGTCCTGCTCGACATAGCCGCTGACCAGCTTGCGGTCGGGCGGCAGGACGCCGAGGTCGATCTCCTCGGTCGGGAAGACCACCGTGCGGCGGTCGCCGACGCAGACCACCAGCTCATAGCCGTCCAGCGCCCGGCGCGACATGGCCTTGATGTAGGAATAGTACGGCTCGCGGCGCCAGGCGGCGGGCTTGCCCGGATCGACCACGACGTTCAGCCGCTTGCCGTCGCGGTCGGAGTACATGACGAAGCCGGCCTTGTCGGGCCGCCACTCGTCGCCGAGCCGGGTCGAGGTCAGCCACAGGCAATGAAAGCCGCGGCAGGCGGCGGGCCGGAGATCGTATTGTCCGCAGCCGCCGCCCTTGCGGAAATGCTGGCACCAGACGCCGTCGGCCTTGTCCAGCGCCTCGATCGCCAGGACCTTGCAGCACAGGCCGCAGGATCCGCAGCTCTTGTCCGCCGTCATCGTTCGCCGTCGCCCCTCGGATCGTCAGGAGGCGGACATTAGCGGCGGCGTATGACGGTTTTATTCGACGCCGGTGGCGCTCCACACGCCCAGCTCGTTGCCGGACGGGTCGGTGAAGTGGAAGCGGCGGCCGCCGGGGAAGCTGAAGATCGGAGCCGTGATCGTCCCGCCGGCCTTCACGACCTTGTCCAGCATGGCCTCCAGGTCGTGGGCGTAGAGGATGACCAGCGGCCGGTCGCTGGAGCCTTCCTGCGGCTTGGCGAAGCCGCCGTCGGTCCCTTCGCCCTCGAAGGCGGCGTAGTCGGGGCCGTAGTCGGCGAAGCTCCAGCCGAAGGCGGCCGAATAGAAGGCCTTGGTCGCGGGCAGGTCCCCGGCGGGCCACTCGATGTAGTCGATCTTGCCGTCTTCACGCATGGCGGTCTCCGATATCTTGTTCTCTAAATGTTCTTATCCAGCGCTCAGGGCAGAGTCCAGACGCTGGTGCGCTTCACCGCCAGATCCTCGAGTTCGCGGGTAGTCGGCACCTGGTACTCGGCGAGCTTTTCCAGGCCGTCCCTGGGGAAGTAGGTGCGGCCCGGATCGCCGATCAGCACGCTGGCGCCCGCTGCGCGACCCTGTCCCAGCCAGGCCATGACCGCCTCGGCCATCGGCCGCTCGTAGCAGATGTCGCCGGCCAGCAGGACATCGGCCTCGGGCGGCGGGGCGCCCAGCAGGTTCTGGTCGGTGAAGGCGATCTCGACGCCGTTGGCCTGCGCGTTCAGGCCCACGGCCGCCTCGCAGAAGATGTCGATGTCGGCGGCCAGCACGCTGGCCGCGCCCGCCTTCATCGCCGCGACCGCGACGATGCCCGAGCCGGTGGCGAAGTCGATCACCCGCTTGCCGGCGACGAGTTCGGGATGGTCGAGGATGTAGCGCGCCAGGGCCTGGCCGCCCGCCCAGGCGAAGGCCCAGAACGGTGGCGGCAGGCCGATCTCCTCCAGCGCCTCCTCGGTCAGCTTCCAGATCGGGGTGACCTCGTCGGCCAGATGCAGCGAAAGCTCCGGCGTGTGCGGCGGCGCCTGCAGGCGGGTGTTCTCGCGGATGAAAGCCCGGCGGCCTTCCAGGGTCTGGACGATCATGGCGTGCGTTAGAGCACGCCGGGGCTCAGGCCGCGACCGGTTTGCTCGCCGCCGCCTTCAGCACCGAGACATAGTCCGGCGCGGTCAGCATGCCCTTGGTCAGGCCCTTCTGCTCCAGCAGTCGATGCGCCAGGGGCAGGTTCCAGCACGGGGTGTGCATGAACAGGTGGTGCTCGGCGTGGAAGTTGACGTGGTAGGGCGCGATCAGGGCGCGCTCGAGCCAGTTGGCGTGGGTGGTTCGGGCGTGACGGAACGGGTCGGGCTCGTTCTGGGCGACCAAGGCGTGCTCGGCGATGTTGCGCAGGCGGGTGACCAGCGGGAACCAGGTGGCCATCGGCACGATCCACAGCGCCAGCCACGCCCACCACAGGCCAAAGGCCGACAGCACGGCGAGCAGGCCGAGGTTCCACAGCAGGAACGGCGCCTGCCGCGCCACCTCGCCGGCGAAGATCGCGCCCTTTGGCTGGCCTCCCTTGGACTTGGCCAGCAGGAAGCCGAACCGCTGCTTGACGAAGGTCTGGCCGGTCAGGTCGCGGATCATCTTCCGGCGCAGCGAGGCGGCGGTGGTGGGGAAGGGGGCTGACAGCACGAGGTCCGGGTCCTCGGCCTGCTGGGCGTATTTGTGGTGCGTCAGGTGATAGGGCCGATAGCGCGCCAGCGAGGCCCCGACCGGCGCGGCGCACAGCCACTCGCCCAGCCAATCGTTGACCTTGAGATTGGGGTGCAGACCGCCGTGCGCGGCTTCGTGCATCAGGATGGCCAAGCCCAGCTGCCGCGCGCCGATCAGCATCACGGCGACGATGTAGGTCAGCGGGTTGGGGAAGGCGACGAACAGGGCGCCCGCCGCGACGATCACCGCCCAGGCGTGGGCGACCATCGCGATCCCGCGCCAGGACGAGCGCGCGGAGATCCGCGTCCATTCCTCGGGCGTGAACAGGTCCTGGGGTTTGACGCGGGCGGCGACGGCCATGGAACGATCATCGCACATTCAGCTTAGGCCCGACAGGATGACCCTGCGTCACGAGTTCCGGAGGTTTCCATGCGCCGCCTGATGACCGTTTTTCTGCTCGCCGCCGCCGCGACGCCCGCCGCCGCCGCCAGCTTCGACTGCGGCAAGGCGCGGGCCGCCGACGAGCGCGCCATCTGCGCCAACCGCGCGCTGAACGACCAGGATGTGCGCGTCGACCAGCTGTATGGGATCACCCGCCACCTCGTGCCGATGGGTGGACGCGACGCGATCATCGGCGAGCAGCGGGCCTGGCTGAAGCGCCGCCACGCGTGCGGGGCCAACCAGGCTTGCCTCACTAAGAGCTATGATCGGCGGTTGGTCGAGCTCAACCGGGTGATGGAGCGCGTGTACCAGCAGGGACCGTTTTAGCGAGCCCCTTCCCCCTCGCGGGGAAGGGGTTGGGGATGGGGGCGCCGGCTCCGTGTCGGCCAAGGCCGGCGCTGACACCCCCACCCCCTGCCCCCTCCCCGCAAGGGGGAGGGGAGGCGCGTTTTTCTTAAAAGTTTACGCCCGGCTTCCAGAGGCCGGCGACAAGGCCCAACACAACGAGAAGGCCGGCGATGGCGTTCGACTTGAACAGCTTAAGAGCGCCTTGACCATCTTCCAGCCGCACCGCCGCTGCCTGGCGCGACAGGTGCAGGGCGAAGGCGCCGGCGAAGGGCAGGAACAGCGGGCCAAGGCCGCCGACCCAGGCCGCCGCGATCACCAGGACCGTCGAGGCCGCATAGAACCCCGCGACGCCCAGCTTCACGTGCTTACCCAGGCGGCGGGTCGAGGACTTGATCCCCGCCAGGGCGTCGTCCTCGATGTCCTGGATCGCGTAGATCGTGTCGTAGCCCAGGGTCCAGAAGATCCCCGCGCCATAGAGCAGGGCGGCCGACCAGGACAGATGCCCCACGGCGGCGGCGTAGCCCAACAGGGCGCCCCAGTTGAAGGTCAGGCCCAGCCACGCCTGCGGCCACCAGGTGATCCGCTTCATGAACGGATAGGCCGCCACCAGGCCCAGGGACAGCACGCCCAGCAGGATCGCCGTCCAGCCCAGGCAGACCAGGATCAGGAAGCTGACCAGGCTGCACCCGACCAGGAAGCCCCAGGCCTGCTTGACGCTGATCAGCCCGGCCGGGATCGGCCGCAGGGCCGTGCGGGCCACCTGGGCGTCGAAGTCGCGATCGACGATGTCGTTGAAGGCGCAGCCTGCCGCCCGCATCAGCGCCGCCCCGACGAACACCGCCAGCAGCAGCAGCGGATTGGGCCAGCGGCCCTGCTCGGCGGCGGCGAGCGCGATCCCCTGCCAGCCGGGCAGCATCAGCAGCCAGATTCCCGCCGGCCGGTCGAAGCGGCCCAGCTTCAGCCAGGGGCGAAGGCCTGGCGGCGCGTGACGATCGACCCAGTTGGTGGCCGCGGCGTCGGGCAATATGGCGTGCGTGGTCATGACGGCAGGCTTACCCGCCCCCGCATAAGCGGAAAAGAGCAGCCAAGGCGTTCAAGCCTGCCGACGGCCTATCGGTCATGCTTGGACGCGCGAACATAGAGAAATCCGATCTCGTCGCGAAAAACGATCAATTGGATTTATCGTGGCCCGGCGGCCAAGGTTCGCTCACACCAAGGCGGAGGCAGCCATGACCAAGACGACGATGACGACCACGGCCGGCGCGCCGATCGCGGACAACCAGAATTCGATCAGCGCCGGTCCGCGCGGTCCCCTGCTGATGCAGGACTATCAGCTGCTGGAAAAGCTGGCCCACCAGAACCGTGAGCGCATTCCCGAGCGGGTCGTCCACGCCAAGGGCTCGGCGGCCTTTGGGACCCTGAAGATCACCCACGACATCAGCCGCTGGACCAAGGCCAAGGCCTTGCAGCCGGGCGCGGAAAGCGAGGTGCTGCTGCGCTTCTCGACCGTGGCCGGCGAGCGCGGCGCGGCCGACGCCGAGCGCGACGTGCGCGGCTTCGCCCTCAAGGTCTATACCGAGGAAGGCAACTGGGATCTGGTCGGTAACAACACCCCGGTCTTCTTCATCCGCGACCCGCTGAAGTTCCCCGACTTCATCCGCACCCAGAAGCGTCACCCGCTGACCAACCTGCGCTCGCCGACGGCGATGTGGGACTTCTGGAGCCTGAGCCCCGAAAGCCTGCACCAGGTCACCACCCTGTTCAGCGACCGGGGCCTGCCGCAGGGCTATCGCTTCATGCACGGCTTCGGCAGCCACACCTACAGCTTCATCAACGCGGCCAATGAGCGGGTCTGGGTGAAGTTCCACTTCAAGTCCCAGCAGGGGATCAAGAACTGGACCAACGCCGAGGGCAATGCGGTGATCGCGGGCGACCGCGAGAGCGCCCAGCGCGACCTGTTCGAGGCCATCGAGGGCGGCGACTATCCGCGCTGGACCTTCTGCGTGCAGATCATGACCGAGGCGGAAGCCGAGCGGACCTCCTACAATCCGTTCGACCTGACCAAGGTCTGGCCGCACGGCGAGTTCCCGCTGATCGAGGTCGGCGTGCTGGAGCTGAACCGCAACCCGGACAACTATTTCGCCGAGGTCGAGCAGAGCTCGTTCTCGCCGTCGAACATCGTGCCGGGGATCAGCTTCTCGCCGGACAAGGTGCTGCAGGCGCGGATCTTCGCCTATGCCGACGCCCACCGCTACCGGATCGGCACGCACTACGAGGCCCTGCCGGTCAACCGTCCGCGCTGCCCGGTGCATCACTACCACGCCGACGGCGCGATGCGCTTCGACAGCCCGCCGCGCACCGACGCCTGGTACGAGCCCAACAGCTTCGGCGGGCCGGTCGAGGATCCGTCGGTCGCCGAGCCGCCGCTGCCGCTGCACGGCGACGCGGACCGGTTCAGCCACCGGGACGGCAATGACGACTACAGCCAGCCCGGCGCGCTGTTCCGCCTGATGAGCCCCGACCAGCAGACCCAGCTGTTCGACAATATCGCCGCGGCGATGCAGGGCGTGCCCGAAGCGATCATCAAGCGCCAGCTGGTCCACTTCCACCGGGCCGATCCGGCCTACGCCGCGGGCGTCGCCCAGCGGGTGGGCGTTTCGATCGCCGACATCGCCATCGCCGCCGAATAGGCGACGGCTTCGGGACGGCGGGGCGATGCGCTCCGCCCCGCCGCCCCCCCCTTTTTAAGGAGTTTCCGCCATGACCACCGCCGCTCTTCGTGTTTCCGGTTGGAGCCTGCTGCTGGCCGGCGGCGCGGCCGGGATCGTCCTGCCGCATCCGCTGACCACCGCCCTGTGGACCGCGGCCGCGCGCCTTTTCGGCCGGGCCGGCGATCGCGGCATGGTCGCGCGCCTGACCTCGGCGACCAAGTTCGGGCCGCGCATCCGGCGGCGTCTCGCCCGGGGTCCTCGCGCGACGAGCTTCCGCCTCAGCCCCGCTTAAGGGCTCGCGATGTTGCGAGCGGCTCTCAATCCTCTCGACAGCGGGTTCGCCCGGCGCGAGGATCGACGCATGGCTTCCGCCGCTCAGGATCGTCGCTCGCGCCGCCGTCGCCTCAGCCGGGCGGAGCGCTGGGCGCTGGACGGTCTGGGCGGGGTGCTGGTCGCGACCGGCGCGGTCGGCATCGTCACCCCAGGCCTTCCCACCACGGTGTTCTGGATCGGCGCCGTGGTCTGCTTCCTGAAGACCCGTCCTCACGCCGTCCGCCCGATGCTGCGCACGCCCGTGATTGGACCGGCAATCCGGGGCTTTCTGCGCTGGCGGCCGTTCGGGCGGCGAAAAGGCGCCTCCCGCTAGGGGCGCTAAGGCCCTATCTAGCGGCCCATGACCGACATCCTCGAGGACGAAGACGAAATCGGCGCCAAGAAGCGCGCGCTGTCGAACCGCCAGGTGCTGGCCTTCGTGGCCCGCTTCTGGAAGCGGCGGCCGGTGCTGTTCGGCCTGGGCGTCGGCCTGACCCTGGTGGCGGTCGGCTTCGATCTGGCCTTGCCCTACGCCTCGGGACATCTCGTCGACACCGTCGCCAGCAAGCCGCGCGGCGACGCCGGCGCCTGGTCGGCCCTGGCCATGTTCATCGGCGTCTATTTCGCCTTCGCGGTGGTGCGCAACATCGCCCACCGGTTCTGGATTCCGCTGGCGGCCCGGAACATGGAGGAGATGACCAACGAGAGCTTCGCCAAGGTGCAGGCCTTCTCCTCGGACTGGCACGCCGACAGCTTCGCCGGCGCCACGGTGCGCAAGCTGACCCGCGCCATGTGGGGCTATGACAGCGTCACCGACGCGGTGACGATCTGGCTGGGCCCCGGCGTCATCGTGCTGGTCGGCCTGTCGATCGCCATGCTGATCCGCCAGCCGCTGGCCGGCGGCATCTCGCTGGTCGTGGTGGTCGCCTATCTGTCGGTGAACCTGTGGGTCACCGAGCGCTATGTCCGCCCCAGCAACCTGAAGTCCAACGCCCTCGACTCCCAGATCGGCGGCGCCCTGGCCGACGCCGTGACCTCCAATCCGACCGTGAAGAGCTTCGGCGCCGAGGCGCGCGAGGCCCAGCGCCTGGCCGAGGTCACCGCCGCCTGGCGCGACGCGGTGATGGTCACCTGGAACCGCTTCACCGACGTGTGGCTGGGCCAAAACCTGTTGCTCGTGGTGCTACAGGCCGGCCTGACCGGCGCCATGGTCTGGGGTTGGACGCAGGGCACCGCCTCGCCCGGCGACGTCGCCTTCGCGATCACCGCCTTCATGCTGATGAGCGGCTATCTGCGGAACCTGGGCGAGAACATCCGCATGCTGCAGAAGGGCCTCGACGACGCCGAGGACGTCGCGGCCTGGACGCGTCTTGATCCGCAGATCGCCGACGCGCCGGGCGCGCCCGACTTCCAGCCGGGCCCCGGCGCCATCGAGTTCCATAACGTCACCTTCCGCTACAAGGCCGCCGGCGCGCCGCTGTACGACCACTTCAGCCTGAAGATCGCTCCCGGCGAGCGGGTGGCCCTGGTCGGGCCGACGGGCTCGGGCAAGTCGACCTTCGTCAAGCTGGTCCAGCGTCTCTACGACCTGCAGGACGGCTCGATCGCCATCGACGGCCAGGATGTGTACCAGGTGACCCAGACCTCGCTGCGCCGCGCCATCGCGGTGGTGCCGCAGGACCCGGCCCTGTTCCACCGCTCGCTGTTCGAGAACATCGCCTACGCCAAGCCGGACGCCACCCGCGAAGAGGTCGAGGCGGCCGCGAAGAAGGCGCGCGCCCACGACTTCATCCTGAAGCTGCCCAAGGGCTACGACACCCTGGTCGGCGAGCGGGGCGTCAAGCTGTCGGGCGGCGAGCGCCAGCGCGTGGCCATCGCCCGCGCCTTCCTGGCCGACGCGCCGATCCTCGTCTTGGACGAGGCGACCTCGTCGCTGGACGTCGAGACCGAGGGCCTGGTCCAGGCCGCCGCCGAGGCGCTGATGGAGGGGCGCACGACGATCGTCATCGCCCACCGCCTGTCGACCGTGCGCGGCGCCGACCGGATCCTGGTCTTCCAGAAGGGCCGCGTCGTCGAGGAAGGCCGCCACGACCAGCTGAAGGCCAAGGGCGGCGTCTATGCCCGGCTCAACGCGATCAGCGAGGGCGTGGGTTAGTGCAAGCCCATATCTTCCGGCGGCGCTCCGGCGCAGTCGTCACCCGCCGGCGACAGGACCAAGCGTTGGTCGCCGATTAGAAGATCCCTTCGCCGTGTCGGTACAGACATCCGCACGGGACCAGACTTCAGATAGGCTTCGATATCGAGGCCAGCGCAGAACGCATTGGTCCGAGCCGTCAATCGCCATCCCGCGGTCGTGGAGCGGAAGACGTCCAAAGCCCGGCCGTTGCTGAGCAGCACCTCATCGACACCGTCGCCGTCGACGTCGAAGATTAGCGCCTTGCAGACCGAACCCGGACCGATACAGCTTCCCCGCGCTTCGGCGTCCCAGGTTTGTTTCACGAAGGAGTCGGGCAGCTTGGCGCCCAAGGGGTAGACCTTCACCCCGCTAAAGTCGGGCTTTTCGGGTTGCCGCTGCGGGCGCGCGCCAAGCACGTCGGCCTCGCCGGCCCGCCGGGCGATCTCCGGCTCTCGGCTGGCCTTCAGCCTTTCCAAGGCCAAGCGGCCGTACCGCCCGCTCTCGAAGCGCAGGAACTGGAAGTCGAACTTGTCCGCCGAGACCTTGCCCGCCTCCAGCCGCTTGACCTGGCTCCCGACCGACAGCCGCGCCGGGTCCGCGATCGGGGTGAAGAGGGCGATCAGCAGCAGGACGCTGACCGCCGCCATGACCAGGTTGGTCGGCTCCAGCGGCTTCATCCACGTCGCCGAGCGCAGGGCCGCGAGCGTGTAGCCGACGGTGAAGCCGGTCGCGACGATCAGGTAGGTCACCGCCATCACCCGGTCCGGCGTCAGGCCGTACTGGTGGATCCGCAGCCACAGGGCGTAGGCGGTCAGGATCACGATCGGGATCAGCAGCAGGCTCGCCAGCCGCGCCGCCCAGCGCAGGATCGCGTTGGGCGGCTCGAGGCCGTCCTGGTAGGCGGCGTTGATCAGGATGATCAGGGCGGCGGCGGCCGACAGCAGCAGGGACGCGGCGGCCTTGGTGCTCCACAGCGGGGCCAGGCCCGTGAACGGCAGGCTCGCGAGAAAGCCGCCGGCGATCACCACCATCAGCGGCAGCAGCCAGGCCAGCAGCACCAGGCCCACGGTCCTCACGCCCCGGACCAGCCCCGCGCGCGCTTCCGTCAGCTGCACCGCCATGTGGACGGCGGCGGCGAACATCAGGCCGGTGGCGGGGAAGGCGAAGGCCGTCTCGCCGATCAGCTTCTGGATCGCCTCGACGCCGATCAGCTTGAAGAGCGCGCCGGCCAGGAACAGCAGCAGCCAGAAGGCGCCGGTGAAGGCCAAAGACAGGAACAGCCGGACGGCGTTGGTCCCGACAAGGTCGAAATAGTCGGCATAGGGCGCGACCGGCTTGCCCGCAGCCTCGGCCGGCTGGACCAGGTGGTGGGCGATGAACAGCAGGGCGGCGACGGCGACGAACACCGGCGGCGACAAAGGTCCCGCGCCCAGGCGATCGGGCGCGGCCCCGACCCAGGCGGCGTGAACGGCGATGATCGCGACCAGGGCCGCCGCCACCGCCGTCCAGGCGATCAAGGCGGCCCGGCGCATCGCCGACAGGGCCGAAAGTGGGATCAGCGGGACGGTCAGGACGCATAGCAGCAGCGGCGCGTAGAGCAGCGGCGCCGTCGCGGGCCAGCTTTTGCCCTCGTCGGCCTTCTGCAGGAGAAACAGGGCGATCCCCTGCGCCAGGCCGATCGCCAGGCGCGTGAAGGCGGCGGCTCGCGCGCTGCTTTTGTCCATGCTCGGCGTCTCCCTGATTTCCCGCAAGCGAGCATGCTTTGGAACGGTTGTGAAGATTACCCAGGCGCCCTAGCAATTTCGTCCTCAGTCGAGGGGACGAACATGAAACAGGTTTTCGGGGGCGGCCTCGCGGCCGTGGTGGCGTCGTTGGTGCTGGCGGGCGCGGGGCTGGCGACGCCGGCCTGGGCCCAGGATAAGGGCGGCGACAAGCCCGCCGCCGAGAAGGGGCTCGACCTGCCGGCCCTGCCGGCCGACAAGTCGGTCAAGCAGACCACGGTCATCGCCGGCAAGACCATCGCCTACACCGCCACCGTCGGCTCGCTGCCGGTGCGCGACGAGAAGGGCAAGAAGGTCGCCGAGGTGGTCTACACCGCGTACGTGCTGGACGGTCCGCGCGACCCGAACCGGCCGATCACCATGGCCTTCAACGGCGGCCCGGGCGCGGCCAGCGTCTATCTGAACTTCGCCCTTGGCCCCAAGCGCGTTCAGTTCGGCGCCGAGGGCGACAGCCCCTCGGCCTTCACCAAGCTGGAAGACAATCCCGCCAGCTGGCTGGACTTCACCGACCTGGTGTTCATCGACCCGGTCGGCACCGGCTTCTCGCGCTCGCTGGTCGGCGAGGACGAGACCAAGAAGCGCTTCTACGGCGTCAAGCAGGATATCGACTACCTGTCGCGGATCGTCTTCGACTACCTGGTCAAGACCGAGCGCCTGGCCTCGCCCAAATATCTGGTCGGCGAAAGCTACGGCGGCTTCCGGGGGCCGCGCCTGGCCTACACCCTGCAGACCGATCTGGGCGTGGCGGTGAAGGGCGTCGTCCTGGTCTCGCCGCTGCTGACCAGCGCCGGCCGCACGGCGGGCGAGATCTCGCCCCTGCCGGCCATGTGGACCCTGCCCTCGATCGCCGCCGCCAAGCTGGAGCGTGACGGCAAGCTTTCGCCCGAGAGCATCAAGGCCGTCGAGGACTACACCCGCGGCGAATACATGGTCGACCTGATGAAGGGCTCCGACACGGCCGCGCTCGACCGTCTGACGACCAAGGTCTCGGCCATGACCGGGCTGGACCCGGCCTATGTCCGCCGCGCCGGCGGGCGGTTGGAGACCCAGTCGTTCCTGCGCGAGGTGTTCCGCGACAAGGGCCGCCTGGGCAGCCGCTACGACAGCAACGTCACCTCGCTGGATCCCTTCCCGTTCGCGCCGGAGCAGGAGGTCAACGACCCGATCCTGGACGCCATCATCGCCCCGACCACCAGCGCCATCGTCGACTTCACCACCCGCATCGTCGGCTGGAAGCCCGAGGCGCGCTACGAGGCGCTGTCGAACACGGTCAACCGCCTGTGGGATCGCGGCCGAGGCCCCGACACCGAGTCGGTCACCGACCTGCGCAAGGTCGTGTCGGTCGATCCGAAGCTGAAGGTGCTGATCGTCCACGGCTACAACGACCTGTCGTGCCCGTTCTTCGCCTCGCGCCTGATCGTCGACGCCATGCCGGCCACGGCGAACGGCCGCGTCAGCCTGTCCAACTATCCGGGCGGCCACATGTTCTACAGCCGCCCCGACAGCGGCGCGGCGTTCCGCAAGGACGTCATGGCGCTGTACGGGGCGCGATAAGCGAGGCCTGTCGGCGGGGGGACGCCTCGCGCGTCCTTGGTTCAGTCTTCCCTGGGAGAAAGACCGATGATGAAGCCCCCCGCCGCGTCCGTCGACGACTACCTCGCCAAGCTGCCCGCCGACCAGCGGGCGGCGTTGGAGATCCTTCGCGGCCAGATCCGCGCCCTGGCGCCCGAAGCGGTGGAGGCCATCAGCTACGGCCTGCCGACCTTCAAGCTGAACGGCAATCTGGTGCATTTCGGCGCGGCGGCGAAGCACTGCGCCTTCTATCCGGGCGCGGTGGTCACGCAGTTCGCCGATCGCCTGAAGGGTTTCGAGACCGCCAAGGGCACGATCCGCTTCCAGCCCGACGCGCCGCTACCGCCGGACCTCGTGGCCGAGATCGTCCGCCATCGCATCGCCCAGAACGCGGCCCTGGCCGCCGAGCGAAAGGCGCGGAAGAAGCGCTAGGCGGTCTCAGCCGATCGCCGTTCCCAGAGCGGCGCCGCCGCCATGCCGACGCGCGAAGTCGACGAAGGCCTTGAAGGCGGCGGTCGGATTGCGGCGGCTGGGATAGTAGAGGCTCAGGGACGGCAGGACGGGCGTCCAGTCCTCAAGCACGCGCACGAGGCGGCCGGCCTCGAGGTCCTCCCGCACGTCGGACTCCATCGCCAGGGCCAGGCCGATCGAGGCCAGGGCCGCGGCGCGCGCCAGGCTGGCCTCATCGAGCGTGACGGCGCCCTCGACGTCGATCTGCAACGACTGTCCGTCCTTCTCGAAGGGCCAGCGGTGGATCGCGCCGTTGGGCAGGCGAACGCGCAGACAGGCGTGCCGGGCGAGGTCCTGGGGGATCACCGGCGTCCCGTGCGTCTTCAGATAGCTCGGCGTTCCCACCACGACATTGCGCCGCGCGCCGCCCAGGGGCAGGGCGATCATGTCGACGGGCACCAGGTCGGCGCTACGGACGCCGAAGTCGAAGCCGCCCTCGACGATATCCACCAGGCGTCCCTCGGTGACGATGTCGATATGCACCTGGGGGTGCACGCGCAGGAACGGCAGGACGAGCCAGGAGAAGATCTCGCGCGCCGCCGTCGGAAAGGCGTTGATGCGCAGCGTGCCCGACGGCGCGGCGGTCTGGGAGCGGGCGATTTCGATCGCCTCGTGAATGTCCCGGACCGCGGGGCCGACCTGGGCCACGAACTGCTGGCCCGCCTCGGTCAGGGAGACGCTTCGCGTGGTGCGGTTGAAAAGCCGTACGCCCAGCGTGCGCTCCAGCTTGGCGATCGCATTGCTGAGCGCGGTCGTGGAGACCCCCAATTCGAGGGCGGCCGCGCGGAACTTGCCGCGCCGAGCGACCATCAGCACCGCCTCCAGTTCCGCCAGGCTGCCTTGGGCCATTGTCCCGATTTCCGTGATGAAACGTTACGTCTGGCGCTGATTATCATGGAATTGGGCCAGATCTATCTTGCCTGGCAAGCGCACTCGCGGCCGTCCCGGCCATGTTCGCGGAAAGCAGGACAAGACCATGACGCTCGACCTTCCCTCTCCGATCGCCGCCTACGTGGCGGCCAACGCCCGCCTAGACGTCGCGGCCATGCTCGCGCCGTTCGCGGCCGACGCCGTCCTCCGCGACAATGGCGCCGTCTTTCGGGGCCGCGCCGAAATCAACGGCCTGTTCGAAGACGCCGTGATCCCCGTGAAGGCGATCTTCACGCCGGACACGGTCCGGCATGAGAACGGCCAGGTCGTGGTCGAAGGCCCCGCCCATGGCGACTTCAAGGGCAGCCCGATCCGCTTCACCTACCGCTTCACGCTCGAAGGCGACGCCATCACGGCCCTGGAGATCACGGCATGACCCTCAAGGCTGATCCGACCGAATTCGCCGGCAAGCGCGTCCTCGTCAGCGGCGGCTCCAAGGGGCTGGGGCGCGCCACCGTCGACCGCTTCGTGGCCGGCGGCGCCCGGGTGATCACCGCCGCGCGGGGAAGCTTCGCGCCCATCGACGGGGTCGCGTTCGTCCAGGCGGACCTGACCACGGCCGAGGGCGGCGAACGCCTCGCCCAGGCCGCGCTCGAGCGCCTGGGCGGCGTCGACGTCCTGGCCCACGTGCTCGGGGGCTCGATCGCGCCCGGCGGCGGCTTTGTCGCCCTGACGGAAGAGCACTGGCTTTCGGAGCTGAACCTGAACCTCCTGGCGGCGGTGCGTCTCGATCGCCTGCTGATCCCGCAGATGATCGCGCGGGGCGCCGGCGCGGTGGTGCACGTCACCTCCATCCAGTCGGTCCTGCCGCTCCCCGAATCGACCACGGCCTATGCGGCCGCCAAGGCCGCGTTGCGGACCTACAGCAAGTCCCTCTCCAAGGAGCTGGGTCCCAAGGGCGTGCGGGTCAACACCGTCTCTCCGGGTTGGATCATGACCGAGGCGTCCGGGGAGTTCCTGGAGCGCATACAGGCCGCCCGGGGCGGCACGATCGAGGAGGCGCGGCAGTCCGTCCTCGACGGGCTCGGCGGCATTCCGATCGGGCGTCCGGCCGAACCTTCCGAGGTCGCCGACCTGATCGCCTACCTCGCCTCTGATCGCGCCGGAGCTATCCACGGCGCGGAATTCGTCATCGATGGCGGGACGACGCCGACCGTCTAAAGCCGGTTCGTCCTAGCGCGCCAGGCGCCCATCCTGCAGCGCGCTGGGCTCGAACGAGAAGATCATCTCGGGATCGGGTCGCGCCACGCCCTTGGCGATCTTCTTGTCGCCGGCCGCGTGCAGCAGCCAGCGGATGACGTTGAGCCGGGCGGCTTTCTTGTGGTCGGCGCGGACGCAGATCCAGGGCGCGACGTCGCTGTGGGTGCGCATCAGCATCTCGTCGCGGGCGGCCGTGTAGTCGTCCCACTTCTCCTCGGCGACCTTGTCGAGGTCGCTGGTCTTGAAGGCCTTCAGCGGATTTTCGCGACGGGCCTTCAGGCGTTCGGCCTGCTCCTCGCGACTGATGTCCAGCCAGAACTTCACGTAGCGCAGGCCGTTCTCGACCAGCATCCGCTCGAAGGCCGGCACGTCGCGCAGGAACTGCTCCTGCTGCTCGGGCGTCGAGAAGTCCATGACCCGCTCGACGCCAGCGCGGTTGTACCAGGAGCGATTGAAGATCACGGCCTCGCCGCAGGCCGGCAGATATTCGACATAGCGCTGGAAGTACCACTCGCTGCGCTCGCGCTCATTGGGCTTGGGCAAGGCGACCACGGTGGTGGCGCGTTTGGACAAATGCTCGGTGACACGGGCGATCGTGCCGTCCTTGCCGGCCGAGTCGCGGCCTTCGAAGATGACCAGGATCTTCCAGCTGTCCTTGATGGCCTTCTTCTGCATCTCGATCAGGGCGAGCTGCAGTTGCGTGAGTTCGTTCTCGTAGTCGTCGGACTTGCTCATGACGGCGAGCCTACCCCCGGAAAGCCTTGTTTGTCGCGCGTTCGGGCGGCGAAACCGCTTCACACTTTCGCCTAACGCGCTCGAGTTGCGCTAGAAGGACGCCATGATCCGTCTTTTCGTTCCCAATGACCTGTCGGCCGGGGCCGGCGTCGTCCCGACTGTCGACCAGTCCCGCTACCTGACCTCGGTCATGCGCCTGTCGGTCGGCGACGAGGTTTTGCTGTTCAACGGTCGCGACGGCGAGTGGCGCGCCAGCATCGTCGAGGCGACCAAGCGCGGCTGCCTCTTGAAGGCCGAGGAGCAGAGCCGACCAATGCACGTCGGGCCTGACCTCGACCTGATCATCGCCATGGTCAAGCGCGGGCGCGTCGAGACGATCGTCGAGAAGGCCGCCGAGCTGGGCGCGCGTCGCGTTCGCCTGACGATCACGCGCCGCACCAATGTCGACTTCGTCAAGCTGGGCCGCCTGGACGCCATCGCCATGGAGGCCGCCGAGCAGACCGGTCGCCTCGACGTGCCCGAAATCCTCGACCCCGAGAAGCTGGACAAAATCCTCGACGGCTGGGATCCGACGCGGCGCCTCGTCTTCTGCGACGAGGGCGGCGACGCCAAGCCGGCGATCGAAGCGCTTGCTGGCGCCAGCGCGCCGGCCGCGATCCTGATCGGCCCAGAGGGCGGTTTCGCGCCGGAGGAACGCGAGCGGCTGCGGGGGCTTTCCTTCGTCACGCCGGTGTCGCTAGGGCCTCGCATCCTGCGCGCCGACACCGCCGCGATCTCGGCCATGACCCTGTGGCAGGCCGCGGCGGGCGACTGGCGTTAGCGCGCCGCACACGATTTAAGCTCAAGGCTGCCCCTTGAGGTTCGCAAAGAAAACGCCCAACTGGGCGTGACCGAGTAGTATCGCCGTCGGCGGAGAGAATGGGCCCTCTCCTCCCGCAGCATCGCAACCCCTGGGGAGGGACGGCTTGCATGGCCGACACCGCTAGCGTCCAGGAGCGTCAACTGACGCTCTCCGATCTGACCGACTATTTCGCCCGGGGCTGCAAGCCCAAGGAGGCCTTCCGTGTGGGCGCCGAGCACGAGAAGTTCGGCTTCTACCTGAACTCGCACGCCCCCGTGCCCTACGAGGGCGACAACGGGATCCACGCCCTGCTGACCGGCCTGCAACGCTTCGGCTGGAAGCCCGTCATGGAAGGCCCGACGATCATCGGGCTGGAGCGCGACGGCGCCAATGTCAGCCTGGAGCCCGGCGGCCAGTTCGAACTGTCCGGCGCGCCGCTGGCGACCATGCACGACATCTGCGACGAGACCGGCAAGCACCTGGACGAGGTCAAGACCGTCGCCGACGAGCTGGGCCTGGGTTTCGTGGGCCTGGGCTTCTCGCCGCTGTGGAAGCGCGAAGAGGTGCCGGTCATGCCCAAGGGCCGGTACGTGATCATGCGCAACTACATGCCCAAGGTCGGCAAGCTCGGCCTCGACATGATGCTGCGCACCTGCACGGTGCAGGCCAATCTCGACTTCTCCAGCGAAGCCGACATGGTCGCCAAGTTCCGCATGAGCCTGGCGCTGCAGCCGATCGCCACCGCCCTGTTCGCCAATTCCCCGTTCACGGAAGGCAAGCCGAACGGCTTCCTGTCGGCCCGCGCCAACGTCTGGACCGACACCGATCCCAACCGCACGGGTCTGCTGGATTTCGTGTTCGAGGACGGCTTCGACTTCGAGCGCTACGCCCGCTACGCGCTGGACGTGCCGATGTACTTCGTCAAGCGCGGCGACAAGTACATCGACGTGGCCGGTCGCAGCTTCCGCGACTTCATCGAGGGCAAGCTTCCGGAGGTGCCGGGCGAGATCGCCACGATGAAGGACTGGGCCGACCACACCACGACCGCCTTCCCCGAAGTGCGGCTGAAGACCTATCTGGAGATGCGCGGCGCCGACGCCGGGCCGTGGAGCCGCCTCTGCGCCCTGCCGGCGCTGTGGACCGGCGTCTTCTACGACGACGCGGCCCTGGCGGCGGCCTGGGACCTCTGCAAGGACTGGACGATCGAAGACCGCGAGGGTCTGCGCCGCGACGTGCCGAAGCTGGGCCTCAAGGCCAAGGTCGCCGGCCGCACGGCCCAGGACGTGGCCAAGGATTTCGTGGCGATCGCCAAGTCCGGCTTGAAGAGCCGCGCCCAGCTGAACGGCGGCTTCCTGGACGAGACGATCTATCTGGGCGAACTGGAAGCGATCGCCGACAGCGGGCTCACGCCGGCCGACCGCCTGCTGGCGCTCTACGAGGGCGAGTGGAAGGGCGATATCGGCCGCGTGTTCACCGACTGCGCCTACTAGCCTTCGCTAGAAGAGCGCGCGGACGCCGGCGATGATCATCGCCCAGGCGGCGACGGAGAACGCCAGCGCGCCCACGCGACCCCAGGCCATGCGGAAGCGCGGCGTGGCGGGGGAGGCGTCTGCGGAATGGTGGTACGAAATATAAGCCATGGTTTCTTCCGCGCTCCTCTGACGGAAGCTCAGCGCTAAATGTCGCGCCTCCAACCGTTAACACGGACTAAACTTTAAGGGAGTGCGACTAAATGGCCCCTACATCCTTAAGGGGAGCGCCGAGGTCGCGTTCGGTCTTGTCAGGATCGGGCATGTCGACATTGGCCGGCCAGTGTTCGGCCTGGCTGGCGCCGGAGCCGCTGTCGGTGTGGCGCACGACCTCGTCGACATCCATAGCCTCGGTTTCCGCCGGCGAGCGATCGTCCAGCTGGAACTCGACATGCTCGGGATAGAAGGCGATGCGTGCGGCGATCGGTCCCACGGCCGCGTACGGGTCCTCGTAGGACCACGCGGCGTTGTCGATGATCTGGCGGTCGCGATAGATCGTGAAGTACGACGCATCGCCCTTGTAGGGACAGTGGGTCACCTTGTCGGTGCGCCGCAGGAAAGCCATCTGCACGCTGTCGCGCGGGAAGTAATAGACCGGCGGGTAGTTCGCCTCCCGCAGCACGAACACGTCGTCGCTGTCGGCGATGCCATGGCCCTCGAAGATCACGCGCACCGTGCCCGGGACGGGCTCGATCGTGATCGGGTGGGTTTCGTCGGGGATCTTCATCTGCGGCTCCCGGAACTTGAAAGGTCACCGGATCAACGCGCGGGCGCCCGGCCAAGCTCCACACGCGCCGGTCGAGCCGGCGAGGACGGCAAGCCGTTGCTTGTGAAACGCCGGCTCGCGTGATCTTCTCCCCGGCCATTGGGGTCGGCGAGGGCGATTTGACCCGGTCCGCGTCGAGGGGACGCGCCGGGACGGTCCGCGTAGCTCGCCACGTTTCTTAAGAGCTTGGGCAAGGCTTGGGTATGAACATCGTTATCGCCGCGGGCGTCCTGATTACGCTCGTGACCGGAATTCCCGTCCTCATCCAGCTGCTCAAGGGCCATCCGCGGGGCCTGATCATCTGCTTCCTGGCCGAGATGTGGGAGCGCTTCTCCTACTACGGCATGCGGGCGATCCTGATCTTCTACCTGACGCAGCACTTCCTGTTCGATCCGAAGACGGCGTCGGGCCACTACGGCTCCTACACCTCGCTGGTGTACCTTCTGCCGCTGCTGGGCGGCATGCTGGCCGACAAGTGGCTGGGCACGCGCAAGGCCGTGGCGTTCGGCGCGCTGCTGCTGGTGGCGGGCCACCTGGCCATGGCGGTCGAGGGCAAGCCCGCCGTCCAGACCCTGACCTATGGCGGCGCCACCTACGCGTTCCAATCCGAGGGCCGCGGCCAGGAGCGCGTCTCGCGCCTCGTCGTCGCCGGCAAGCCCTACGAGGTGGCCGCCACCAAGACGGGGGACTTCGAGATCGAGGGCCTGCCCGCCGATGCGCCGCTCCCCGCCGTCCTGCCCAAGGCCGACTACAAGCTGGACGTCGCGGGTCGCGACCCGTTCTATCTGAACGTCTTCTGGTTCGCCCTGTCGCTGATCATCCTGGGCGTCGGCTTCCTGAAGCCGAACATCTCCACGATCGTCGGCCAGCTCTACCCACAAGGCGACCCGCGTCGCGATCCGGGCTTCACCCTCTACTACTACGGCATCAACCTGGGCTCGTTCTGGGCGTCGATCCTGTGCGGCCTGCTGGGGGTCAATATCGGCTGGTGGGCGGGCTTTGGCCTGGCGGGCGTCGGCATGCTGGCTGGCTTCATCGTCTTCGTGCTGGGCAAGCCGTGGCTTGAGAACAAGGCCGAGCCGCCGAAACCCGAGGTGCTGAAAGCCAAGGTCCTGGGGCCGCTCAGCCTTGAGACGACGATCTACGGCGCCTCGCTGCTGGGCCTCGTCGCCATCTTCTTCCTGGTGCAGTTCAACGGCGTGGTCGGCATGACCCTGAACGTCGGCATCATCGCCTCCCTGGGCTATATCGGCTGGTTCATGGCGACCAAGTGCGCCAAGGCTGAACGCGAGCGCCTGGCGCTGGCGGTGTTCCTGATCTTCGGCGCGGTGGTGTTCTGGACCCTGTTCGAGCAGGCCGGCTCCTCGCTGAGCCTGTTCGCCGCGACCAATGTCCAACTGGACCTGGTGCGCGAGCCGGTGCGCTTGTTGGGCGGGGCGATCACCCTGGCGACGCCCGAGCAGCTGAAGGCCGCGGCGATCGATCCGGCCGCCACCTTCTGGATCAACACCAGCTTCAACGCGCCCCAGACCCAGTCGTTGAACGCCGGCTGGATCCTGATCTTCGCCCCCATCTTCGCCGCCCTCTGGACCTTCCTGGGCGCGCGCGGACGCGATCCCAACCCGGTGATCAAGTTCGGCCTGGCGCTGATCCAGGTCGGGGCGGGCTTCCTGCTGCTGAAGTGGGGCGCGACCTTCGCCGACGGCGCCTTCCGCCTGCCGCTGATCTTCCTGGTGCTGATGTACATGCTGCACACCACCGGCGAGATGTGCATGTCGCCGGTCGGCCTGTCGCAGATGACCAAGCTGTCGCCACTGTCGATGGTCTCGTTCATGATGGCCGTCTGGTTCCTGGCCCTGGCCATCGCCCAATGGGTCGGCGGCAAGATCGCGGGCCTGGCGGCCACCGAGACGGTCGGCGGGCAGGTCCTCGACCCCGCCCTGGCCCTGGCCGCGTCGCTGAAGGTGTTCAACATGATCGGCCTGGTGGCCGTGGCGATCGGCGTGCTGTTCCTGGCCGTCTCGCCGGTCCTCAAGAGGTGGTCGCACGGCGCAGACGACGTCACCGCCTGAGCTGACCAAGACGAACGAAGGGCCCCGGCGACGATTCCGGGGCCCTTCTCGGGACGCGGAGGGGCCACGTCCCTACCCCAGGTGGGAACGGCCCGGCGATGGCTCAAATCGCCGGACCGCTTTCCGCTCCTACCCGAAGCCCAAGGCGCGACGTTTCCGCCGCGCGATTCCGAAAGTCCGGCCGGACTAGCCGAGGTCGATGCGATTATTGTGACGCTCGCCGGACTGGAGGTCAGCGTGCCGTCACAGGCGGGGCGGGGAAAGTTACAAGCCGGAAAGCTGGATTAAACCTTGGACAGGAAAGGGCGGGGCAGATCGCGATGGCTGGCGTGTTGACCGTGGAAGACCTCGCCGGCGCCGGCGGCGAAGCGCTGCTGGCCCTGAACAATGCGCACGCGCGGGAGCTGTCCTGGCTGGAGCCTGAGACGCTCGCTAGCATGGTCGCCGAGGCCTTCGTCGCGCGGCGTGTCGGCGTGGCCGACGCCCTGCTGCTGGCCTTCGACCAGGACGCCGACTACGACAGCGTCAACTACCTGTGGTTCCGCGACCGCTTCGATCGGTTCGTCTATGTCGATCGCGTTGTGGTGGCCGATGCCGCGCGGGGCAGGGGGCTGGCGCGGCGGCTCTACGACGAGCTCTTCGCCGCCGCCCGCGCCGCCGGTCACGCGCGGATCGTCTGCGAGGTCAATTCAGAGCCGCCCAATCCGGCCTCGGACGCCTTCCACGCCGCGCTGGGCTTCGTCCCGATCGGAACGGCCCAGATCCATGGCGGCGCGAAGACGGTGACCTATCTGGAGCGGGGTTTGTAATTCCGACATTCGCCGGGGAGGTCGGGGTTAAACCGCCGTCCCGCCCACCGTCAGGCCGGTGATCTTCAGCGACGGCTGGCCCACGCCCACCGGCACACCCTGGCCGGACTTGCCGCAGACGCCGATGCCGGGGTCGAAGTCGAAGTCGTTGCCGATCATCGTGACCTTGGTCAGGGCGCTGGGCCCGTCGCCGATCAGGGTCGCGCCCTTGACCGGGGCGGTGATCTTGCCGTCCTCGACCAGATAGGCCTCGGTGCACTGGAAGACGAACTTGCCGTTGGTGATGTCGACCTGGCCGCCGCCGAAATTGGCGCAGTAGAGGCCGCGCTTCAGCGAGGCGATCATCTCTTGCGGATCATCGTTTCCGGCCAGCATGCCGGTGTTGGTCATGCGCGGCATCGGCATGTGGGCGTAGGACTGGCGGCGGCCGTTGCCGGTGGCCTTCATGCCCATCAGGCGAGCGCTCATCCGGTCATGCATGTAGCCCACCAGGATCCCGTCCTCTATGAGGATGGTGCGTTCGGTGGGCGTGCCCTCGTCGTCGACGGTCAGCGAGCCGCGGCGGCCGGCGATCGAGCCGTCGTCGAACACGGTGACGCCCGGCGCGGCGACGCGCTCGCCGATGCGGCCGGAGAAGGCGCTGATGCCCTTGCGGTTGAAGTCGCCCTCCAGTCCGTGGCCGACGGCCTCGTGCAGCAGCACGCCGTTCCAGCCAGGGCCGAGCACCACGTCCATCTCGCCGGCCGGGCAGGCGACGGCGTCGAGGTTCACGAGGGCCCGCCGCAGCGACTCCTCGACCTGCTCCTGCCACTTGTCGGGGCTGATCCAGGCGGAAAAGCCGGCGCGGCCGCCGGCGCCCGAGCTGCCGGTCTCGCGGCGGCCGTCCTTCTCGACGGTGACCTGGACATTGACCCGCACCAGCGGGCGCACGTCGCGGATCAGCCGGCCGTCGGCGCGCAGGATCTCGACCACCCGGCGCTCGCCCGCCATCGAGGCCATCACCTGCACCACGCGCGGGTCGCGGGCCCGGGCGAAGGCGTCGATCTCCTGCAGCAGGGCGACCTTGTCGGAGAAGTCGGGCGAGGAGACCGGATTGTCCTCGCCGTAGAGCTTTTCGTTGGTGGCGCGGGGGCCTTCGGCGGCCACGCCGGCATGGCCGCGCTTGGCCAGGCTGGCCGAATCAGCGGCGCGGCGGATGGCGGCCTCGGAAATCTCGGCGGCGTGGGCGTAGCCGGCCGTCTCGCCGGCCACCACGCGCAGGCCAAAGCCTTCGCCGCTGTCGTAGGAGGCGCTCTTCAACCGTCCGTCGTCGAACACGAAGGACTCGCTCTCGGAGCGTTCGAGGAACAGTTCGCCGTCGTCGGCGCCGGCCAGGGCCTCGCCGAGAACCTGGCGGGCGCGCTCGGGATCGACGCCGGCCGCGTCGAGCAGGGACAGGGAAGAGGCGGGGAAGGGAGCGTTCATGGTCCTACAGGTAGGCCTTCGAAACGCATCCGTCACCCCGCCCCTTTTGTCGCGGATCAGTAGTCGCGGCGGATTTCGCCCGAGCCGGTGATCTCGCTGCTGACGGTCTTGGGCTCGGTGCGCAGCTCGACGTCGCCGCTGCCCGAGATGGCGATCTTGGCCTTGGCGGTGGCGAAGATCGCCCCGCCGCCGCTGCCCGAGACGTCGACCAAGGCTTCCTTGGCCTTCAGGTCGCCCAGATCGACATGGCCGGAGCCGCTGTTGTCGATCGAAGCCATCTCCACCCGTCCGGCCGCCTCGACGTCTCCGCTGCCGCTGACGTTCACCGAGAAGGTCGGATGGTCATAGCGACGGATGTCGAGATCGCCCGAGCCCCGCACGTCGAACTTGGTGACGTCCGGCGCGATGATCGTGATCTTCGCCCGTTCGGACTCGCTTTGGACGTGGACGCCGAAGGCGTTGATCGTGACGCTGGCCTCGTCGCGCTCGTCATTGTCGATCAGGGCGATGCGTCCCCCGTCGACCCGCAGGCGGTCGAGGTATGACTTCGGGCCCGAGGCGACGATCTTGGCTTCTGGCCCCTGCACGAAGACGACATCGACCGGGACGTCGATCTGCAGCGTGTCCTTGCCCGTCCAGGGGAAGGTGCGGTCGATGCTTGGCGTGACGGCTCCGCCCCGGGCGTCGAAGTGACGTTCCGTGTGGATCACCTTGCCGTTCTCGCGGATCACCACCGTGTCGCTGCGATTCAGCGGAAAGGTCCAGCCGTCGTTCAGGATCTGTGGGCCGGCGAGCACCGCCACCCCGGCGAAGCAGCCGACGGCGAGCGCGAAGCTGGCCCCGGCGACGATGAGCGTATTGCGGATCAACATGGTCCCCTCCTATGCCGCTCAGGCTTGTTCGATGGCCGGCTTGAGCAGCCGGTAGTGGAGGCGGGCGTACCAGACGACCGCGTTGAAGACGCCGACCGTGACCAGGGTCAGCAGCGCGCCCAGGCAGGTGGCCAGGCCCATCAGGCCCAGGCCGGCCAGGAAGGCCGTGATCGGTCCGCCAGGCGGTCCGGTCAGCGGTCCGGCCGCGAAGACGAAGCCACCGGCGACGAAGACCGACACCACGGCGATCAGCATGCCGAACAGGGTCATCAGGACGCCCATCAGCAGGGGCAGCAGGATGATCACGTCGATGGCGCCCAGGCCCAGCAGCGCTATGACGGCGGCCATGGCGTTGGAAGGGTTCTTGCGCTCCTCCCATTGCTTGAGGCCGGCCTCGGCGCGCAGTTCGCGGGCCAGGCGGTCGGGATCGCCCAGGGCGGCGGCCACCTCGGCCTCGCTGCGGCCGGCGGCCTCGGCGTCGGCGAAGTGGGCCTCGTGATCGGCGACGATGTCGGCGATCGTGGTGACCGGCAGGCCGGCCAGGCCGCGACGCAGGCGGGTCATGAACTCGGCGCGGGTCATGCGGCGGCTCCCACGATGGCGTTGACGGCCTGGCTGAAGGCGACCCACTCGCCCTTCTGCTGTTCCAGGCTGCGACGGCCCTGCGCCGTCAGGCGGTAGTATTTGCGCGGCGGACCGCTCTGGCTTTCCACCAGATAGGTCTCGACCAGCCCATCCGACTGCATGCGGCGCATCAGCGGATAGATCGTCCCTTCCCCCATATCGATGTCCTTCGTGAGCCTGCTGGCGATCTCGTAGGCGTAGCTGTCGGCGTGCGAGAGCAGGGCCAGCACGCACAGCGCCAGCACGCCTTTCTTCAGTTGGATTTCAATGGCTTCCGGCACGGTGTCCTCGCCTCCTTGGATGCTTACTGGTACCGCATGGTACTGAGTGTCGCAAGGTACCTATCCATGAACGATACGTAATGATGCGGAAATGGCGGCGAGCGCGGGGAGGGGGCTGAGTAGCGGCGGGAGGAAATGCGCGCACGGCGAAGCCGCGCCCAGAGTGTGGTCTCTGGCGCTTGGCAACGGCTGGCGATGCGCGTATGCAGCCTCGATAGGCCTTTTCTGGGGCGGGCTGCGTGTGACTTTGCGTCTTGTTGGACGCCGTCGCTCGCACGACCGCATCAGGGGCCGTCATAAGCAAGTCGGCGCGGCGTGGCTTTGATCGATATCAAAGGGTCAACGTCAGATCGCCGCCGAAACGGGCCGTGAGGGATATGAAGGCGAAATTTTCGGGGATTCGGCGGGTCTTGACGGGCGCCAGCGCGCTCTCCGCCAGTGTCGTTTTCGCGGGGCAGGCCCTCGCCGAGGATTTGCTGGGGCAGCCGACGCCGGGGGCGATCGATCTCCAGCCCGCCGCGTCGGAGCTCAAGCACCACGCGATCTGGTTCCACAACGTGATCCTGCTGCCGATCATCACGGCCATCACCCTCTTGGTGCTGGGCCTGCTGATCTGGATCGTCGTCCGCTACAACAAGAAGGCGAACCCGGTTCCGGCCAAGTTCAGCCACAACACCACGGTCGAGATCATCTGGACCTTGGTGCCGGTGCTGATCCTGATGGTCATCGCCATCTTCTCGTTCCGGCTGCTGTTCCACTACAACGACATGCCCAAGCCCTACATGACCGTGAAGGCCACGGGCTATCAGTGGTACTGGGGCTACGAATATCCCGACCAGAAGATCAGCGAGATCGTGTCGCTGCCGCTCACCAAGGAGCAGGCCAGCGCCAAGAAGGTCCCGTATCTGCTGGCCGCCGACAACGCGATGGTCGTTCCGGTGGGCAAGGTGGTCCGCGTGCAGGTCACCGGCGCCGACGTGATCCACTCGTTCGCCCTGCCGGCCTTCGGCCTGAAGACCGACGCCATTCCGGGCCGCCTGAACGAAACCTGGTTCAAGGCCGAGAAGACCGGCGTGTTCTACGGCCAGTGCTCTGAACTGTGCGGCGTCGACCACGCCAACATGCCGATCGAGATCCAGGTGGTGACGCAGGCGCAGTTCGACGCCTGGGTGAAGTCGAAGACGGCGCCGCCGGCTCCGGCCGCCGCCCCCGCCGAGGCCGCTTCCGCCGCCGCCACGCCCGCCGCGACCCCGGCCGCCGCTCCCGCATCCGCTCCGGCCGCGGCGCCCGCCGCGCCGGCGGCTTAAGATACTCGCAGGATAAAGTCCGATGGCTCACGCCGCTGACATCGACCACCACGACGGCCACGACGCCGATCACAAGCCGCCCTTTTTCGCCCGCTGGTTCTTCTCGACGAACCACAAGGACATCGGCACGCTGTACATCCTGTTCGCCATCATGGCGGGCATTGTCGGCGGCGCGCTGTCGGGCCTGATCCGCTGGGAGCTGATGGAGCCGGGCATCCAGGTGTTTTCCGACACCGGCCTGCTGGCCCAGCTGGGCGTCTTCAAGGGCAAGCACGGCTACAACGCCGTCGTCACCGCCCACGCCCTGATCATGATCTTCTTCATGGTCATGCCCGCCATGATCGGCGGCTTCGGCAACTGGTTCGTGCCGATCATGATCGGCGCGCCGGACATGGCCTTCCCGCGGATGAACAACATCTCGTTCTGGCTGCTGGTCGCCGCCTGGATCCTGCTCTGCGTGTCGATGTTCGTCGACGGCGGCCCGGGCCACGGCTTCGGCGGCGGCTGGACGATCTATCCGCCGCTGTCGACGATCGGCCACAAGGGTCCGGCCATGGACCTGGCGATCCTGTCGCTCCACCTGGCCGGCGCCTCGTCGATCCTGGGCGCGATCAACTTCATCACCACGATCTTCAACATGCGCGCGCCGGGCATGACCCTGCACCGCATGCCGCTGTTCGCCTGGTCGGTGCTGATCACCGCCTTCCTGCTGCTGCTGTCGCTGCCCGTCCTGGCCGGCGCCATCA
>NZ_QFQZ01000061.1 GCF_003243465.1 Caulobacter segnis
ACCTGGTTGCCTTCCCAGGTCGCGCCGATGGTGTTGATCACCATCCGGCGTTCCTTGTCGTCCTTGGCGACGAACGGCAGCAGGGCGCCGACGCCCATGTCGAAGCCGTCGGTGAGCGCGAAGCCGATCAGCAGCACGCCCACCAGGGCCCACCAGATGACGCGAAGGGTGGCGAAGTCGACGAGGAGTTCCATGACGATGCTCTCCTTAGGCCACGGCCGGTTCGGGCGTGGGCGACTCGCCGTCCGGGACGGGGTCGTGTTGGGCGTAGGGGCCCTTCTTGATGGCCCGCAGGATCAGGCCCACCTCGACCACCGCCAGGGCGCCGTACAGCAGGGTGAAGCCGGCGATGCTGGCCAGCAGCTGCGGGACGGTCAGGCTGGAGGCGCCCAGGAAGGTCGGCAGCACGCCGTCCACCGCCCAGGGCTGGCGGCCGACCTCGGCCAGCACCCAGCCCAGCTCGGTCGAGATCCACGGCAGCGGGATCGCGGCCACGGCCAGCATCAGGAACCACTTGGTGTCGTGCTTGCGCAGGGTGACCAGCACGAAGGCCGTGGCGAACAGGGCGATCATCAGGAAGCCGATCCCGGCCATGATCCGGAACGCCCAGAACATCACCGGCACCGGCGGGACGGTGTCCCAGGCCGCCTTCTGGATCAGGGCGGGCGAGGCCTGGCGCGGATCGGGCACATAGCGCTTCAGCAGCAGGGCGTAGCCGAGGTCGCGGCGGTGCTGTTCGAAGGTCGCCCGCGCCGCGACGTCGTTGGGGTTGGCCTTCAGCGTCTCGACCGCGCCATAGGCGATCACGCCGGACTCGATCCGCGTCTGGGCCTTGGCGACCAGCTGGAAGATGCCCTCCACCGGCTTGTCGAAGCTGCGGGTGGCGATAATCCCCAGCACGTAGGGGATCTTGATCTCGTGCTCGGTCTTGCGCGCGGCCATGTTCGGAATGCCGAAGGCCGTCAGGCCGGCGGGCGCGGCTTCGGTCTCCCACATGGCCTCGAGCGCGGCGAGCTTCATTTTCTGGTTGTCGGTCAGGGCGTAGCCGCTCTCGTCGCCCAGCACGACGACCGACAGCGACGAGGCCAGGCCGAACGCGGCGGCCACGGTCATCGAGCGCTTGGCGACCGCGATGTGCCGCCCCTTGAGCAGGTACCAGGCCGAGACGCCCAGCACGAACACCGAGGCGATGACGTAGCCGGCGCTGACCGTGTGGACGAACTTGGCCTGGGCGACGGGGTTGAACAGCACGTCGCGGAAGCTCGTCACCTCCATGCGCATGGTGTCGGGGTTGAAGCCCGCCCCCATCGGGTTCTGCATCCAGCCGTTGGCGACCAGGATCCACAGGGCCGAGAGGTTGGTGCCCAGCGCCGTCAGGAAGGTCACGGCCAGGTGCCCGACCTTCGACAGCTTGTCCCAGCCAAAGAACATAAGGCCGACGAACGTCGCCTCCAGGAAGAAGGCCATCAGCCCTTCGATGGCTAGCGGAGCGCCGAAGATGTCGCCGACATAGTGCGAGTAGTAGGACCAGTTCATCCCGAACTGGAACTCCATCGTGATGCCGGTCGCCACGCCGAGGGCGAAGTTGATCCCGAACAGCACGCCCCAGAACCGGGTGACGGTGCGCCAGATCGGCCGGTTGGTCATCACGTAGATGCTCTCCATGATGACCAGCATGAAGGAGAGCCCCAGCGTCAGGGGCACGAACAGGAAGTGGTAGAGGGCCGTCAGCGCGAACTGGAGGCGCGAGAGGTCGATAACCGCGGGGTCCATGGACAACTCCGAGACGACAGTCGATACGCACGCCGACCGTGGGCTAGCCCTAGATCGGGCCGTTGCACCGATCCTTGATCGTGATCAAGGATCGGCGACGACCTCAGCCTACACTCAAGCCATGGGTTCCCCGATAGTACAGATTGTCCACCCTTCCGTTTCCAAGGCCTGGCTGAAGCGGCGCGATGGCGCCGCCGGTCCCGCCCTGCGCCGCGCGCAGGGCCTCAGCCTGCTGGACGGCCTGGCGGCGATCGGCTTCGCGGCGGGACTGGCGTTCGGGGCCGACGCCATCGCCAACCATCGGGAACCGCTGATCTTTTTCGCCTGCCTGGCCGCCGTGGTGGCGGCGATGCTGCTGCGCGCCCTGCTGGCCTACGCCAGCGCCCGGACCGGCGCGAAGGCCGCCGCCACCGCCAAGGCCGACCTGCGCGCCGACCTAGCCCGGTCGCTGTTCGGCGGCCCCCGCCGTCCGGCCGGCGAGGCGACCACCGCCCTGGTCGAGGGCGTCGAGGCGATGGACGGCTACTTCGCCCGCTTCCTGCCCACGCGGATGGCGGCGACCGCCCTGCCCCTGCTGATGATCGCCGTCGCGGCCGTCGCCAGCCCGATCAGCGCGGCGATCATGCTGGCCACCCTGGTCCCGTTCATCGTCGCCATGATCCTGGCCGGGACCGCCGCCGCGGCCGAGTCCCGCGCCCAGTTCCAGGCGCTGGAGCGGCTGTCGGGCCTGTTCCTCGACCGCGTCCGCGCCCTGCCGGTCGTCCTGGCCTTCGAGGCCGAGGGGACGACCACCGCCGCGCTCGGCCGCTCGGCCTCGGCCCTGGCCCAACGGACGCTGAAGGTGCTGCGCGTGGCCTTTCTTTCGTCGGCGGCGCTGGAGTTCTTCGCGGCCCTCGCCGTGGCGCTGGTCGCCGTCTACTGCGGCTTCAACCTGCTGCGCCTGCTGCCGTTCCCGGTTCCCGAGCAGCTCGACCTGAAGCGCGCCTTCTTCGTGCTGGCCTTGGCGCCCGAGGTCTACGCCCCGATGCGTCGCCTGGCCGCCGCCTATCACGACCGCCAGGCCGCCGAGGCCGCCGCGGCGCGCCTGTCGACCTTCGAGGAGCCCGCCGCCAAGCCGGCCGTCGCGCCGCTGTCCGCCGCGCCGGCGATCCGCTTCGAGCGCGTGACGATCCGCTATCCCGAGGCCGACGCCCCGGCCGTGTCGGGTTTCGACCTCGACGTTCCGGCGGGGGCGATCGTCGCCCTGGTCGGGGCCAGCGGCGCGGGCAAGAGCTCGCTGCTGAACCTGCTGCTGGGTCTCTCGCCGCTCAGCGAAGGCCGGATCCTGATCGACGGCGCCGAGCGCCCGGTCACGGCGGCCGATATCGCCTGGGCCGGGCAGTCGCCGCTGCTGCTGCCCGGCTCGATCGCCGACAACATCGCCCTGTCGCGCCGCGACGCCTCGCGCGCCGAGATCGAGGCCGCCGCCCGCGACGCCGGGCTCGGCCCCGCCCTGGCCCAGCGTCCTGGCGGCCTCGACTTCGTGCTGGACGAGCGCGGCGGCGGCCTCTCCGGCGGCGAGCGCCGACGCCTGTCCCTGGCCCGCGCCCTGCTCAAGCCCGCGCCGATCCTGCTGCTGGACGAGCCGACCGCCAATCTCGACACCGTCGCCGAGGCCCAGATGCTGGCCGCCCTGCGCCGCGCCGCCCACGGCCGCACGACCCTGGTCGCCACCCATTCCGAGGCCGTCGCGGCCCTGGCGGACAAGGTGGTGCGACTGTGAAGAAGACCGTGTCCACGCCCCTCGACACCCTGATCCGCGAACAGAAACGCGTCCACGCCGGCAACCTGCGCCTGGCGATCCTGAGCGCCGTGGTGGTCGGGGCGGCCTCGACCCTGCTGCTGGGCCTGTCGGGCTGGTTCATCGTCGCCAGCGCCGCCGCAGGCGCGGCGGGCCTCGCCGCCGCCCACGCCTTCAACATGCTGCTGCCCAGCGCCGGCATCCGCCTGCTGGCCATCCTGCGCACCGCCGCCCGTTACGGAGAGCGCCTGGCCGGCCACGCCGCCGCCCTGCGGGCCCTGGCCGCCATCCGCCCGGCCGTCTTCGCCAGCCTGGCGGCCGCGCCGCCCCAGGAGTCCCTGGCCCTGTCGCGCGGCGAAGCCTCGGCCCGCCTGGTGCAGGACGTCGACGCCGTCGAGACCCGGTTCGTGCGCCTCTCGGCGCCGTGGAGCGCGGGCGCGGGCCTGGGCGCGGGCCTCTTCCTGACCGCCTTCGCCGGCTGGCTGCCGAGCCTTTTCATCCTGACGGCCGCCGCCGCCGCGATCCTGTCGGCCCGCGCCCTGGCCCGCCGCTACTCCGCCCCCGCCCGCGCCGACGTCCAGGCCAAGGTCGGCGCCCTGAAGGACAGCGCCGCCGCCCTGGTCTCGGCCGCCGCCGAACTGCGCGCCTACGGCCTGGAGGCCTGGGCCGGCGAGACCCTCAACCAGCGCGCCGCCGACCTGGACGCCGCCCGCCTGGCCGCCGCCCGCGCCCAAGGCCTGGTGCTGGCCAGCCAGGCCGCGATCCTGGGCGCCGCCGTCGCCGCCGCCATGGCCGCCGCCGCCCCGGCCGGCGCGCCGCTCGCCGCCCTGGCGGGACTGGCGGCCGCCATGAGCGTCGAGGCCCTGGCGGGTCTCGCCAACGCCTTCGACCAGGACGGCGCGGCGACCGCCGCGCGCGAGCGCCTGAACGCCCTGCTGCGCCACGCGCCGCGTCCCGCCGCCGCGGCCCTGGCCGAGACCCCTGCGCTGAGGGTGCTGGATCAGGCCCTTGAGCCGGGCGAGCGGCTGGCGATCGTCGGCCCCTCGGGCTGCGGCAAGACCACCCTGGTCGAGACCCTGCTTGGCCTGCGCGGGACGCCCGCCCCCCTGCCCCGCGCCGCCTTCGCCTGGCTGCCGCAGGACGCCGGGCTGATCGCCGGTACGGTGCGCGAGAACATGCGCCTGGCCGCCCCGCAGGCCAGCGACGCCATCCTCTGGGAAGCCCTGGAAGACGCCGGCCTCGCCGACCGCGTCCGCGCCGCGCCCGGCGGCCTGTCGGCCTATCTCGGCGACGACGGCGAGCGGCTGTCGGGCGGCGAGCGCCGACGCCTGGCCCTGGCCCGCGCCTATGTGCGCAACGCCCCCTGGCTGTTGCTCGACGAACCGACCGAAGGCCTCGACGCGGCCACCGAAGCCCGCGTCGTCGAGGGCCTCGCCCGCCGTCTGGCCCGCACCGGCCAGGGCCTGGTGCTGATCAGCCACCGCCCCGCCCCGACCCGCCTCTGCGGTCGCGTCCTGCGGCTGGGCGAGGCGACCGGCCATGAAAAAGGCCCGGCGGACAAACCGCCGGGCCTCGTGACCGCGCCGTGAGCGGCGGTCTATTTCAGGTTCACCCGAATATGAGTCGTGAACAGCGCCAGGGCGAAGGCGGCGAACGCCACGAACACCAGGCCCAGATATGCGGTTTGTCCGTCCGTCATGGAGCGTCTCCCTTGATCGAAGACAAGAGCATGAGCCTCAGCGGACGCCCCCGCCTTGACCTGCCTCAAACCGCGTCGCCTATAAGGACCGCGTTTTCGTTGGAGTGCGTTCGCGGATGACACCCGCCCGAGGCCTGTCCTCGACCCTGTTCAGCGATCCCCGGCCCACCGCCTATGTGACGGCTCTCGTGGCGGTCATGGCGACGGCGGTCTTGCGCCTTTACCTGCCCGAGGCCTTCACCGCCCCCTCGTCGTTCCTGCTGTTCGTCCCGGCTGTCCTGGTCAGCGCGGCGCTGGGCGGGCTGTGGCCCGGGGTGTTCGCCACCATCCTGGCCTGGGCCGCGGTCTGGTGGGCGACGCGCGAGATTCCGTTCAACCTGGTCAGCGGCCTGTGCGCGGCGATCTTCCTGTCGACGGGCTTCGGCATGGCCCTGGGCGGCGGCTGGTTCCACGCCGCCCGGCGTCGCGCCGCCGCCGTCAACGACCACCTGCGCTCGATCCTCGACACCGTGCCCGACGCCGTGGTGGTCATCGACCGCCAGGGACTGATGACCTCGTTCAGCCCCGCCGCCGAGCGGATGTTCGGCTGGACCGAGGCCGAGGTGCTGGGCAAGAACGTCAGCCTGCTGATGCCCGAGCCCTACAAGGCCCAGCACGACGCCTATCTTGATCGCTACGCGCGCACCGGAGAGCGGCGGATCATCGGCTCGGGCCGGGTCGTCGTCGGCAGCCGCAAGGACGGCTCGACCTTTCCGATGGAGCTGGCGGTCGGCGAGACCAAGGGCTCCACGCCCTCGTTCACCGGCTTCATCCGCGACCTGACCGAAAGCCAGGAGACCGAGACCCGCCTGCAGGAACTGCAGAACGAGCTGGTCCACGTCTCTCGCCTGACGGCCATGGGCGAGATGGCCTCGACCTTGGCCCACGAGCTGAACCAGCCGCTGTCGGCGATCGCCAATCTGCTGACCGGCTCGCGCCGCCTGATGGACCGGGGCCGCGAGAGCGATCAGGCCAAGATCCGCGACGCCATTGACCGCGCCGCCGCCCAGGCCCTGCGGGCGGGCGAGGTGATCCACCGAATGCGCGACTTCGTCCGCCGCGGCGCCAGCGAGCGCGAGACCGAGAGCCTGTCCAAGCTGATCGAGGAAGCCAGCGCCCTGGCCCTGATCGGCGAGAAGGAACGCCAGGTCGACGTGCGCCTGAACCTCGACCCCAAGGCCGACGCGGTGTGCGCCGACCGGGTCCAGGTGCAGCAGGTGCTGCTGAACCTGATCCGCAACGGCATCGACGCCATGCAGGTCCAGGATCCCAAGAAACGCGGCCTGCTGATCAGCAGCGCCCTGACCGAGGAGGGCTGGTCGCGGGTGACCGTCGCCGACACCGGCCCCGGCATCGCCGAGTCGGTGCGCGAGCGCCTGTTCCAGCCGTTCATGACCACCAAGCCGCAAGGCATGGGGGTGGGCCTGTCGATCTCGCGCTCGATCATCGAGGCGCACGGCGGCCGCATCTGGGCCGAGGCCAATCCGGCCGGCGGCGCCCTGTTCTGCTTTACCCTACCGCCCGCCGAACCGGCGGCGGCCGCCAAGGAGACCGTCGATGAGTGAGGCCCCCGTCGTGCATGTGGTCGACGACGACGAAAGCGCCCGCGAGTCCCTGGCCTTCCTGCTGGAGTCCGCCGACTTCGAGGTCGTCACCTACGCCAGCGCCCCGGCCTTCCTGGACGCCCTCCCGAGCGCCACGCCGGGCGTGATCGTCACCGACGTGCGGATGCCCGAGATGAGCGGCCAGGACCTGGTCGCGCGCCTGGCGGCCCTGAAGGTCAAGATGCCGATCGTGATGATCACCGGCCACGGCGACATCCCGATGGCGGTGGACGCCATGCGCTCGGGCGTGGTCGACTTCCTGGAAAAGCCGTTCTCGGAGTCACGGATGCTCGACGCCCTGCAGCGGGCGTTCAAGTCGGTCGAGGCCGCGCCGGTCTCCACCGATCAGGCGGCGATCCTCAAGCGCATCGAGAGCCTGTCCGAGCGCGAGCGCCAGGTGCTGGACGGCGTGGTCGCCGGCCACGCCAACAAGGTCATCGCCCGCGAGCTGGGCATCAGCCCGCGAACGGTCGAGATCTACCGCGCCAAGCTGATGACCAAGATGCAGGCCGACAACCTGGCGGCCCTGGTGCGCATGACGCTGTCGGTGCGGGGGGGATAGGCTTAGGCCCACAAATGACAAAGGGCCGGTTTCCCGGCCCCGTTCGCGGAAGCGGCGAGACTTGTCATCGTCGTTCGCCGCACCGGCTACCGTTTGACCGGTAGGCTCACAAGTCCCTGAAGGGAACACGAGCCGATTATGGCTACGAAAACTAAAGGCATCAAGATAGCCTCTAGCTTCTACTAGAGGCCGATAACAATAGAACCGAAATGGCTAAGCCCGTTGCCAGCGCTCTCCGCAAAGAGGATATTATTCAGCGCCTGGAAGAGATCGTCACTTTAATCGATCAGTCAGCTCGATGGGCTCTGCAACGCCGCGCCGTTATGGAGGCGGGCAATCAGATACTGGCCAATCTAAACGTCTCTCACGGGATGCTCTCCTATAATATCCTACATCAGACTCTCGTTCGAAGTCTCGTTTTGGACGTCACATCGTGTTTCGATTGGTCGAAAAAATACCCTCCAGAAAGACAGTCCAAAGCATCCATTGAGGCGCTTTACTACTATATAACGAGAGAAGGGATAGCCGATATACTCTTGGAACGGGCGCGAAATTTTTCAAGCGTCATAGGAAATCAGCACGAGGAAGATTGCAGAGAGGCTTTAGCGAGGATTAGTCAAAACCATGCCAATTGCTCGCAGGACCCCGAATTCCAACGACGACTATTAACACTCCGACATCTTAGGGATCAGCGGATCGCCCACAATCAGTTTGGCACCACTCCACATGCCCCCACCTACGCTGAGCTATTCCAGCTACTGGACGTAGCGAAGCAGTTTTCGGCAGATGGGCTTTTGGCTGTCTTAGGGCGTGGTCAGGACTATGAAGGCTTTGAACAAAGCGCAGCTCGCTCTGCTCGTGACCTTTGGACCCGCGCTCTCGCTGCCGGCAGCATATCCGCAATCGAACCAATAGTTCTGCCACGGCATGTAGATAACGAATGAGGCCTAGCCAGTAGGGCTCAGTGCCTCGCCAGCAAGGCCGCGACCTCGCGGCCGAGGGCGTCGTCCAACAGAGGCTTTTCCACCACGATGACGTCCTTGACGCCCTGGCGGCGGAAGCGCTGGGCGTCGCTGGTCAGGACGATCGTCGAGCGCCCGGGGATGGACGCCGGCAGCGGGACCGAGCCGTCGTCGATGATCACGCAGGCGGCGGCCCGGCAGTCCAGGCACGACGCGCAGCTATTGGCGCACGACGGCGCCGTCACGCTGTAGCCCTCGGTCTCCAGGGAGAACCGCAGCGCCTCGCGCAAGGGCTCGTCCGCGACGAGCAGGAGGATCAGGGGTCGGACGTCGCCATCCGACAGGTCGGACCGGTCGCACATGGTCGCCATCATCGCAGGCGGCCGGGCCGCAAACTTTGATCCGAGTCAAAACGCGTTTGTAAAGGGTCGTCTCATAAGGGGTTTCCCTTAGCGAAGCTTCCTTAGGCGACCCTCCCGAATTTCGGGACTTTTGCTTTGGCGCAATAACCCTCGGGCAACTGGGGGTTTCCAATGCTGTCTCCGATCCGCACTCAAAGCTTCGAACCGGCCGTCCACCTCGATGGCGGTCTCGACGCCATCCTCGCCACGCCCTGCGCCTGCCCGCGCTTCGCCCGCGACGAGGAAATCTTCGGAGAAGGCGAAGCCGCCGACTACGTCTACCAGGTCGTCTCGGGCGCGGTGCGGACCTACCGCATCCTGCGCGACGGGCGTCGCCAGATCGACGAGTTCCACTTCGCCGGCGACTATTTCGGCCTGGAGCTGGGCGAGGCGCACCGCGTCACGGCCGAGGCCATGACCGACACCACCATCCGCATGATCCGCCGCGGGACGCTCAGCGATCTCGCCGCCAAGCGTGGCGACACGGCTCGCGCCATCCTGCGCCTGACCGCCGAGGGCCTGCAGCGCAGCCAGGACCACGTGCTGATGCTGGGCCGCCGCTCGGCCCAGGAGCGCGTCGCCGGCCTGCTGCTCGACATCGCCGAGCGCACCCGCGCCAAGGCCGAGCTGGACGTGCCGATGAGCCGCCAGGACATGGCCGATTATCTGGGCCTGACCATCGAGACCGTCTCGCGCACCCTGACCAGCCTGCAGGACGAGGGCCTGATCGCCCTGCCGACCGTCCGCCACGTGGTGCTGCAGGACCGCCGCGCGCTGGAGCGGATGACGGCCTAAACACCACCCTCGTCCGACCGCTCCAGCCCCGCGATCGCCGCCTCCCGCTCGGGGGCGGTCTGGCTGACCGAGCGCAGGACCGCCTGGCGCAGGGCGTAGGCCAGCATGGCGACGAGGATCAGGGCGTTCAGCACGAACGGCCCCCAGCCGATCTTCTCGTAGAGCAGCACGAACAGCGGCGCGACGACCACGTTCAGGCCGTTGATCGCCGCGATCGCCCCCGCCGCCCCGGCCTGGTCCTTGGCCGGAAGCGACAGGGACGCCCCCGCCGTGAAGCCCGGCCGGGCGAAGCCGTAGCCCAGGCTGGCGATCGCATAGCCGATGGCCACGGCCGCATAGTCGGGCGCGAAGGCCACCACCACATTGCCCAGCGCCGCCGCCGCCACGCCCCAGCGCATCAGCTCGCGCGGGCCCATGCGGAACATGCGGATCAGGCCCCATTGGGCCAGCAGCCCCGCCACCGCCCCGGCCGCCATGGCCAGGGTGATGAAGCCCTGCGCCTTGACCGGCGGCAGGCCCAGCTTGTCGATGATCAGAAAGCCCAGGGTCTGGGTCTGGGCCGTCTGGCACGAGGCCACGAGGAAGCCGTAGACTAGGAAAGGCTTGAGCCGCGGATCGCGCCATAGCGCCGCGCTCTCGCCGCGCCAGGGCAGGCCGAGCTTGCGCCGGGGCGGGGTGTCTCCGCGGCCGGGCATGAAGGTCTCGGGCAGGCCGCGCTTGACCACGACCAGCATGATCGCGGCGATCGCGGCGAAGGCGAACATCGGGCCCGCCAGCCCCACGACCGGCAGCACGAACAGCGGCGCCAGCAGCGGGCCGACCACGGTGCCGAGGCCGAAGGCGCCGGCCAGGGTGGCCATGGTCTGGGTGCGCTCCTCGCGGCTGGTGCGGTCGGCCATATAGGCCTGGGTGGCGGGATTGGCGGCCGAGCCGACGCCGCCGAACAGGGCCCGGCACAGCAGGAACAGCACGAAAATCACCATCGGCGGCGCCAGGTGGCGCAGGCCGGCGGAGACCACCAGGGCGCACAGCAGCATCGAGACGCAGAAGCCCGAAAGCCCCAGCATGATCAGCGGCTTGCGACCGCGAAGGTCCGACTGCCGAGCCCACAGCGGCGAGGTGATCGCCCATAGCACCGCCGACAGCGAGAAGATCGCCGCTACCATGGCGTCGGGGATGCCGATCTGGCGGCCGATGGCGGGCAGCACCGACAGCATGCCGGTATTGCCCATGGCGGTCGCCACGGACACGCCAAACAGGATGGCGAACGGTGTCCGGTTGTCCCGGACCTGTGATGTCTCCCCAGTCATCAAACAACCGTTAGAGCCGCTGGCGCGCCCACGCAACCGGCTGCGGCGGGGCGCCGCCGATGAATCGCCGTGGCGAGAACCTTGGATTAAGTATTAACTCCCATAGTGCGGGCTCAAACTCGGGGTCGGTTGGGCACTATGTTTCAGATTATCGGCATCGTCCTGCTCTTTGGCCTAGTGTTCGGCAGCTACCTGATGGGTGGCGGCAAGATGGACGTGATCATCGAGGCCGCGCCGCACGAACTGATGGCCATTCTGGGCGCGGGCATCGCCGCGTTTCTGATCTCGAACTCGATGACCGTGATCAAGGCCACCGCCGGCGGCTTCGGCAAGATCTTCGCCGGGCCGAAGTGGAAGCCGGCCGACTATCGCGACCTGCTGAGCCTGCTGTTCCTGCTGACCAAGACGATGAAGTCCAAGGGCGTCATCGCCCTTGAAAGCCACATCGAAAAGCCGCACGAGAGCAAGATTTTCGAGCGCTATCCGAAGATCACCCACGACCACTTCGCCGTCGACTTCATCTGCGACACCCTGCGGATGATGACCATGAACCTGGAGGATCCCCACCAGGTCGAGGACGCGATGGAAAAGCAGCTCGAGAAGCACCACCACGAGGCGCTCGAGCCGGCCCACGCTCTGCAAAGCATGGCCGACGCCCTTCCGGCGCTGGGCATCGTCGCCGCCGTGCTGGGCGTCATCAAGACCATGGGCTCGATCACCGAGCCGCCGGCCGTCCTCGGCGGCATGATCGGCGGCGCGCTGGTCGGCACCTTCCTGGGCGTGTTCATGGCCTATGGCCTGGTCGGCCCGATGGCGGCCCGCCTGCAGGCGGTCGTCAACGAAGACGGCGCCTTCTACAAGATCATCCAGGCCGTGCTGGTCGCCCACCTGCACGGCAACGCCGCCCAGATCTCGGTCGAGATCGGCCGCGGCAACGTGCCCTCGCCCGCCCAGCCCAGCTTCGCCGAGCTGGAAGAGGCGCTGCAGCAGATCCCGAATGAATAATGCGACACGTTCGGGCTCGCGCGTTTGCGCCGAGCCCTGAACGCGTTATCCCTTCCCTTGAAGACGTCTGAAGACGCGCTGACTCGGAAGGGAAAACCCATGCGCACCACCATGCTCCGCAAGCTGCTGATCGCCGGCGTCGCCGTGTCGGCCCTGTCGCTGGCCGCCTGCGGCAAGAAGGAAGAGGCCGGCGCCGATGACGCCGCCGCCAAGGCCGCCGCCGCTGACGCCAGCACCGTGACCGAAGCCGCCTCGGCCCAGGACCAGGCCGCCGCCGACGCCAACAAGGAAGCCGCCGCCGCCGCCAACGCCCCGGTCGACCCGGCCGACGCCGCCGCCACCGGCGCGACCTCGACCACGGCTCCCGCCGACGCCTCGGCCACGGCGGCCGCCGACGCCGCCAAGCCGGCCGAGAAGAAGGCCGCGCATTAAGGCTACATAATCTCCGATTTCCCCGGCGAACGCCGGGGCCCAGGTCGAGCCCACAAGCGCCCTTCGTCGAGCCACGGCGGAGGGCGCTTTTACATCTGAAGCCCCGGATGAATCTGGGCCCCGGCAGGCGTTTACGCTCGGGCGCGCAGAGCGCGACCCGTGGCGCCGGGGAGGTCGGGCGATGGGAGGATCGATCAGCAGCCTTGACGCCCGCCCACCCCGGCGCTCTAGCAGCGGCATGGACCCCACCGCCCCTTCCAGCCCCCTCGTCTGGCGCGAAGACGGCCTGCCGCAATCCAGCCTGTACGGCGACGTCTACTTCTCCAGCGTCGACGGCCTGGCCGAGACGCGCGCGGTCTTCCTGCAAGGCTGCGGCCTGCCCGAAAGGTTCGCGGGCCGCCGCGACTTCGTGGTGGGCGAGCTGGGCTTCGGCTCGGGGCTGAACATAGCCGCCCTGCTGGACCTCTGGCGGCGCGAGAAGCCGCCCGGGGCGCGCCTGCGGATCTTCTCGATCGAGGCCCATCCGCTGGACCGCGACGAGGCCGCCCGCATCCTGGCCCACTGGCCCGAGCTGGACGAGGCGGCGCAGGCCCTGCTGGACGCCTGGCCCGGCCGGGCGCGCGGCTTCCACCGCGTAGACCTGCCGGGCTTCGACGCCGTGCTCGATCTCGCCGTCATGGACGTGGTCGAGGCGTTGGAGGCCTGGGACGGCGCGGCCGACGCCTGGTTCCTGGACGGCTTCTCGCCCGCCCTCAATCCGGCCATGTGGCGCGAAGAGGTGCTGGCCGCCGTCGCCGCCCGCTCGGCCCCCGGCGCCCGCGCGGCCACCTTCACCGTGGCGGGAGCGGTGCGGCGCGGACTGCAGGCGGCCGGCCTCGAGATCGCCAAGCGCCCAGGCTTTGGCCGCAAGCGCGAGCGGTTGGAGGCCTGGCTGCCGGGAGAGCGCCCCGCGCTTCCCCGCCCCAAGACCCTGGCGATCATCGGCGGCGGCGTCGCCGGCGCGGCCCTGGCGCGGGCGGCTCGGGCCGAGGGCCTCTCGGTCACGGTGATCGACGATCCGGACGGCGTGGCGGCCTCGGGCAACCCGACGGGCCTCGTCACCCCCGCCCTCGACGCCGGCGGCGGCCCACGCGCGGCGCTCTACGCCCAGGCGCTGGGGCGGGCCACGCGGCTCTACGCCGCCACGCCCGGCGCGGTCGTGGCGCAAGGCGTGCTGCAACTGGCCAGCGCCGAGCGCGACGCGGGACGCTTCGCCGCCGTGGCGAGCCAGGACATTTTCGAGCCCGCGACCATGACCCCGCTGCCGGCGGAGGCCGTCGAGGCGCGCGTCGGCGCCGCGACGCCGGCCCTGGCCATGGACGCCGCCCTGGTCGTCGAACCGCCGACCATCCGCGCCGCCTGGATCGGCGAAACCCTGCCGGCCCGCGTCGCCAGCCTGGCGCGGGACGGCGAGGGCTGGCGGCTGCTGGACGCGGACGGCGGCCTGATCCTGCGCGCCGACGCCGTGGCTCTGGCCGGCGGCGCGGCGAGCCCGCGCCTTGTCCCCGCCCTGCCCCTGCGGCCGGTGCGCGGCCAGGCCAGCTGGACCACCGGCGGGCAGTCGATCGCGCCCGCGGCCTTCGGCGGCTATGCGATCCCGACCCAGGACGGCGTGCTGTTCGGCGCGACCCACGACCGGGACGACACGGCCGTCGACCTGCGTGACGAGGACCATGTCCGCAACCTCGCCACCCTGGCCAAGGGCCTGCCGCGCCTGGCCCGGGACCTGGCCGGCCAGGTGTTCGAAGGGCGGGCGGCCCTGCGCGCCACGGTCGCGGACCACCTGCCGCTGGCCGGCGTCCGCGCCGATGGTCTCTGGCTGCTGACCGGCCTGGGGTCGCGGGGCCTGTGCCTGGCGCCGCTGCTGGCCGAGCACGTGATCGCCCGCGCGCTGGGCGTCCCCTCGCCCCTGCCGCGCCAATTGTCGCAGCTGGTCGATCCGGACCGTTTCGACTCGTCCGTCAGCGCCCCTGGCGTATAATTCCGTGCATTGTCGCGCATCTTGACCGACACGTGGCCGGAGCCCTCAAGACCGGCCGCGCCCGGCGGTCGCCGCCCTCTCGGTCCGCCGGATGGGACGCTCCCGAGCCTCTCGGGAGCGTCCTTTCGTTAGGGCGACAGGCCTCGCGGCCTGAGCGCAAAAAAGAAGGGCTGGCCTTGCGGCCAGCCCCAGGAAGTCTTCCGAGCGGAACAGCTTAGAAGTTGATCGACACCGTCGAGCGGCGGTTCAGCGGTTCCTTCACGCCATCGCCGGTGGCGACGGCCGGGGCGCTTTCACCCTTCCAGTCGACGGCCAGGGCCGTGGCGTTGACGCCCAGGCCGACCAGGCCATCGGCGACGGCCTTGGCGCGGCGTTCCGAGAGCTTGCGGTTGTAGGCGTCCGAGCCCGAGGTGTCGGTGTGACCCGTCACGACGATCTTGGTCGCGTTGCCGCCCTTGGCGTAGTCGGCGGCCTGCTGGACCACCGCCTGGGCTTCCGGCGTCAGCACGGACTGATCGAACGGGAAGTAGACCACGAACTCGCGCGACTCATAGGCCGGGGCGACCGGAGCCGGCGGCGGGGGCGGCGGGGGCGGCGGCGGCGGCGGGGGAGGCGGCGGGGGCGGCGGCGGCGGCGGCGGCGGGGGCGGCGGCGGCGGGGCGCCGAAGGTGTAGCGCAGGCCCAGGGTCACCGAGGTGTCCTTGTAGCGGCCCGAGAACGTGCCGACGTCGGTGATCGAGCCACCGGCCGGACCGACGTTCTGCGTCACCGAACCCCAATCCAGCTTGCTGGTCCGCAGGTAGCGGCCGGTCAGGTCCATCGACCAGTTCGGAGCGAAGTTCCAGCCCAGGCCGACGATGCCCTGCATGGCGAACGCCTGGTCGACGTCGTCGAAGTTGGTGTTCTGGAAGCGCGCGGCGCCGGCCGGAACGCCCGACAGCTGGCCGTACGCCTTGTTGTGCACCCAGGCCGTACCGGCGCCGACGCCGATGAACGGATTGATGCTGGAGTTCGGCGCCATGTCGAAGATGACATTGGCCATCAGGGTCGAGGCCTTCATCTTGCCGTCGATGTCGCCGCAGTCGGGCGCGCTGGCGCTACGGCCCACGCCGGGGGTGCAGAGGCCGATGGGCTGGGCGCCCGACAGGCCCTCGCCGCGAACGGTCTTCAGATCGTTCGGGCGGTAGCCGTACTCGGCTTCGACGCGCCAGTTCGGCGTGAACTTGTAGCCCATGCGGCCGAAGGCGGCCCAGTCATGCTCACCACCAAAGTTCCATTGGTAGTTGTTGGTGGACGTGGTCTTGACGTCCTTGGACTCGTGATAGCCGACGTCCGCGCCGACATACCAACCGCTCGTAGCGCTCTGGGCCAGAGCGCCCGAGGCGGCGCCCAGCGCCACCGTCGCCACGCCGACCAGCAACCGCATCTTCATTGGATGTACCCTCTACTTTCGAATGTCGTGGTCCCGACACGTTCCCCGGAACCCATGACGACAAACGCGCTCGGTCCGGATTTGGGTGTTGCCTGAAAGCCACAAACTTAGGCGAATTGTGAAATTAATGCGGCCCAGCGCCACCATGGGGCGACGACCAAACGGCGCCTCAGCTTGCGCGCTCTTGTCGCAAGAGCTTGAGATTGCGGACAAAAAGGCGCGTGCTCATACTTGCTGACGGGGCGCTTGGAGTATGGCGTGAGTATCGAACCTTTTCCTCTGGCCCCGGATGACGCCGCCGCCGTCAGCGGCGGCGACACCCCCAACGCCTTCGTCAACGCCGACTCCCGGGCCGGCGTCGTGGGCGGCAAGCCCAGCCTGACCGTCGAGCAGGCGGCCTCTCAGCTGTTGCGCGGCGAGCCCGGCTGGTCGAGCGACCTGCTGAAGCCGGCCACCGTCACCTACGCCTTTCGAGCCACGGCGCCGGCGACCATGCCCAGTGACACCGCCGGCTTTTCGACGTTCAGCGCCGCCCAGATCCTGCAGGCCGAGAAGGCCCTGACCGCCTGGGCGGACGTGGCCAACATCACCTTCATCCGGATGGGCGAAGGAACCTCGGGCGCGGCGGCCTATAGCGACAACGCCGCCATCCTGTTCGGCAACTACAGCTCCGGCCAGTCCGGCGCGGCCGCCTTCGCCTACTATCCCGGCAACTATACGCCCACCAACCGGTCGGGCGACGTGTGGATCAACAGCTCGCTGGGCTACAACGCCAATCCGACGGCGAGCAACTACGGCGGCATGGTCCTGGCTCACGAGCTGGGCCACGCGATCGGCCTCGCCCATCCGGCCGACTACGACGCCGAGGCCAACACCACCCTGACCTACGCCGCCGACGCCGGCTATTACGAGGACAGCCGCCAGTACACGGTGATGTCCTATTTCGGCGAGAGCAACACCGGCGGCGCGTTCAACGGCGCCTACGCCTCGGTTCCGCTGCTGGACGACATCGCCGCCGCCCAGCTGGCCTATGGCGCCAACATGTCGACCCGCACCGGCGACACCGTCTACGGCTTCAACGCCACCGCCGGCCGCGACTGGTTCAGCGCCACCAGCAGCGCCACCAAGCTGGTCTTCGCCGTCTGGGACGCGGGCGGGACCGACACCCTGGACTTCTCAGGCTACAGGGTCGCCCAGACCATCGACCTGCGCCCCGGCTTCTTCTCCAGCGTCGGCGGTCTGACCGGCAATGTCGCCATCGCCATGGGCGCGACGATCGAGAACGCCGTCGGCGGATCGGCGGCGGACGCGATCAACGGCAACGCCGCGGCCAACCGGATCACCGGCGGCCCGGGCGACGACCGGATCGACGGGGCCCTGGGCCTCGACACCGCCGTCTTCACCGGCAAGGCGGCCGGCTACGCGATCACCGCGGTGGCGGGCGGCGGCTGGCAGGTCAAGGACAACGCCGGGACCGACGGGACCGACGTCGTCGTCAATGTCGAGACCCTGGCCTTCGCCGATCGCGCCATCGCCCTGGTCGACAGCCGCGTCGCGGCCGCCATGACCAGCCTGCTGCGCCTGACGCCGCTCAGCGCGCCGGCCGAGCCCCTGGCCAAGAGCCTGGCGTCGGACATGGCGGGCGGCGGAGCCTATGCCGACGCCATCGCCAAGGTGGTCGCCACGGCGGACGCCACCACGTCGGTGGCGGTGCTGTCCTACCAGTTCTTCACCGGCCGCACCCCGACCACGGCGGGCATGGACTATCTGGTCGCGCCGAACGGCCCCAACGCCAACAACCTCAACAGCGCCTACTACCAGACCTTCGACTACGGAAACCGGTTCATCAACTTCGCGGTCAATCTCGGCAAGTTCGGCGAGGGGGCGACGCGGTTCGCGACCGACTACGGGACGCTCAGCCTGCCCGAGGCGACGCGCAAGGCCTATGCGGCGATCTTCGGCCTGACCCCGACCGACCAGAAGCTGCACGACATGCTGGACGTCACCTTCACCCTGGGCGGCCAGACCATGACCCGCGGCGACTACTTCGCCTATTACGGGCAGGACGGGCTGAACGGCCAGGGGACCAAGGCGGCGATGGTCGGCTGGCTGCTGGCCGAGGCCGCCAAGGCCGACGTCGGGGTCTACGCCAAGTCGCTGGCGGCGCTGTACGCCGACGAGCTGACCCACGACGTGTTCGGCGTCGACCTGATCGGCGTCTACGCCAAGCCGGAATACAACCTGACCTGAATCCAATCCCGGCGCGGCGCGTTTCAGCTGGCGAGACCCGCCGCTCCGGAGCCCTCGCATGTCCTACACCGTCCGCGCCCGCCACCTGCACGGGGGCCACGCCCGCCCCGTCGACGAGCCCACGGCCGAGGCCGCCGCCGTCGCCTATCTCGAGGACTTCGGCCACGACGCGGATGAGGACGAGGCCGTCAGCCTGATCGTCCGCGACAACGCGACCGGACGGGAGCAGTGCTTCCGCGTGGACCTGACGACCGGCCGCACGGAGCCTTGCGGCTAGGGCCTTTAGCCTGAAATCGGGACGCCTGTCGGAAATGCCCTAGCCCTTGTGGCCGAAGCCGACCGCGACCAGCAGGAAGCTCGCCACGCAGGCGATGACGAAGGCCGCGGCGATGGCGATCACGCTGCGGCCGCGGCTCTGGGCCTTGGGCGTCTCGGCGGGGTCGGGCCGGGCGCTCGCGGCGCGGATGGGGGCCTTGGCCATGCGGATCCTCCTGAACAACCATGAGGCCTTCAGCCGCGCGGAAGTTCCCGGCGTGGCGAAGATGGCGCCCGGATAGAAAAACGCGCCCTCGCCCGCAAATGAACTGCCTTGCCCCGGCGCGCAATGAAATCCTATCAGATAGATAGGACTACATGGTCGGCCGGCGCGCGGGGGCGTGCGTTGGCACGCCTCGGGGGCGGTCTATGAAATCCAAGTCGAGAAAACGGGTCCTGCTGGCCGGCGCGCTGGGCGGGCTGATGACGTCGACCGCGCCGGCCCTGGCCGCCGAGCCTGGGACCGAGGACACCGCCGTCGACCAGATCGTCATCAGCGCCCGCCGCCGCGAGGAGAAGCTGCAGGACGCGCCGATCACCGTCTCGGCCGTGTCGGGCCGGGTCCTGCGGACCGAGCGCCTGGACCGCGTGGCCGACTACGCCGCCAAGATCGCCAACTTCGCGGCCCTGCAGCAGAACGCCCGGGTCTCGACCCTGACCGTGCGCGGCGTGGGCGGCAACGCCAACAGCGACGGCTCCGAAGCGGGCGTCGGGCTGATGGTCGACGGCGTGTTCTTCACCCATCCCGGCTTTTCGTGGCTCGACTTCGTCGACCTGGACCACATCGAGCTGGCGCGCGGGCCGCAGGGCACGCTGCTGGGCAAGAACACCACGATCGGCGCCCTGGTCGTCACCACCAAGGCCCCCTCTTTCGCGCCCGAGGCCGAGGTCAGCGCCACGATCGCCAATCGCCAGCGCTATCAGCTGCGCGCCAACCTCTCGGGCCCGCTGGCGGGCGACAAGGTCGCCGGCCGCCTGACGCTGTCGGGCGACACCGGCGGCGGCTGGATCCGCAACAGGGCCGACGGCAAGCGCTACCTGGACAACCACCGCTGGGCCGTGCGCGGCCAGCTCCTGTTCGACCCCAACGCCGCCTTCAGCGACCGCCTGATCGTCGAGCACTACGACACCGAGGAGTACAACAACCACACGCCGCCGGTCGGCGACCCGCTGACCTACGCCAACGGAACGCCGCGCAACGGCTGGGCGCGCCGCCTGCAGGCGGGGTTCGGCTATGCGCCGTCCTACGATGTCGAGCATCCCGACTATGACAGCCAGGCCCGCGCCGTGGCCCGGACGGACGGCGTGTCGAACATCGCCACCTTCAAGCTGGGCGACTATGGCCTGACCTCGGTGAGCGCCTGGCGGCGGTTCTACTATCGCCCCGAAAACGACAGCGACTACACCCCCTACCCGATCTTCCGCACCGGCTATGACGTCGATGTCGACCAGTATTCGCAGGAGCTACGCCTGGCCTCGCCCGAGGGGGGCGAGGTGGACTGGCAGACGGGGATCTATCTGCTCAAGCAGCAGGTGCGCAGCACCTACCGCGTCCGGCTGCTGTCGAAGGCCACCGCCTTCTTCGTCTCGCCGCTGCTGCCCGACGCGGTGCTGGACGGGGTCGAAGCCGATCAGGTCGGCCTGGCCGACACCAAGAGCGCGGCGCTGTTCGGCCACGGAACCTGGCATGTCAGCCCGCGCGCCGCCCTGGCCGCGGGCCTGCGCTACACCCACGAGGATCGCGAGGCCTCCAACACCGCCTTCTCGTTCGGCGGCGCGGCCCTCACGGGACGCCTGGCGCCCTATCGCGCGGCGGTCACCGGCGCCGACTTCACCGTGCGCGGCCGGCGCAAGGACGGCTCGCTGTCCTGGCTGATCAACCCGTCCTACCGGATCAGCCAGGGTGTGCTGGCCTATGCCAGCGTCAGCTATGGCGAGAAGTCCGGCGCGGCCAATCTGGGCGCCCGGCCCGGCGACCGGATCATCATCGATCCCGAGACGTCGACTGACTACGAACTGGGCCTCAAGACGACCCTGGCCGGCGGCCGGGCGACGCTGAACGTCAACCTCTATCGCGACACGATCGATGGCTACCAGGCCCCGTACGTCGATCCGACCGGCGCGACCACCCGCTCCTATCTGGCCAACGCCGGCAAGGTGCGGCTGCGCGGGATTGAGGCCGAGGGCGCGGCCCAGGTCACGCCCCGCCTGAACCTGGCCTTCGCCACCGCCTGGGGCGAGGCGGTCTATGTCGCCTACAGAGACGCCCCGCCGCCGGCCGAACTGACCTATGCCGGCGCCGCGCCCACCGCGGACCTGTCGGGCGAGCAGACCCCCTTCGCGCCGAACTGGACCGGCAATGTCAGCGCCCGCTGGGAGCAGCCGCTGGCGAGCGACCTGTCGCTGTTCGCCTACGCCAACGAAACCTGGCGCAGCCGCAGAAACCTCAATCCCCTGTCGTCCTACGGCCGCCAGCAAGGCTACGCCCTGACCAACGCCGGGATCGGCCTGCGCGGCCGGGGCGACCGCTGGTCGGTGACGCTGTGGGCCAAGAACCTGCTGGACAAGCGCTACGCCGTCGCCTTCAGCGCCGCCACCGCGGTGACGCCCTATACCGTGATCCTGGGCGACCCGCGCACGGTGGGGGTGACGCTGAGCGCGCGGCCGTTCTGAGGTCGACCGCGCCGCGCTGCTGGGGCTGGTGGAAGGTCTTGTCGAAGCGCAGGCCGAAGGTCCGCGGCGCGCGGCCCTAGCGGCCGAACGGCGTGTCGGCGGCGGCCCGGGCGCGATATTGGCGCGGCGAGACCCCTTCGCCGCGCTTGAAGAACCGCGTGAAATAGGACGGGTCGTCGAAGCCCAGGTGAAAGCCCACCTCGGCCACGCTCATGTTCGAGTAGACCAGGGCCCGCTTGGCCTCCAGCATGACCCGGTCGACGATCAATTCCGTCAGCGTCGCGCCGGTGACGCTGGCGCAAGCGCCGCGCAGCTGCTTGAGGCTGACGCCCAGCCGCGCCGCATAGTCGCCGGGCGACAGGCCATCCTTGTAGTGGAGGTCGATCAGCGCCCGATAGCGCGCCACCAGCCCCGCCTGGACGCCCACCGTCGCCGGATCCCGGCGCTGGGCGCTGGCCTGCCGCAGCGCTTCCACCAGGATCGTCATCAGGCAAGCCTCGACGGCCGCCGAGCGTCCGGGCGCGGTCCAGTTCAGCTCCCGGGCCAAGGTCGCCAAGCTGGCTCCGACGGCCGTGTCGGCGTCGAGCGCGCCATGGGCGGGGCCGGCGAAGACCTGTCGCAGGTCCGGCTCGCGGGCGCACAGTTCGCGAAGGTAGCTGTCGGCGATCGTCAGGACCAAGCCCGTGCTCTCGGCCTCGTACTTGAAGCCGTGCACCACCCCGGACGGCACCAGCACCAGGCAGGGCGCGGCGAAGGCGATCGCTCGGCCGTCGGCCTGCATGACCCCCGCGCCGGTGGTGATGTGGAAGATGTGGTTGAGGTCGGCGTGGGCGTGGGGACGGATGTTCCAGTCGTTCGGACGAGACCGATCGTCCAAGGATTCCAGGTGGACGAACTTGCCCTCGACGGTGCGGACAGGCTCTCCGAACAGGAAAAACCCTGGAACTATAGACGCTTGCGACATCGTGAGACCGGACTTGGCGCGAACGAAGAGGTCACGAAAGTCCTAGTTTTGGGCGCCTCCGTCCATCCCCATCGGCCTTGATGAAGATCAAGATCCCTCCAGGTCGCTCGAAAGCGACGAGGCCAGACATGGCTTGGAGGAAACCCATTGCGCACACAGGTGGCCATTATCGGCGCGGGACCGGCGGGTCTGTTCTTGGGACATCTGCTGCGGCGCGCGGGCGTTGACGCCGTCGTGCTGGAGCGCCGCGATCGCGCCTATGTCGAGGGCCGGGTCCGGGCCGGCGTGCTGGAGCAGGTCACGGTCGACCTGATGGACCGCCTCGATCTGGGCCAGCGCCTGCATCGCGAAGGCCTGGTCCACACGGGAACCAACATCGCCGCCGACGGCGAGCTCTTCCGCATCGACATGGCCGCCCTGACCGGCGGCGCCAGCGTCATGGTCTATGGCCAGCAGGAAGTGATGAAGGACCTGTTCGACGCCGCCGAACCGCGCGGCGTGAAGGTGATCTTCGACGCCGAGGACGTCGCCCTGCACGACATCGACGGGAGCCGCCCGTACGTCACGTGGCGCCATGACGGCGTCGAGCACCGGCTGGACTGCGACTTCATCGCCGGCTGCGACGGCTATCACGGGGTCAGCCGCGCGGCGATCCCGGCCGACGTGCTGAAGACCTTCGAGCGGGTCTATCCGTTCGGCTGGCTAGGCGTTTTGGCCGACGTGCCGCCTTGCGACCACGAGCTGATCTATTCCAACCACGAGCGCGGCTTCGCCCTGGCCTCGATGCGCTCGCCGACCCGCAGCCGCTACTACATCCAATGCGGCCTCGATGAGCGGCTTGAGGACTGGAGCGACGACCGCTTCTGGGACGAGCTGTGCCTGCGCCTGGGCGACGAGGCCGCCAGCCGCGTCACCCGCGGGCCCTCGTTCGAGAAGTCGATCGCCCCGCTGCGCAGCTTCGTGGGCGAGCCCATGCGCCATGGTCGACTGTTCCTGGCCGGCGACGCCGCCCACATCGTGCCGCCGACCGGCGCCAAGGGCATGAACCTGGCGGCGTCCGACGTCGTCATGCTGTCCGAGGCCCTGGTCGAGCATTATCACGAAGGCTCCGACGCCGGGATCGACGGCTATTCGGCCCGCGCCCTGGCCAGGGTCTGGAAGGCCGAGCGCTTCTCGTGGTGGTTCACCAGCCTGACCCACCGCTTCCCCGATCGCGACGGCTTCGACCGCAAGATGCAGGTCGCCGAGCTCGCCTACATCCGCGGCTCCCGCGCCGCCCAGGTCACCCTCGCCGAGAACTATATCGGCCTGCCCCTCGTCTAGGACCCATCCATGAAATCCAAGATCTACGAGAGCGCCGCCGCGGCGCTGGAGGGCGTCGTCTTCGACGGCATGACCCTGATGTCCGGAGGCTTTGGCCTGTCCGGCAATCCCGAGACCCTGATCCCGGCCCTGAAGGACACCGGCGTGAAGGGCCTGACCGTGATCAGCAACAACTGCGGCGCCGACGGCTTCGGCCTGTGGATGCTGCTCGACAACGGCCAGATCAAGAAGATGGTCTCCAGCTATGTCGGCGAGAACAGGCTGTTCGAGCAGCTCTATCTCTCGGGCCAGCTGGAGCTGGAGCTGAACCCGCAGGGCACCCTGGCCGAGCGCATCCGCGCGGGCGGCGCGGGCATTCCGGCCTTCTACACCAAGACCGGCGTCGGCACGGTGGTGTCCGAGGGCAAGCCGGTCGAGACCTTCGAGGGCGAGCAATACGTCCGCGAGACCTGGCTGCGCGCCGACTTGGCGATCATCAAGGCGTGGAAGGCCGATCCCGAAGGCAACCTGATGTTCCGGATGACCGCCCGCAACTTCAACCCGGTGATGGCCACGGCCGGCAAGGTCACGATCGTCGAGGTCGAGGAGATCGTCGAGGCCGGCGAACTGGACGCCAACGCCATCCACACGCCCGGCATCTATGTCGACCGCATCATCCTCAGCACGATCAACGAAAAGCGCATCGAGAAGCTGACCACGCGCCCTCGCGAGCAGGAGACCGCATGATGGCCTGGACCCGCGACGAGATGGCGGCCCGGGCCGCCCGTGAGCTGCAGGACGGCTTCTACGTCAACCTGGGCATCGGCATTCCGACCCTGGTGGCCAACCACATTCCCGAGGGCGTGCACGTCACCCTGCAGAGCGAGAACGGCATGCTGGGCATGGGGCCGTTTCCCTATGAGGGCGAGGCCGATCCGGACCTGATCAACGCCGGCAAGCAGACCATCACCAAGCTGCCGACCTCCAGCTTCTTCGACAGCGCCCAGAGCTTCGCCATGATCCGCGGCGGCCATGTCGACCTGACGGTGCTGGGGGCCATGGAGGTGGCCCAGAACGGCGACATCGCCAACTGGACCATCCCCGGCAAGATGGTGAAGGGCATGGGCGGAGCCATGGACCTGGTGGCGGGCGTCAAGCGCGTCATCGTCGTCATGGACCACGCCAACAAGGCCGGCCAGAGCAAGGTGCTCAAGCGCTGCGCCCTTCCGCTGACCGGCGCGGCCTGCGTCGACATGGTCGTCACCGATCTCTGCGTGTTCGACCTGGACCGGAAGGGCGGCGGCCTGACGTTGATCGAGCTCGCGCCCGGGGTCACCCTCGACGAAATCAGGGCCAAGACCGAGGCCGATTTCGACGCGGGAGCTTTTTCATGACCACCGCCTACATCTGTGACGGTATTCGCACGGCCTTCGGCCGCTACGGCGGCGCGCTGGCCAAGGTGCGAGCCGACGACCTGGCGGCGATCCCGCTGAAGGCCCTGGCCGCCCGCAATCCGGGCCTGGATCTGGCCGCCGTCGACGAAGTCGTGCTGGGAAGCGCCAACCAGGCCGGCGAGGACAATCGCAACGTCGCCCGCATGGCCCTGCTGCTGGCCGGCTATCCGGTGTCCGTCCCCGGCGTGACCGTCAACCGGCTGTGCGCCTCGGGCCTGGAGGCCGTCGGCTACGCCGCCCGCGCCATCGCCTCGGGCCACAATGACCTGGTCATCGCCGGCGGCGTCGAGAGCATGAGCCGCGCGCCGTTCGTGATGGGCAAGGCCGACAGCGCCTTCTCGCGCAACGCCGAGATCTTCGACACCACCATCGGCTGGCGCTTCGTCAATCCGGCCATGCGCAAGCTGTACGGCGTCGACTCCATGCCCGAGACCGCCGAGAACGTCGCCGCCGACTACGGGGTCAGCCGCGAGGACCAGGACGCCTTCGCCCTGCGCAGCCAGCAACGGGCGGCCGCCGCCCAGGCCAACGGCTTCCTGGCGGGCGAGATCACCCCGGTCGAGATCGCCGGCAAGGCCGGTCCGACCATCGTCGATCGCGACGAGCATCCGCGCGAGACCACTCTGGACGCCCTGGCCAAGCTCAAGCCCGTCGTCCGCGAAGGCGGCACGGTCACAGCCGGCAACGCCTCGGGCGTCAATGACGGCGCGGTGGGCCTGGTGATCGCCTCCGAAGCGGCGATCAAGCGCCACGGCCTGACGCCGCGGGCCCGCATCACCGGCTACGCCACCGCCGGCGTCGCGCCGCGCGTCATGGGCGTCGGCCCGGTCCCCGCCGTCCGCAAGCTGCTGGACAAGACCGGCCTGGCCATCGGCGACTTCGACGCCATCGAGCTGAACGAGGCCTTCGCCGCCCAGGGACTTGCGGTGCTGCGCCAGCTGGGCCTGCCGGACGATGGCGCGCACGTGAACCCCAACGGCGGGGCGATCGCCCTGGGCCACCCGCTGGGCGCGTCCGGCGCGCGCCTGGTCCTGACGGCCTTGCGCCAGCTGGAAGCGACCGGCGGCGCCAGGGGTCTGGCCACCCTCTGCATCGGTGTCGGCCAGGGCGCGGCCCTCGCCTTCGAGCGCGTCTAGGAGAGTCGCATGAGCCTGATCCTGCCGCCCGGCTACACCCGCGAGGACGCCGGGCAGCCGCCCTCGCTGCATCCGCCCTACGCCTCGACCGTGGCCCGCTCGCCGCGCCAGCCCCTGGTCAAGATTCCCCAGACCCTGACCGAGACCACCGGGCCGGCCGGCTGCTGGGACCAGCTGATGGGCGGCGCCCAGGCCGATCTCACCCGCCAGCACCGCGGAACGCCCCAGGGCCAGCGCATCATCGTCTCCGGCCGCGTGCTGGACGAGGACGCCCGCCCGGTCGCCAACACGGTGGTGGAGATCTGGCAGGCCAACGCCGCCGGCCGCTACATCCATGGCAAGGACCAGTGGGACGCCCCGCTGGACCCCAACTTCACCGGGGCCGGCCGCGTCGTCACCGACACCGAGGGCCGCTACCAGTACGTGACCATCCGCCCCGGGGCCTATCCATGGGGCAACCACAAGAACGCCTGGCGCCCCTCGCACATCCACCTGTCCCTGCTGGGGCCGGCCTTCGCCACGCGCATCGTGACCCAGATGTACTTCCCCGACGATCCGCTGATCGAGATCGATCCGATCGCCAACGCCGTGCCCATGCCCCAACGCCAGCGCATGGTCTCGCGCTTCGACCTTGCGACCACGCGTCCGAACTGGGCCCTGGGCTACCTGTTCGACATCGTGCTGCGCGGCAAGGACCAGACCCCGACCGAGGACGACCATCATGACTGAGCAGGTCAATCCGGCCCCGCGCCAGGACAACCAGGATCCGTCGCTGTTCGGCCAGACCCCGTGGCAGACCGTCGGACCGTTCTTCCACTATGGCCTGCCCTGGAAGGGCGGCGCGGACCTGGTCGGCCAGTCGGACCTGGGCGCGCGGCCTGAACTGTTCCCGCAGGCGCACTACGTCCTCAACCTGGCGCCGCCAAAGGGCGCGGTCGCCGGTGAGAAGATCGTGCTGGAGGGCGTGGTCTACGACGCGGACGGCGCCCCGGTTCCGGACGCCATGGTCGAGATCTGGCAAGCCAACGCCGCCGGCCGCTACGCCAGCCCCGACGACGACCGCCCGGACATCGCGTTGGACGAAGGCTTCATCGGCTTTGGCCGCGCCTCGACCGGCGAGGACGGCCTCTATCGCTTCCGCACCGTGCGCCCTGGCCCGGTCCCCGGTCCGGGCGACCGCCCGCAGGCCCCGCACATCGCCGTCGGCGTGTTCGGCCGCGGCCTGCTCAAGCGGCTGGTCACCCGCGTCTATTTCGAGGACGCGCCCGAGAACGACGCCGACGCGGTCCTCGGCCTGGTCCCGGCCGAGCGGCGCGACACCCTGGTCGCGCGCAAGGTCGGCGACGCCTGGCGCTTCGACATCGTCTTGCAAGGCGCGCGCGAAACCGTCTTCTTCGACGTCTGACGCAGACGGAGCCCCCCTTGCCTTCCCTGATCCGCGACCGATCGGCCTCATCCCCCGCCATGCTCGCGGCGTTCGGCGACGAGGCCCTGCTGGACGCGGCCCTTCGCTTCGAGGCCGCCCTGGCCCAGGCTCAGGCCGACGTCGGCGTGATCGACCAGGCCTCGGCGGCGGAGATCGTCGCGGCCTGCGCCGAACGTCCCGAGATCGAGTCCCTGGCCGAGGCCGCCGCCCACGCCGGCACCCTGGCCATTCCGCTGGTGGCGCTGATCCGCGCGCGCATCGCCGACCCGGCGATCGCCCGCCAGGTCCACAAGGGCGCGACCAGCCAGGACCTCGCCGACACCGCCCTGCTGCTGCAGGCCAAGGCCGGCGCGGCGCTGGTCGTGGCGGAAAGCCGCCGCCTGGCCCAAGCCCTGGCCGTCCTGGCCGAGCGCCACGCGGCCAGCCCAATGCTGGGCCGCACCCTGCTGCAGGGCGCCCTGCCGATCACCTTCGGCCTCAAGGTCGCCGGCTGGCTGCAGGGCGTGACCGGCGCCCTGGCCCGGTTCGAGCGCGAGACCGCGGCGATCCGGCTGCAGCTGGGCGGCGCGACGGGCTCGCTGACCGGGCTGGACGGCCAGGCCTTCGCCGTCGTCGCGCGCCTGGCCGAGCGCCTCGACCTGCCGGCCGCCGAGACGCCCTGGCACGCCCGGCGCGAAGGCCTGGCCGGGCTGGGCGCCAGCCTGGCGATCCTGACCGGCGCGGTCGGCAAGATCGCCGGCGACCTGGCCCTCCTGGCGCAAGGCGAGGTCGCGGAAGCCTTCGAACCGCGCGTCGAAGGGCGGGGCGGCTCCTCGGCCATGGCCCACAAGCGCAATCCGACCGGCTGCCAGGTCGCCCTCAGCGCCGCGATCCGCGCGCCGCACCTGGCCGCCGCCCTGATCACCGCCCTCCCCCAGCAGCAGCACGAGCGCGGGCTGGGCGGCTGGCAGGCCGAGGGACCCGTGCTGGCCGAGCTGTTCCAGCTGACCCACGGCGCCCTCAGCGTCATGGCGCCGGTGATCGAGGGCCTGGAGGTCCACGCGGACCGCATGGTGGCCAACCTCGCCGCCGCCGACGTCGGAATCGACACCGGCGAGTCCGAGGCGCTGGTCGCCGCGGCGCTCGCCGCCTACGGAAAGACCTGCTGATGCCCTTCGCCACCTCGCACGGCGCGCGCCTCTACTGGCGGACCGACGGCGCCGCCGACAAGCCGGTCATGGTGCTGCTGACCTCGATCGGAACCGACCTGTCGCTGTATGATCCGGTCGTACCGCTGCTGACGCCGGACTTCCGGGTGCTGCGGATGGACACCCGCGGGCACGGCGCCTCGGACGCCCCGGCCGGCGACTACAGCCTGGACCTGCTGGCCGACGACGTGCTGGCGGTGATGGACGCCGCCGGCGTCCGCAAGGCCAGCCTGGTCGGCACGTCGCTGGGCGCCATGATCCTGATGGCCCTGCCCCCCAAGGCGGCCGAGCGTGTCGAGGCGCTGGTCCTGGCCTGCACCTCGCCCGCCATGGATCCGTCGACCTGGGACCAGCGCCTGGCCCTGGTTCGTGCCGAGGGCATGGCCCCGCTGGTCGAGCCGGTCATGGCCCGGTTCTTCTCGGAGGGCTTCCGCGCCAAGCATCCCGAGGTCGTCGAGACCGTCCGCGCCGCCCTGCTGGCGCAGAACCCCGACGGCTACTGCGGCTGCGGCGCGGCGATCCGCGACATGGCGCTGCTGGACAACCTTCCGTCCATCACGGCCCCGACCCTGGTGGTCACCGGGGCCAAGGACGCCGCCACCCCGTTCCAGGGCCACGCCGACAGGATCCTGGCCGCCGTACCGGGCTCGCGCCATGTAGAGGTCGACGCCGCCCACCTGCCGAGCCTGGAGGCGCCGACCGCCCTGGCCGGGGCCATCCGCGCCTTCGTCGGCGAGGTTCTGCACGGGACCGCCGTGCGGGACGCCAAGGACACCCTGTTCGAGGCCGGCCTGACCACCCGTCGCAAGGTGCTGGGCGACGCCTGGGTCGACCGGTCCCTGGCCCGGCGCACCGCCTTCACCGCCGACTACCAGGCGATGATCACCCGCTATGCCTGGAATGAGATCTGGGGCCGGCCGGGCCTGGACCACCGCACCCGCCGGCTGCTGGTCCTGGCCATCTGCGCAAGCCTGGCGCGCTGGGAGGAGTTTCGCCTGCACGTCCGCGCCGGCCTGGAGCAAGGCGGCTTCACCCAGGACGAGCTGAAGGAGACCCTGATGCAGCTGGCCATCTACGCCGGCGTTCCCGCCGCCAACACCGCCTTCACCGAAGCGGCGGAGGTCATCGCCGAACTTCAGTCCCCTGAGGGCTGACGGCCCGCTCGCCGCAGCGTCCCTGGACGGCCTGACGCAGCGCGCGTCGGCGCCACCGCAGCGCGCCCACGCGCTGGCCGAAACACGCGCGAAATCGGACGACCGATTTGGCCGCAAGCGTTTGACTTAATTGGGGAAGGAGATGGTGGACGCGACAGGGATTGAACCTGTGACCCCTACGATGTCAACGTAGTGCTCTCCCGCTGAGCTACGCGTCCGCC
>NZ_QFQZ01000149.1 GCF_003243465.1 Caulobacter segnis
GAGGGCGGCATCGCCAACATGAACTACTCGATCTCGAACACCGCCGAGTACGGCGAGTACGTGACGGGTCCGCGCATCATCACGCCGGAAACCAAGGCCGAGATGAAGCGCGTGCTGGAAGACATCCAGTCGGGCAAGTTCGTCCGCGACTTCATGCTGGAAAACCAAGTGGGCCAGCCCTCGTTCAAGGCCACGCGCCGTCGCTCGGCCGAGCACCAGATCGAGGAAGTCGGCGGCCGCCTGCGCGACATGATGCCCTGGATCGCCAAGAACAAGCTGGTCGACCAGGCCAAGAACTAAAGCGCGATAGCCGAAAGTGGTCGCCGGTTTCGGCGGCCATCGCGCGGCAAGCAAAAGGGTCTCCGGACCTCCGGTTTCAGTACCCAAGCTTAAATCCCACGAAGCCCTCGGCCCTCCCAGGCCGGGGGCTTTTCGTTTGCGGCTTGCGTGACGGCGTTCTCCGTGCATAAACTGAACCCAATGGTTCAGTATTCAGCCGCCCGCCTCGACGCTTCGTTCGCCGCCCTGTCCGACGCCACCCGGCGCGGGGTGCTGGAGACGCTGGGCCGTGGCGAGGCGTCGATCACCGAGCTCGCCAACCAGTTCCACATGACCCTGACGGGCATGAAGAAGCACATCGCGGTGCTGGAAGAGGCGGGGCTGGTGACGAGCGAGAAGGTCGGCCGGGTGCGCACCTGCCGCCTGGTGACTAGCGCGCTCGCGGATGAGGCCGCGTGGATCGAGCGCTACCGCCAGCGCTGGGCGCTGCGGTTCGACGCGCTGGACGAGATCGTCGAGGACTTGAAGCAGAGGGAGAGCGGGAATGTCCGGAAAGAATGAGACTGTGGTCGAGCGCAGGTCGGATCGCGAGCTGGTCGTGACCCGGCTTTTCGACGCGCCGGCGCGCATCGTGTTCGAGGCCTGGTCGCGGGCGGAGCTGTTCCAGCGCTGGTGGGTCCCCAAGGCGCTGGGCGTGCCGTTGCGGGCCTGCGAGATGGACGTCCGCACCGGCGGCGGCTACCGCCTTGAGTTCGGACACGACGCCGCCAACAGCATGGCCTTCCACGGCAAGTACACCGAGGTCACGCCACCCTCGAAGATCGTCTGGACCAACGAGGAGGGCGGCGAGATCTCGATCACCACCGTCACCTTCGAGGATCGCGGCGGCCAGACCTTGCTGACCCTGAGCGAGCTCTATCCAAGCAAGGAAGGCTGTGACGAGGCCCTCACCGGTTCGGCGAGCGGTCTGCCCGGGCAGTTCGAGCAGCTGGACGCGCTGCTGGTCGAACTGGTGGCGTGAGGCGCTAGGCCAGCACGAACACCGGACCCCAGGCCAGCTGGTAGCGGTGCTCGCCCGAGGACAGGTGCGGCCGCAGCTGCCACGCGCCGGGCGGCAGCGCGCTGGGCGGGCGGCCCTCGACATAGGTGACGGTCAGCACCTCGCCGCCCGGCTCGGAGACCGAGAACTGGCGGATCGGCGGCGCGGCGTTCGAGAGGGCGCGGGCGATCTCGTCGGGGCTTCGCACGCTTAGCGGGGCGGGCCCCGCGAGGCGCGCGGCGACCTCGGCATAGGCGCCGACGGCGATCACGCGCGGGCCCTGGCGCAGGGCGCCGTAGCCGACATGGGTGAAGCCGGGGGCGACGAGGTTGGCGCGATGGCCGGGACTGTCGCGCCACTGGTTCATGATCTGGTCGGGCCGCACCGCGGCGTCGGCGTTGCGGCGCATGGCGATGTTCTCGGCCGGCGCGCCGACCAGGTCGCGCGCCAGCAGGCCGACGCGACCGGCGGGCGAGTAGCCCTCGCGCGTCAGGTGGTCGAAGTGTTCGGTGACGGCCATGTCGGCGGCGTGGGCGCGAGCGGCGGCGGCCAGCCCCGCGTCCCAGGCTAGCGGCGGCGCGCCCTCCCGGCGGCGGATCAGGGTGTTGAGGTCCGCCAGGGTCTGCTCGAAATCCGGGTCGAAGTCGCCACCGGGCGGGTCGGCCAGCAGGCCGCGCAGTCGGCGCTCGTAGGTCAGCCAGGGCTGGGCCGGGGCGGCTAGGGCGGGGGACGCGATGGGCGCGAGGGCCAGGCTGAAACCGCTGGCCAACAGGGTTCTTCGCGCGATCGACGTCATCCGGCCTTCCGACAAACATCAAGCTCCAACATTGACAGCGGCGCCTTGGGACCAGACGTAAGGCGCATGCGTCCTGTCCGTTCCCTATGGCTCGCCGGCCCCCAGGTCTGGCTCCCCGATTCCGAAGCCCAGGCCGCCCGCGAGCGGGCCCTGTGCCTGGACGCGGGCTTCGAGCCGATCACCCCCGCCGTCCTGCCCCCAGGCGAGGGGGGCGACGAACTGGCGGCCCGGCAGTTCTACGCCGCTCGCATGGCGCAATTGCGCCAGGCGGATGCGGGCATCGTCAACCTGACCCCGTTCCGAGGCCCCTCGGCCGACACCGCCGCCGTGTTCGAGGCCGGCGTGCTGGCCGGCCTGGGCCGCCCGATCTTCGCCTATCTGAACGTCGCCAGCGAACTCGAGGCCGAGTATGTCGGCCGCGTCGACCAGATGCTGGGCGCCTCGCTCGACGAAAACCGCGTCTGGCGCGACATCGACGACTGCCAGGTCGAAGACCACGGCCTGCCCGAGACGGTGATGCTGTGGGGCGAGGCGCGGCGATTGTTCGTGATCGTCACGCACGACCCGCTGCGGGACGTGACGGGCCTGGAGCTGTGCCTGGAAGCGTTGGGTCTTTACGCGGAGTAGGGGGCTTTGGATATCCGCGCCCTATCGGGAAGTAGACCTTGCGACGGCTGAGACGGGTGGGGAGCTGACCTAGGCATCCCAGATGACGGGACCCCACGGCTGAGCATCCACCCAAGCCTTTGCCTCCGCTACCGTCTCGAAATCGGGGGAAGAGCCAACGTGATAAAGCACGCCGTCCGAACCTAAAGGTCGGGGCGGACTTGGAGGAGGCAGTTCGCCGCCGTGCTGTTCACGGACATGCTCCATCTCCTCAAGGTAATCGGCGTGAGCACGGTCGAAATTGCAGGCGACAATCGCAATGCGCTGCCTGACGGTTCCGCCGTATAGCCAAGACCCAAATATGACTGGCTCACCTGTGTAGTCGTCGATCGCCATGGCGCAAAGCTACTCGTAGACTGTCGCTGCGGTGAGAACGTCCGCCGTATGTCGCCATGGGTTTTGGTGCGCGGGCTTATCCCCGTCGTGGGCCCAGGCCTCCATCGCCTCCAAAAAGCTGGGCAGGTCGATGTTTTCCCACTCATCAGGCTTTGCAACTAAGCGCCCTCGGAGTTCGGCCACATATGCTACGAACGAAGCTCGATCATGCACGTCTTCGTGGGTCATCTATCGACCATAGCCAGCGCTACGGCCGCTCGAAAGCAGTAAATTTAGAAGACCAGTTAGGGGCGCTAGCCGACCTCCCGAGGTCGGACCCAACCTTACATCTCTTGGAGGCTGCAGCCCTGCGATCGTCTCGCCGTGAGATGTAAGGCTGGCTCACGTCGCGGGGGACGGGTGAGAAACCCAAATCCTCCCCCTGTGGGGGAGGTGGTCCGAAGGACCGGTGGGGGGAGAGGCAAGGTCGGCAGGACTTCCCCCTCCGTCGGCTTCGCCGACACCTCCCCCGCTAGGGGGAGGATTTTACGAGCGTTCGCGGCGCTCCATGATCCGTGTAGACGAAATCGAACCGAACGATTTCAAACGCTTGTCGATTTTACACGCCGCTGGATCATCCGCGTTGAAACCGCCGCCATACTCAGAGCTGTCCCCGTCGCGGGGGAGGGCGCTTGG
>NZ_QFQZ01000062.1 GCF_003243465.1 Caulobacter segnis
CAGGCCCGCGGCGTAGCCCTTGCGGCTGGCCTCGTAGGCGACGGCGGCGCGGCGCTCGCCGGCGGCCAGCAGCGCCACGCGCCGTTGGTCGGCGTCATATTGCACGAGCGCGTTCTCGGCCTCGCCGAACGCCTGCTGGACGGTCTGTTCGTAGGTAATCGCCGCCTGCTCGACGCGCGCGCCCTGGGCCTTGATGTCGGAGAGCAGCTTTGGGATGTCGAGCACCGGGATCGACAGGTTCGCCCCCAAGGTCCAGGCCGAGCTGGTGGTCGAGGCCGTGGAGCCAGGCTGCAGGAAGCTGGGGCTGACCGACTTCGACAGGCCGACGCCCGGCGTCAGGGTCAGGGTCGGGAACAGCGCCAGCTCGTTGACATTGAGATTGCCCGAGGCCGAGGCGAGCCTCGCGGCGGCCTCGCGGATGTCGGGACGGCGAGCCAGCAGCTCGCCGGGCGCGGCGACGGGAACCGGCGGGGCCTTGGCCAGGACGGGATCGACCGGCAGGGTCGCCAGCGGATCGACGCCCTTGCCGACCAGGATCAGCAGGCTGCGGCGCGAGGCCTGCAGTTGCGCTTCCAGCTGGGCGACCTGCGCCTGCGCCTGGGCGAGGTCGGCGGCGGTGCGCTCGCCCTCGGACGTGGCCGACAGGCCCCGGCGGCCCTTCTCGGCGGCGACGTCGTAGAGGCTCTGGCTGATGCGGGCGTTCTGGCGGGCGTCCTCCAGCTGCACGGCGTAGCCCCGCGCGTCGAAATAGGACTGGGCGACATTGGCGGCCAGGGCCGCGCGGGCGCCCTCGTAGGCGAAGCGGGCGGCGGCCAGGTCGTTGTCGACCACCTTGCGGGCGGCGCGGCGCCGGCCGATCAGGTCCAGCTCCCAGGAGACGTCGAAGTCGGCCGCATAGGTCTTGCTGACCCCGCCCTGGGTGAAGCCGCCGGTCCCGCTCTGGTCGATGATGTTGGTGTCGGTGCGCTTGGCCGAGCCCGTCAGGGGCGTGGACGGGATATAGAGCTGGCGGATCTGGCCCTGGCGGGTGGCGCGGGCCTCCTCCAGCCGGGCGGCGGCGAGACGCGCGTCCGGCGCCTGGGCCAGGGCGGTCGTGATCAGATCGTTCAAGACCGGGTCGTTGAAGCTGGTCCACCACTGGTCCAGAGCTTCGGTCGGCAGCGGGGTTCCCGCCGGCGCCTGATAGGTCGCGGGAAGCCGCGCATCGACCTTCGGCGCGGGGGTCACGCAGCCGCTTAGCGCCGCCGCCGTCGCCGCCAGCAGGGCGCAGCGCGCGCCCCAGGAGGAGCCAGAACCTCCGGCCGGGCCGGTCTTGGCGAAACGCATGAAGATCAGTTCCGATTGTTGCGGCGCCCAGGCGGGAGGAGGCGACCGGTGTTGTCCCACTTAAGCGTCCCCCGAAGGATGCGAAACCCTTCTTTGGGCCGTTCGGTAAAGCTTCTCGCTGGACGGTCCCATCCGTGTCATCAACAACTCCGATACGCGGCCAGGCGGCCGTCGGACGAACCCTTATCTTCGGCGAGCTTGACCTTGTGCGCGCCGTATTGGACCCAAGGACGCATGAGCGAGTTCCCCGCCGACATTTTCTCCGAACCGGAAGACGTTGATCCCGACACCCTGGCCAATCTGGGTCCGCTGACCCGACTGGCGGGTGTCTGGGAAGGCCGCAAGGGCGTCGACCTGAACCCCAAGGCCGAAGGTCCCGAGCGTCGCGAGTTCCTCGAGCGCATCGAACTGCACCCGATCGACCCGCAGGCCAACGGGCCGCAGCTGCTGTACGGCCTGCGCTACCACGTCCACATCGTCGCCTCGGACGAGGACGTGACCTTCCACGACCAGATCGGCTACTGGCTGTGGGAGCCGGCGACGGGCCTCGTCATGCAGACCCTGGCCATCCCGCGCGGCCAGGTGGCCCTCGCCAAGGGCCAGGCCAGCGCCGATGGCTCGGGCCTGTCGGTGCGCGCCGAACGGGGCGGCCCAGGCTATGGGATCTGCTCGACCGACTTCCTGGAGTGGGCCTTCCGGACGGACTCCTACCAGCTGGACGTGCGGTTCGAGGACGACGGCGGCTGGTCCTATGTCTCGACGACCATGCTGCAGGTCCACGGACGCGACGAACCGTTCCGCCACGTCGACCGCAACACCTTGGTCAAGGTCGGCGAGCCCAAGCCCAATCCCAGCGCCCGCATCGCGGCCGGTGAGAGCCTCGTTAAGGCCCACGGGTTCCTGACGCTGGGGTGAGAGCTAAAGCCCCTCGTCGCTGATCCAGGCTGGGATGTCGCTGGCTGCGTGCAGGACCCGCCAAACGTCGATGTGGTCTAGGCGCTGAACATAGAAGACGAGATAGGGGTAGCCCTTCAGCGCGCGACTTCTCAGACCGGGAAGGTCGAGCTCGTGAGCGTAGCGGCTGGAGCCGGCGGCGGGGCCCTCGCTGATACGGCGATAGCGTTGTTCCAGCGCCTCGATGAAGCCAAGCGCGACCTTTCCGCCGGCCTCGGCTAGGTAGAAGCCTAACGCTTCATCGACGTCTTGCTCGGCGCGCCCGCGCCGAACGATCGGGTACGCCGTCACCGTTGGGCGCGCACACGCGCCCGAAGAGCCGCGAAGTAGTCTTCATGAGCGACGGCGCTAGGCGAGGAATTGGCCCCCTCGAGCAGCAGGCCGCGCAGCTTTTGACGATCCTGATCCTTGCGGATCAGCTCCCGCACATATTCGCTGCTCGACCCATAACCGCGGCCAGTAACCTGCTCATCGACGAAGTCCTTGAGCGTGTCGGGAAGCGAGATGTTCATCGTCGTCATGAGGTCAGCATTGCGCTGTTGGCAAATTTTGGCAAGGCGTGCGGGGCCTGACGCAGGGGTGAGCCTCTCGGCCGACTTCCGCGGCGAATGCCGAGGCCCAGATACAGCCAGAGAGCTTGGGGTGAACGCGCCAAGCCGCCTCGCAAGCGCGTTGAGTTCGCGGGTTCGATCCGGGCCCCGGCATTCGCCGGGGAGGTCGGGTTAGATTGCTACAGATAATCCAACAAGCTCGGCGGCCCGGCCATCGAGCCATCCGCGTTGAACATCTGGCTCAGCTTCTCGCGCGAGGCCTGGAGCTCGACCATCTTGGCGTAGGTTTCGGGCGTCCAGCCGGAGGCCTGCCGCTCCTCGGTCGTCATCCCGGCGTAGCGGGTGATCATCGCCTTGCCGAAGCCGCCGTCATCGTTGCTGGTCGACTGGTAGCTGGCCTTGATCGCGGCGCTGTCGCGCGAACGGATCTCGATCTGGGCCATGCGGATCTCGTGCGTCGAGAACTGGCCGTCCTGGTTCAGCGCCACCGCCGCCAGCGAGCGGTCGTCGAAGCGGCGGAAGTCGATGTCGCCGCTGTCGGGGTCCTTGGCCGCGTCGGGGTGGGTCGCCAGGGAATATTGCTTGTCGAGCGCCGCGCGCACGTCGGTGGCGACCTTGCCGAAGTCGCGGGTCTTGGCGCCGGCCACCACCCCGCCGGCCTCGTGCATATAGGCCGCGACGGTGTCGTTCTGCACGCCAACCGGGGCCAGGCCCGGACGGGTGACAGCCTGGCCGCGGGCCTCCACCAGGGCCGCGCGGTCGCGGCTCCAGGCGGCGGAGGCCTTTTCCTCTGGGCCGGCCAGGTCCATCTGGTCGATGGCGGTCTGGTAGAGGCTGGCGTAGTCGCCGGTCAGCCGGGCCTGGGCGGCGGGGCCGGCCAGGACCTTATCGCTCTGGGCCTTCAGGGCCAGGGACGCGACCACCTGCTGCTCGATCGGAAAGCCGCCGCCCTGGTTGCTGGCCACGGCGTAGAGGGTGCGGCGGTCCAGGCTCGAGACGTCGATCGTCGGGTTGCCGTCCTTCAGCGCGGCAGCCGTTCCGGCCGCCTTCAGCCGGGCCGTGATCTGGGCCTTGGCCTCGGCGACCACGCCCTCGATCGTGCGGGAGTCGGTCTGGGCCTTCAGCGCCGCCTGGGCGGCGGGCGACAGGGTGACATTGACCGCCGGGGTGTTGATGGTCGGGCTCTGGTCGCGCGTCTGGCCATAGCCGGTGACCTGACTGGCGCGCTGCGTCGCCGTCTGGCCGGCGGTCAGGCCAGGCGCGTAGGTCGACGAGTACGGATTGATCGTCGTCATGCGGCGAGACTCAAGGCGAATCAGTGCCTTGAGGGTATCAGCCAGCGGCCTTGGGACCTAGTTTATGGTTAATCTGTCGCAACAGTTCGTCCGTCTCCTGCAAGGGGAGAAGGAGGCTATCGCAACACCCCCGTCAGCAGCGGCCGCGCGAACAGCGCCGCGGCTTCCTCTCCGTCCAGTCCCGGGACCCAGGTCGGCAGGGACGCGGCGGCGTTCAGCATCGAGTTGATCATGTGGGCGGCGATGCTGGGGTCGATCGGGCGGATCGAGCCGTCGGCGATCCCGTCGGAGATGATCGAGGCGAAGCGCTGCCAGCCGCGCATATAGCCGTCGGCCATGTCGCCGCGCAGGGGTTCGGGCAGGGCGCTCAGCGACGAGGCGCGCAGCAGCGGTCCATGCTCGGACAGCTGATAGCTGGTCAGGCCGGCGGCGGTCGACACCAGCTGCGTCCAGCTGTCGGCGTCGAGGGCGCGGGCGTCCAGTTGCGAACGGCGGGTGACGGTGAAGGTGCGCTCGAAGCACTCGGCGACCAGGGCGTCCTTGTCGTCGTGGTGGTGGTAGAACGAGCCCTTGGTCACGTTCAGCGCCGCCGAGATCTCCTCGACCGAGGCGCCGCGATAGCCGCGCTGGTTGATCAGGCGGGTGGCGGCGACCAGGAAGGTCTCGCGCCACTCCAGGCCTTCCTGCGCCGCGTTGTCCTGGGACGACGGGGTCGGGTCGGGCAGGGGGCGCGGCGCCCAGGCGCGGCCGCTGGCCGGCAGGCCGTTCAGCAGGATGTCGCCCATCCGGTCGCGCACCCGGCCATAGTCCTCGACGTCGTAGCGACGCAGCCAGCGGCCCGACCAGAACACCTGCTCCATCAGCAGGTGGGCGCGGGCGTTGCGCTGACGCTTGTCCAGGTGGGCCAGGGACGGATCGTCGAAGAAGCTCCGGACCCGCCGGAACAGGTTGTTGAACGCCTCGACCACCGAGCCGCGCAGGGGCTCCTTCAGCGCCTTGACCTCGGCGAAGCTGGTCAGCGGCGTGGCCTCGCCCTGGCGCACGGCCCGGTGCAGGTCGAGATAGAGCTCAAGGAACTTGACGATGCGGTCGGCGGGCGAGCCCTGGGCGGCGGCCTCTTCGACCATCGCCTCCAAGCGTTCCAGCCCCCGCATGAAGCAGGCGGCGGCCAGGTCGTCCTTCTTGCGGTAGTAGTAGGTGACGCTGGTGGTGTTCAGCCCCACCTGGGCGGCGACGTCGGACAGGGTCATGCCGCGCACGCCCTGGCGGTTCAGGATCGCCGTGGCCGCGGCCAGGATGGTTTCCTTCTTGCGGGCGTAGCGCTCCGTCGCCGCCCCGCCAATCCGGCCATCGTCCATCGTACTCACCCCATAAGCACGCGATCCTCCACGGATCGCGCGATCGGACGTCTCGCCTATCTAGGTGAGCGAAGCCCGGCCCGAAAGGCCGTCCCTTCCGTAGAGAGACGATCGCCTCCCCTAGCGTCAGGGTTTGTCAGGAATGTTTCAACGACGCCTGCTCGCCCATCAGGACGCTTTCTGCGCCGTCGTCCGCTCGAGGGTCAGCGCCTGGATGATGGCGCGGGCGAGGGCGACGGGCGAGAGCGGCTTGGCGACCGCGCCGTCCATGCCGGCGGCGACATAGCCGGCCTGCTGGTGGGCCATGGCGTTGGCGGTCATGGCCAGGATCGGGGCGGCGCCGGCGGGGGCGGGCAGGGCGCGGATGCGCTGGGTGGCCTCGACGCCGTCCATGCCCGGCATCTGGATATCCATCAGGATCAGGTCGAAACCCTCGCGGGCCATGGCCACGCCCTCGATCCCGTCCTCGGCCAGCGAGACTCGCGCGCCCAGGGCCTCGAGCATCCGGCCGGCGATCAGACGGTTGGTGGCGTTGTCCTCGACCAGCAACACGCGCAGGCCTGAGAACAGCGGCGCCTCATCGTCCTCGGGCGTCTCCTCGGGCGGCGCGCCGGCCTCGGCGTCGATTTCCAGCCAGAAGGTCGAGCCTTGGCCCGGCGTGCTGGAGAACCCCACGTCGCCGCCCATCATCTGCGCCAGGCGCCGGCAGATCGCCAGGCCCAGGCCCGAGCCGCCAAAGCGCCGCGTCGTCGAGCCGTCGCCCTGGTGGAAGCGCTCGAACAGCGAGGCGGCCGCTTCGGGGCCGATGCCGACGCCAGTGTCCTCGATCTCGTACCGCAGGCGAAGGCGATCGTCCGCGCGGCGACCGGACAGCCGCGCGACGACGCCGCCCTTCGGCGTGAACTTCACTGCATTGCCCAGCAGGTTGAACAGCGCCTGGCGCAGGCGCAGCGGGTCGGTGTTCACCCAGCCCAGGTCGTCTTCACGCCCTTTCTGCGGGGCCTCCACGCGCAGATAGAGACCCTTGGCCTCGGCTTGCGGTCGCAGCATCTCGGCCACGCCCCGCAGCAGCTCGGCCGGCTCGGTCGGCTCGGGCGCCAGTTCCAGCTTGTCCGCCTCGATCTTGGAGACGTCGATGATGTCGTTGAGCAGCTGGGACAGCATCTCGCCGCAGTCCAGCGCCTCGTTCAGCAGCCGGCGGCCGTCGGCGGACAGGCTCTCCTTCTTCAGCAGGTGCAGCACGCCCAGCACCCCGTTCATCGGCGTGCGGATCTCGTGGCTCATATTGGCCAGGAACTGGCTCTTGGCGTCGGCGGCGGCCAGGGCCGCGTCGCGGGCCTCGACCAGCTCGGTGACGTCCTGGCTGATGCCGATCACGTCCCAGGCGTCGGGGCTGGAGCCGCGGACGCCGCGCCAGGACGAGTGGATATGGGCCCAGCGGCCTGTCGGCGGGTCCAGGTATCGGTAGTCGATGTCGACATGCTCGCCGGTGCGCAGGGATCGCGTCAGCGCCTCCCAGGCGCGGTCACGATCGTCGGGATGGATCGACTGGGTCATCTCCTGGATAGTCATCGTCCGCGCGCCGCCCTCGGGATGGCTGGGCGTGGGGATGTCCTGGTCGAAGGCATAGACCCCTTTGCGCGGGTTGAAGCGCCAGACGAAGATGCCTGTGGCGGTGCGCAGCAGCTCGTTCGAGCGCTCGGCCTGCTGGCGGGCGATGTTGCGGGCGCGCTCCTCGGTGCGGTCTTGGAAGACGATCAGCAGGTCGTCGCCTTCCAGCACCTTGGACTGCGAGCGCACCCACAGCCAGCCGCCGCCCTTGCGCGCCAGGCGATGCTCGCCGGTGGCCTGGCCGCGGGCCTTGAGGATCCGGCCTATGTCTTCGATGATCGGCTTGTCGTGCAGATGGAAGAAGTCGTTGATGTGCCGGCCCAGCGAGTCCTCGGTGCTCCAGCCGGTCGCTTGGGTCCAGGCGGGATTGACGCGGGCGATCGAGCGGCCGCTCAGCACGACGAACATGTCGAGGCTGTTCTGGAAGAACCAGTCGGCGGCGGCCGCTTCGATCCGCAAGGCAGCTCCCGCGTCCAAGTGCTTGCCCATCCTGATCCTCTCGTCTTCAATCAGAATGCGCTCGTTGGGGTAAAGTTTGCGTTGCGGCCGAACGTCGCTCCGGCTTTTCCGCGCCGACGCCAAGAAAGTCATCATCTAGGGGAGGAAACGTCTTGAGCACGCCCGAAGCGGTGGGAATGTCGTCCGAGCGCCTGAAGCGCATCGACGGCTTCATCCAGTCCAAATACATCGACAGCGGAAAGCTGCCCTGCGCCCTGACCCAGGTGTGGCGGCGGGGGCAGCTGGCCCACACCTCGGTGCTGGGCCACGCCGATGTCGAGCGCGGCAAGCCGCTGAAGGCCGACAGCCTGTTCCGCATCTATTCGATGACCAAGCCGATCACGAGCGTCGCCTTCATGATGCTGGTCGAGGACGGCCTGGTGGCGCTGGACGATCCGGTGCACCGCTTCATTCCGGCCTGGCGGAGCCTGGGCGTGTTCAACGGCGGCGTGCCGGGCGCCTTCCTGACCAAGCCGACCACCGAGCCGATGCGGATGATCGACCTGCTGCGGCACACCGCGGGCCTGACCTACGGCTTCCAGCAGCGCACCAATGTCGACGCCGCCTATCGCAAGCTGAAGCTGGACGGCGTGGACAGCGAGGGCGGGCTGCAGGCCTTCGTCGACACGCTGGGAACCGTGCCGCTGGAGTTCTCGCCGGGCGAGTCGTGGAACTACTCCGTCGCCACCGACGTGCTGGGCTATCTGGTCGAGACGATCTCGGGCCAGCCGTTCGACGTCTTCCTGAAGAGCCGCATTTTCGACCCGCTGAAGATGGTCGACACCGGCTTCTTCGTGCCGGAGGGCCAGCGGGCCCGCTTCACCGCCTGCTACGCCCTGACGCCGTCGGGTAAGGTCGTGCTGCAGGACGATCCCGAGAAGAGCAAGTATCTGACCGACCCGTCGCTGAAGTCGGGCGGCGGCGGCCTCGTCTCCACCGCTGACGACTACATGCGTTTTTGCCGGATGCTGCTGAACGGCGGCGAACTGGACGGCGCGCGGCTGCTCAGCCCCAAGACTATCAGGCTGATGACCATCAACCACCTGCCCGGCGGCAAGGAACTGACGGACCTCTCCAAGTCGCTGTTCAGCGAGGCGGTGTTCGAAGGCCTGGGCTTCGGCCTCGGCTTCGCCATGACGGTGGACCTGGCCCGCACCAAGAACCTCGGCTCGCCCGGCGAGTACTTCTGGGGCGGCATGGCCTCGACCGCCTTCTGGATCGACCCGGTCGAAGACCTGGCGGTTGTGTTCATGACCCAGCTGATGCCGTCCAGCGCCTATCCCATCCGGCGCGAGCTGCGGACGCTGGTCTATTCCAGCCTGACGGAGGCGGCGGGGTAGGGCGAAAATCCTCCTCCCCCTCTGGGGGAGGGGGACCGGCGAGCGCCGGTGGAGGGGCCCTGTGAGGCGGCGAGCGCACAACCGCTTCGCGGACCCCCCTCCGTCTCGCCGCGTATTCGCGGCGATCCACCTCCCCCTAATAGGGAGGAAGGATTGTTGCTCATCCCCTCTAAAAATCCGGCGCGGGAGGGGGGCTCCCGCGCCGAGGGACACACCGAAGTCGGCCGCGCCCCGGGGAGGCGCGCCACGCTCGCCGAACACGGACTTCGAAACGTCGGGACACGTGCAAGGCGCGTCCAAAATCCGTGTCTCACTGCGAACGCACCGGGCAGCTGTGACCATTCCGACGAAAAAACAGTTGTTTCGTCGCCTTTGACCGGGCCCTCCCCCGGCCGTCGGATCACGGCTGAAACTACCGTTCGAACTTGCAGTATGGAGGCGCGGTCCGTCAACGGCGGGCGCCTGCGAAATGGGCGCCGTTACGGCGCTCTGGACATCTTCGCTTGAGCGTGCAGGGTTTCTCAAACGGTTGTTCAAGCCGAAAGCAACACAAGAGCAAGGGTGGAAGCCGCATGGCCGCGATCAACGCCGTCACTGATTTCTCCGTGGAAGGCGACGTCGGCGTCGTCACGCTGAACTCGCCGCCGGTCAACGCCCTGTCGGCCGTGGTCCGCGAGGGGCTGAAGGGCGCCTTCGAGGCCGCCATCGCCGACCCGGCGGTCAAGGCGATCGTGCTGATCTGCGACGGCAAGACCTTCATCGCCGGCGCCGACATCACCGAGTTCGGCAAGGCCATGACCGGCCCGTCGCTACAGGACGTGCAAAACGTCATCGAGAACGCGCCCAAGCCGGTGGTCGCGGCGATCCATGGCACCGCCCTGGGCGGCGGCCTGGAGGTGGCGCTGGTGGCGCACTACCGCGTCGCCGTCCCCTCGGCCAAGGCGGGCCTGCCGGAAGTGAACATCGGCCTCTTGCCCGGGGCCGGCGGCACCCAGCGCCTGCCGCGCATCGTCGGCGTCGAGAAGGCGCTGGAGATGGTCACCAGCGGTCAGCACGTCCCGGCCAAGGCCGCCCACGCCATGGGCCTGTTCGACGAGCTGGTCGAGGAAGGCAAGCTGCGCGAGGGCGCCATCGCCTTCGCCCGTAAGGTCGTGGCCGAGAACCGTCCGCTGAACAAGGTCCGCGAGCTCTCCGACAAGGTCGAGGCCGCGCGCGGCCGGCCCGAGATCTTCGAGGCCTTCCGCAAGGCCAACGCCAAGAAGTTCCGCGGCTTCATGGCCCCCGAGAACAACATCAAGTGCGTCGAGGCGGCGGTGAACCTGCCCTTCGACGAGGGGCTGAAGGAAGAGCGCCGTCTGTTCATGGAACTGATGACCGGCAGCCAGTCGGCCGCCCAGCGCTATGTGTTCTTCGCCGAACGCCAGGCCGCCAAGATCCCGGACGTGCCGGACGACACCCCGACGATCCCGGTCAAGAAGGTCGGCGTCATCGGCGCCGGCACCATGGGCGGCGGCATCGCCATGAACTTCCTGAACGCCGGCATCCCGGTGACGATCATCGAGGCCAAGCAGGAGAACCTGGAGCGTGGCGTCGGCGTCATCCGCAAGAACTACGAGAACACCGCCAAGAAGGGCCGTCTGACCCAGGACGATGTCGAAAAGCGCATGGGCTTGCTGACGCCCTCCATGGAGATGGAGGCGCTGGCCGACTGCGACATGGTCATCGAGGCCGTGTTCGAGCTGATGGAGATCAAGAAGGAGGTCTTCGCCAAGCTGGACAAGATCGCCAAGCCCGGCGCGATCCTGGCGACCAACACCTCGTATCTCGACGTCAACGAGATCGCGGCGGTGACCAGCCGTCCGGAAAGCGTGATCGGCACCCACTTCTTCTCACCGGCCAATGTCATGCGACTGCTGGAGCTGGTGCGCGGCGACAAGACGTCGAAGGAAGTCATCGCCACCTGCATGAAGCTGTCGAAGACCATCGGCAAGGTCGCGGTGCTGGTGGGCGTCTGCTACGGCTTCGTCGGCAACCGCATGCTGGCCCAGCGCCAGCGCGAGGCCCAGAAGCTGATCCTGGAAGGCGCCATGCCCTGGGATGTCGACCGGGTGCTGTATGACTTCGGTCTGCCGATGGGGCCGTTCGCGATGAGCGATCTCGCCGGCCTCGACATCGGCTGGGACCCGGCCAAGACCAGCTCCTCGACCGTGCGCGAAGTGCTGTGCGAGATGGACCGCCGCGGCCAGAAGAACGGCAAGGGCTTCTACGACTACGACGAGAACCGCAACGCCAGCCCCTCGCCCGTCGTCGAGCAGGTGATCCGCGACTTCGCCGAGAAGCGCCAGATCCAGCGCCGCACGATCACCGACCAGGAGATCCTGGAGCGGTGCCTCTATCCGATGGTCAACGAGGGCGCGAAGATCCTGGAAGAGGGCAAGGCCATCCGGGCGTCCGACATCGATATCGTCTGGATCAACGGCTATGGGTGGCCGGTCTATCGCGGCGGCCCGATGTTCTGGGGCGAGCTCGTCGGCCTCGACAAGATTCTGGCCAAGATGCGCGAGTTCCACGCCGAGCTCGGCGACGACTTCAAGCCCTCGGCCCTGCTGGAGCGCCTGGTCGCCGAGGGCAAGGGGTTCAAGGACGCTTAGCTGAATTCCCCTCCCCTTGATGGGGAGGGGTAGGGGTGGGGTGATGAGCGGTAAGGCCCCGCTCCTCGGTTCTAATAGCGTGTCATCCCGGAAACGCCGCAGGCGTTATCCGGGACCCAGGGGGTGAAAGAGCGCGGCGCGGGCCGCCCCTGGGTCCCGGCTCTACGCTGCGCTTCGGCCGGGATGACACGGGTTTTTGCGTTTTCAGTGCGTTTTGAGGAAGAGTGCATGACCCTCGCCGCCATGATCGCCGCCGACTACGGGACCATCGGCGAGATTCTTCGCGAGCGCGCCCGGGAGAACCCCGAGCGCCTCGCCGTCGTCATGGAGACGGGCGAGGCCGTCACCTATGCCCAGTTTGACGCCCTGGCCGACCGCGTCGCCGCCGCCTTGCAGCGCGACGGCATCGCGCCCGGGGAGGCCGTCGCCGTCTGCGCCCTGTCGTCGATCCCCTATGCCGCGCTGTTCCTGGGCGCCCTTCGCGCCGGGGTGGCGGTCGCGCCGATCGCGCCGTCGTCGACGCCCGAGGCCATCGCCGGCATGGTCGCCGACTGCGGGGCGAGGCTGTTCTTCCTCGACGCCGGGGTCGCCGAAGCCCAGAAGCCCGCGCCGGTCCCCGTCCGCCAGATCGCGCTGGACGGCTCTTCCGCGGGAGAAGCCTTCGACGCCTGGCTCGCGCCGGAGGGCGCGGCGCCGACGCCGGTCGAGATCGCGCCGAAGCAGCCGTTCAACATCATCTATTCCAGCGGCACGACCGGCACGCCCAAGGGCATCGTCCAGTCGCACGGCATGCGCTGGAAGCACATCTTCGTCGGCGACACGATCGGCTACAGCCACACGCCGGTCACCCTGCTGTCGACGCCGCTCTATTCCAACACCACGCTGGTCTGCTTCTTCCCGACCCTGGCCGGCGGCGGGACCGTCGTGCTGATGAAGAAGTTCGACGTGGTCCGCTATCTGGAACTGGCCCAGAAGCATCGCGTCACCCACACCATGCTGGTGCCGGTGCAGTACCGCCGGCTGATGGAGCACCCGGACTTCGACCGCTACGACCTGTCGTCCACGCGGATGAAGTTCTGCACCAGCGCCCCGTTCTCGGCCGAGCTGAAGGCGGAGGTTCTCCGCCGCTGGCGCGGCGGCCTCGTCGAGTATTTCGGCATGACCGAGGGCGGCGGCACCTGCATCCTGATGGCCCACGAGCATCCGGACAAGCTGCACACGGTGGGCCGCCCGGCGCCCGGTCACGACATCCGCCTGATCGACGAGGACGGCGTCCAGGTCGGTCCGGGCGTGGTCGGCGAGATCGTCGGCCGCTCGGCCTCGATGATGAACGGCTATCACGGCCGGGCCGACAAGACCGCCGAGGCGACCTGGATCTCGCCGGAGGGCCTGTCCTTCATCCGCACCGGCGACGTCGGCCGGTTCGACGAGGACGGCTTCCTGACGCTGATGGACCGCAAGAAGGACATGATCATCAGCGGTGGCTTCAACATCTATCCGTCCGACCTGGAGGCTGTGCTGGCGACCCATCCGGCGGTGGTCGAGGCGGCGGTGGTCGGCGTGCCCTCCGACGCCTGGGGCGAGACGCCCGTGGCCTTCGTCGCGACCCGTGGCGCGGCCGATCCCGACGCGATCAAGACCTTCGTCAACGACAAGGTCGGCAAGACCCAGCGGCTGGCGGAGGTTCGTTTCGTCGACGCCTTGCCGCGCAGCCATATCGGCAAGGTCCTGAAGCGCGAACTGCGCGAAACCTGGCAGAATTCGCCTAGCCGATAGACATTTTTGCCGCGACGGCGCGCCGCATTAGGGGCCGTGGAATCGCTGGATACCGTTGCTTAACCATCGAACGCGGCCCCTAGGCCGCCTGGTTCTTCACGGATCCAAGTTCACGCCATGTCGCCTCAGCCGTTCGCCCTTTCGCCCCTGTTCACGCCGGCGCTCGCTCCTGCTGCGGTCGGGCTGGAGCCCGTGGATTTCGACGCCGTCGCCAAGGCGCTCGGGGCGCGCGGCTACGCTTCCGACCTGGAGCAGCGCCTGGCCGGGCGCTTCGCGCGCCCGGTGCGTGCGCGCGCGTTCGCCGACCGGACCACGACCGTCGCGGCGGCGCTGAAGGCGATGGGCGTGCGGGCCGGCGGCGTCTGCGTGGTGTCGGCCCTGGCGGACCTGGAGACCCTGGCCGGCGTCGCCGCGGCCGGCCTGACGGCCTGGCTGGTCGACGTCGATCCGTTCAGCGCCATGTTCGACACCCGCCATCTGCGCGAGCGCCTGCCCCACGCGCCCGGTCCTCTGGAAGCCATCGTCCCCGCCGCCGCCCACGGCCGTGCGCCCGACATGCGCGCCTGGGCCGCCTTCCGCGACGAGACCGGCCTGCCGATTCTGGTCGACGCCTTCGGGGCTTTCGACGTGATGATCGAGGCGCCCGTGCCGGTGCTGATCGGCCTGCCCAGCGGCCAGGGCGTGTTCGTCGCCTGCGAGGACGCCACGCCGGTCAACGGCATCGAGTCGCGGCCCTTTGTCGGCGATGACGGCGTGGTCGCCTGGTCGCGCCTGCGCCACCGCCTCTGCGCCACGGCCCAACAACTGCGCGTGCTGCTGCTCGACAGCGGCGTCAGCTTCCAGCCGGGCTGGGGCATGAGCTGGATCTCGCCGACCTGCGCCCTGACCCTGCCAGGCGACGACGCCGGCACCGTGGCCTGGAAGCTGCGCCAGGCGGGCGTGGCCGCCAGCTGCGCCGTCCGCGATCTGACCGTGAAGGCCGACGATACCCCGACCGCCGACCACATCGCCGCCTCGACCGTGGTCATCGAGCTCGATCCCGGCCTCGACATCGAGGGCCTGGACCGCCTGTGCGACGCGCTGCGGGAAGCGTTGGCCTAGAGTCCGCGCCCGACTTGGCCTAATCCTCGGCGCGTCTTTCACGCCCGAAGGTTCAGATGGCCCAAGCATTCGATTGCGCGACCTGCGGTCGGCGGCACGACGGTCTATCCAGAGATCGCGGCTTTACCCTTCCCGACGAGGTCTGGGCGCTTCCGGAGGAGGAGCGCGAAACCGAGGCGCGGTTCAGCGACGACCTCTGCCAGTGGGGCGATCGCTTCTTCATTCGCGGCATCTTGCCGGTGCCTCTGATCGGCGAGGACGACTATTTCGGCTGGGGCGTCTGGGCCGAGGTCGAGCCCGAGGTGTTCGAGCGCTATCTCGACCTCTACGAGGAGGACGGCCGGGACGAGCCGCCTCACCCCTGCAAGCTGGCCAACAGGCTGGAGCCCTATCCGGGGACGTCGCTTGGCTCCCGGATGCTGGTCCAGTTCCAGGCCCCCGACGAGCGCCCGACCCTGATCCTGCCAGAGGGCGACAAGAGCCGGCTGGCCCAGGAGCAGCGCGACGGCATCGACGCCGCGCGGCATCACGAACTGCTGGGGCTTACAGCCAGCCCGTCCGCTTGAACCGCCGGTAGAGCAGGCCGCAGATCACGACGATGCCGGCGAGTACGGCGGGATAGCCGTAGGTCCACTTCAGCTCGGGCATGTGCTCGAAGTTCATGCCGTATACCCCGGCCACCGCCGTCGGCACGGCCAGGATGGCGGCCCAGGCGGCCAGTTGCCGGGTGATCGTCCCCTGACGCTGCTGCTCCAGCAGGCTGCTGATTTCGAAGACCGAGGTCAGCACCTCGCGCAGGCCGTCGACCAGGATCTCGGTGCGCTGGATGTGGTCGCGCACGTCGCGGAAATAGGCCCGCACCTCGGTGTCGATGCACGGCAGGTCGTGGTGCTCCAGCGCGCTGACCACCTGGGTCATGGGCCCCAGCAGCTTCTTGAACTTCATCAGCGCCCGGCGAAGGTTGAAGATCCGGGCGATCTCGGCGCGGCTGAGGAAGGCGTCCAGGGCCCGACGCTCGAAGGCGTGCAGGTCGTCCTCGATGGTGTCGACGATCGGCATGTAGCCGTCGACGATGAAGTCCAGCACCGCGTGCAGCACATAGTCGACGCCGTGCGCCAGCAGGGCGGGAGCCGCTTCCAGCTGGGCGCGCAGCTCGGTGTGGGCCCGGGCCGAGCCGTGGCGGACGGTGATCAGGAAGCGCCGGCCGACGAAGAAGTCGGTCTCGCCATAGACGATGTTGTCGTTCTCCAGATGCGCGGTCTTGGCGACGACGAACAGCTGATCGCCGTATACGTCGACCTTCGGCGTCTGGCGAGCGTTCAGGGCGTCCTCGACCGCCAGCGGGTGCAGGCCGAAGGCCTGTTGCAGCACGCGCAGTTCGGCCTCGTCCGGCTCGACCAGGCCGATCCAGACGAACTCGCCGTCGCGCGGCGTCAGGCTATCGGGATCGTCCAGGCTGAGCGCGCGGGCGAGCTGGCCCTGAACATAGGCGCTGGCGGCGACGACGGTCATCGGCGGGCGCTCAATTCGCCGCCGCGTAGGCCTCGACCTTCGCCACCCGCTCGGCCTTCTCGGCGTCCGACAGGAACGAGCCCGTGAAGCTGTTCTTGGCCAGGGTCACGATCTCTTCGCGCGTGAGGCCGACGGCGTCGGCGGTGGCCAGGTAGTTTTCCAACAGGTACCCGCCGAAATAGGCCGGGTCGTCGGAATTGACCGTGGCCTTGAGGCCGAGGCTCAGCATCCGCTTCAGCGGGTGGACGTCCAGGCTGGGCACGCCGCACAGCTTCAGGTTCGACAGCGGGCAGACCGTCAGAGTGGTCCCTTCCTTGACCAGGCGCGCGGTCAGGGCCTCGTCCTCGAGGGCGCGGTTGCCGTGGTCGATGCGGTCGACCTTCACGAGATCGATGGCTTCCCAGACGTATTCCGGCGGGCCTTCCTCGCCGGCGTGGGCCACGACCTTGAGGCCCAGGTCCCGCGCGGCCTGCATCACACGGGCGAACTTGGCCGGCGGGTGGCCGACCTCGGAGCTGTCCAGGCCCACGCCCGCCAGCGACGACAGCCAAGGCTTGGCCTGCTCCAGCGTCTCGAAGGCGCTTTCCTCGGACAGGTGGCGCAGGAAGCACAGGATCAGCTTAGACGTGACGCCCAGCGTCTTCTTGGCTTCCTCCATGCCAGCCAGCAGGCCCTTGATCACCGTGTCGAAGGCGACGCCGCGATCGGTGTGGGTCTGCGGGTCGAAGAAGATCTCCGCGTGGGTTCCGCCATCGGCCGCCAGGCGCTGGAAATAGGCCAGGGCCAGGTCCTTGAAGTCGGCTTCCGTGATCAGCACGCCCGCGCCCTGGTAGTAGATGTCCAGGAAGTCCTGCAGGTTCGAGAACTGGTAGGCCGCCCGGATCTCGTCGACCGACTTGTAGGGCAGGGTGATCCCGTTGCGCTGAGCCAGGGCGAACATGAGTTCGGGTTCGAGGCTGCCCTCGATGTGCATGTGCAGCTCGGCCTTGGGGAGGCCGCGGACGAAGTCGGTCAGGGCGGGGTCGGTCATGGGAGAGTGATCGGACCGGGCGGCGGCCCGGTCAAGGGGCGTGGCCGTCTCCGCCGCGGCGGATCTTGGATTGGCGGGATTTACAGCGGGTGACGGCTGGGGTTCATTGACCGTCTCGACGAACGCTGTTCCGCGAGCGGGCGGTGTTTCGCGCTGATCCGGGGGCTCCAGATGCGACGACCAATCTTGCCGATGGCCTTGATGGCGCTCGCCCTGGCGGCGGCCGCGCCCGCCCTGGCCTCCGATCCCATCATCGACATGCACCTGCACGCGCTGGCGGCGGACGACCAGGGGCCGCCGCCGCTGGCCATGTGCGCGCCGATCGATCCGATGCCGACTTGGGACCAGCGCCAGCCATGGGTTGAGGGGTTTGTCGGCTTTTTCAAGAAGCCCGCCTGCGCCGACCCCATCTGGTCGCCGACGACCGACGACGAGATCCGCGACAAGACCCTGGCGATCCTGCGCAAGCGCAACGTCATCGGCGTGGTCAGCGGCTCGTACAAGCGCGTTATGGCCTGGCAAGCCCTGGCGCCGGACCGCGTGCTGGCGGGCCTCGTGCCGGAAGACGCCGAGCTCTCCAAGCCCAAGGTGATGCTGGAAGCGTTCGGCAAGGCCAAGGCGGCGGGGCAACTGGCGGTGATCGGCGAGCTCGGTTTCCAGTACGAGGGGATCGCGCCCAACGATCCGCGCCTGGAGAATCTCTGGTCCATGGCTGAGCAGTTGGACGTCCCGGTGGCGATCCACATCGGCCCTGGGCCACCCGGGGCGGCCTATCTGCCGGGCCTTGGCTATCGCGCCCGGCTCAGCAGCCCGCTCTTGCTGGAGGACGTGCTGGTCAAGCATCCCAAGCTTCGGGTCAATGTCATGCATGCGGGCTTTCCGATGCTCGACGACACCCTGGCCCTGCTCTACGCCCACCCGCAGGTCTATGTGGACACCGGCGTGATCGTCTACACCCAGCCCCGGCCGGCCTTTTACCGCTACCTTCAGGCGCTCGTGGACGCCGGGTTCGGAGAGCGGATCATGTTCGGTTCCGATCAGATGGTCTGGCCCGAAACGATCGAGCGCTCGATCGCTGTGATCGAGGAGGCGCCGTTCCTGAGCCCCAAGCAGAAACGCGACATCCTCTATAACAACGCCGCGCGGTTCCTGCGGCTGGATGCGGCGACGATCGCCAGGCACAAGGCGATGTAGGCGCAGCGGGGCGCGGTCGTCTGGACCGGCCCCGCCTTGACGCATGGGCGCGGGCTAGTGCGCCGCGTCCTGGGCCTTGTCGGCGGCGTCCTTGGCCTTGTCGCCGGCCTTTTCGGCGGCTTCGCCGGCGGCCTTAGCCTGGTCGGCGGCGGCTTCCTTACCGTCCTCGGTGGTGGCGGTCGCGGCGCTGCTGGTGGCGTTGGCGGCTTGGGCGGCGGCCTGGGCCGCAGCGGCGGCTTCGCTGGCGGCGTTGGTGCTCTCGGCGGCCGCCTCGCGCGCCTTCTCCTGCTTGTTCTCGCAGGCCGCGGTGGACAGGGCCAGGGCCGCGACGGCCGCCATCATCACGATACGCATGGAATCTCCTCCAAGCCCGGCCATGGCGCCGGGGTCATCGGATAATCCGGGCCCGTGAGATCGGTTGCGCTTGTCGCCGCCTCACGACATCGGGTTGGCCGGCGGGGGCGGGCCGTCGGGCAAGGGGATGAACTCGTCGTGGTCGAGGTCGGGCAGCTTCATGCGGCCCGCCTTCCAGTCGGCCTTGGCCTGCTCGATCCGGTCCTTCGACGAGGAGACGAAGTTCCACTCGATGAAGCGCGGCCCCACCGGCTCGCCGCCCAGCAGCATGACGGTGGAGCGCTCCAGGGCCTTGAACACCACCGTCTCGCCCGGCGCGAACACGGCCATCTGGGCGGTGGTCAGTTCGCGGCCATCGACCTCGACCCGGCCCTCGGCGACATAGGCCGCGCGCTCGGAATATTCGGCCGGCAGGGCGGCGGTCGTGCCTGGCTCCAGCTCCCAGTGGACATAGAACAGCGGCGAATAGACCGGCACGTTCGACTTGGCGCCGAACGCCTCGCCGGCGATCAGCCGCGCCTTCAGCCCGCCGTTCTCGTAGTACGGCAGGTCCTGGGGGCCTTCGTGATGGGTGAAGCTCGGGTCGATCTCCTCGTATTCCTTGGGCAGGGCGATCCAGGCCTGCATGCCGTCCATGCGGCCGCCGTGCTCGCGCAGGCCCTCGAAGCGTTCGGAGTGGGTGATCCCCGACCCGGCGGTCATCCAGTTGACCTCGCCCGGCTTGATCACCGCCAGCGAGCCGACGCTGTCGCGGTGGGTGATCTCGCCTTGGAAGAGATAGCTCAGGGTCGAGAGGCCGATGTGCGGGTGCGGGCGCACGTCCGCGTCCTTGGTGAAGCCGGGCTGGAAGGTCGCCGGACCCATGTGGTCGAGGAAGGTGAACGGCCCGACCATCCGGTGGGCGTGGAACGGCAGCACCCGTCCGACCTCGAAATTGCCGAGGTTCTTGCGGCGGGCTTCGATGACGAGGTCGATCATGGGGAACTCCAGCGGTGTATCGGCCGGAGTTTAGCGGGGCGGGGCGGGGCGCGTCTTGGAGATTATTGCCGACATTCCATCGCCCGTATTCCCCGGCGACACGTCAGTGCGGCGAAGCCCTTACAGACTGTCCGCCCGCTTCAGCGGAAGCAGCGCCAGCAGGCTGATCGCGCCGGCGGCCGCGAGGTAGAGGCCGACCAGCTTCAGCCCGCCGTGGGTGGCCAGGGCCTGGGCGATGGCCGGGGTCATGCCGCCGCCAATCACGCCGCCGACATTGAAGGCGATCGAGGCGCCGGTATATCGCACGCGGGCGGGGAACAGGCTGGGCAGCCAGGCGCCGAGCGGCCCGTAGACCAGGCCCATGACCACCAGGGCCAAGCACAGGAAGCCGGTGATGGCCGGCAGCGAGCCGGAGGCCATCATCGGCGCCAGGGCCGCGCCCGCGACGATGGTCAGCACCGAGCCCGACATCAGAACGCGGCGCGGGCTGGACTTGTCGGCCCAGTAGCCGGCCCAGACGATGCCGGCCGCCATGAACAGGATGGCGAACAGCAGCACGCCCAGGAACTGCTGGCGGCCATAGCCCAGGGTCGTGACGCCATAGCCGAGCGAGAACGCGGTGGTCAGGTAGAAGAGGGCGAAGCAGGCCACGACCGCGAAGGTGCCGCCGATCGTCTCGCGCGCGTGGGTCTTCATCAGCTCGGCGACCGGCACGTGCGGCGGCGGCGCTTCGTGAGCGGCGGCGGCGAAGGCGGGCGTCTCGGTCAGCTTCAGGCGGATCCACAGGCCCACCCCGACCAGCAGGATGCTGCCCAGGAACGGCACGCGCCAGCCCCAGGCCTGGAACTGCTCGGGCGTCAGCACCGCGCCGAGAATGAGAAAGAGGCCGTTGGCGGCGATGAAGCCGACCGGCGCGCCCAACTGCGGGAACATGCCGAAACGCGCGCGGAAGCCGGGCGGGGCGTTCTCGACCGCCAGCAGGGCCGCGCCGCCCCACTCGCCGCCCAGGCCGAAGCCCTGGCCAAAGCGCAGCAGGCACAGCAGGAACGGCGCGACCCAGCCGATGTGGTGGTAGGTCGGCAGGAAGGCGACCAGCAGGGTCGAGCCGCCCATGATCAGCAGCGAGGCCACCAGGGTCGACTTTCTGCCGATGCGGTCGCCGAAGTGACCGAACACGATCGAGCCCAGCGGCCGGGCGATGAAGGCCACGCTCAGGCTGGCATAGGAGGCCAGCAGCTGCATGGCCGGCGAGCTGGCGGGGAAGAACAGCGGCCCGAACACCAGCGAGGCGGCGGTGGCGTAGATATAGAAGTCGTAGAACTCGACCGCCGTGCCGATCAGGCTGGCGGCCAGCACGCGTCGCGTCGACGCACTCCCGGTGCTCGATCCGGCCATCGTGGCATCTCCTTCGATACAAATATCCGGTGTCATCCCGGCCGTAGCGCGAAGCGCGGAGAGCCGGGACCCAGGGGCGGCTCGCACGGCGCTCTTGCACCCCCTGGGTCCCGGATAGCCTCTGCGAGGCTTCCGGGATGACACGGGAAGGTGTGCTGGTTTACCCCAGCGGGCTCACACCATTTACGCTTAAGACTACGTCAGCCCAGCGGGCTCACATACGGGCTGATCAGGCCCAGCGGCACGGCGGTCGAGTTCTTGACGCCGCGGATCACGATGCGGCTCTCGATGTTGCTCACCAGGCCCAGCGACAGCAGCTTGTCGCGCAGGAATTCGTCGAAGGCGCGCATGTCGCGGGTGACGATGCGCATCTCGTAGTCGGCCGCGCCGGTCACGGTGGCGCACTGGACGACCTCGGCCCACTTGGCGACCGCCTGTTCGAACGTGTCCAGATTTTCCTTGGTCGGAAGGGACAGCTTGACGGTGCAATAGACCTCGAAGCCCAGGCCCAGCTTCTCGCGGTCCAGGATGGTCACGCGGCGCTGGATGACGCCGGCGTCCTCCAGCCTTTTGATCCGGCGCCAGCACGGGCTGGACGACAGGCCGACGCGTTCGGCGATCTCTGCGACGGACAGTCCGGCGTCGTATTGGATGAGATCGAGGATCTTGGCATCCACGGCGTCGAGTTGTTCGGACAAGAATTCCTCCCCCCAGCGGGCTGTGACGCTCACTTTGTGCGCAAAACGGCCCCGAGTCGGGCACGCCTTGGGCAAACAATTTCCGCGCTTCTATAAGATATTGCGTTACGGGCGGGAAGACCCGGGAGGAAAATTTTTGCCATGCGGCACTCGGAAGTCACGCTCGACGACAAATATGTGCTCGAAGATGGTCGAGCCTTCATCACCGGCGTGCAGGCGCTGCTGCGGGTCCTGCTGGATCGAAAGCGGCTGGATCGCAAGCTTGGATTGAATACGGCCGGCTTTCTGTCCGGCTATCGCGGCTCTCCGCTAGGCGGACTCGACCAGCAGGCCGCGCGCATCAACAAGCTGCTGACCGCTCACGACGTCGTCTTCAAGGAAGGGGTCAACGAGGACCTCGCCGCCACCGCCGTCTGGGGCAGCCAGCAGGCCAACCTTTTCCCCGGCGCCCTCTACGACGGCGTGTTCGGCATGTGGTACGGCAAGGCGCCCGGCGTCGACCGCACCGGCGATGTCTTCAAGCACGCCAACTTCGCCGGCGTTTTCCCGACCGGCGGCGTGCTGGCGGTGGCCGGCGACGACCACAACTGCAAGAGCTCGACCCTCCCGTCGCAGTCGGAATACGCCTTCCAGGACTTCGAGATGCCGGTGCTGGCGCCGGCCGACGTGCAGGAGGTGCTGGACTACGGCATCCTGGGCCTTTCGTTGTCGCGGTTCTCGGGGCTCTGGGCCGGCATGATCGCCCTGGCCGACACCATGGACTCGGGCGTGACCATCGACGTCTCCCTGGACCGTCACAAGCTCATTACCCCCGACTTCGCGTTCCCGCCCGGCGGCCTTGGCATCCGGCTGAAGGACCAGCCGATGGAGAAGGAGCGGCGCATGCGGCTCCACAAGCTTCCGGCGGCCCTGGCCTTCGCCCGCGCCAACGGGATCGACCGCGTGGTGCTGGGCGCTTCCCACGTGCGCGTCGGCAAGGCCCGTCTCGGCATCGTCTGCCAGGGCCAGGCCTACAAGGACGTCTTAGAAGCCTTCACGGCCATGGGCATGACCCTGCAGGAGGCCGCTGACCTCGGCGTCTCGATCTACAAGGTCGGCATGCCCTGGCCGCTGGAGCCCCTGGGCCTGCGCGCCTTCGCCGCCGGCCTCGAGACCCTGATGGTCATCGAGCATAAACGCGCCTTGATCGAGCCCCAGGCTCGCGCGGCGCTCTATGACCTGCCCGCCCAGGCGCGTCCGCGCGTGATCGGCAAGACCGACGAGAAGGGCGGGCCGCTGCTGTCGGAGCTCGGCTCGCTGTCCGTGGCGGAAATCGCCCTGGCCATCTACGACCGCCTGCCCGACGGCCCGCACATGGAGCGGGCGCGGGCCTATCTGAACCGAGTATCAGCAGCCGGCGTCGCCGCCGTCAGCTTGGCCGCCGATCAGGCCCGCAAGCCGTTCTTCTGCTCGGGCTGCCCGCACAACACCTCGACCAAGCTGCCCGAGGGTTCGCGGGCGCTGGCGGGCATCGGCTGCCACTACATGGCCAGCTTCAACGACCCCTCGACGGACCTCAACACCCACATGGGCGGCGAGGGCCTGACCTGGGTCGGCGCTTCGCCGTTCACCAGCGAAAAGCACGTCTTCCAGAACCTGGGCGACGGCACCTACAACCACTCGGGCTCGCTGGCGATCCGGGGCGCGATCGCGGCCGGGACCAACATCACCTACAAGCTACTCTACAATGACGCCGTCGCCATGACCGGCGGCCAGCGGGCCGAGAGCGGCTTCACCCCCGCCCAGATCACCCGCCAGCTGGCGGCCGAGGGGGTCAAGAAGACCGTCATCGTGGTCGATGATCTCAAGCGCTACGAGGGCGTCGAGGGCCTGGCGCCCGGCGTCGAGATCTTCCCGCGCTCGGAGCTGATCCGCGTGCAGGAGATGCTGCGCGACACGGCGGGCGTGACGGTCCTGCTCTACGACCAGACCTGCGCCACCGAGAAGCGCCGTCGCCGCAAGCGCGGTTCGATGCCCAAGGCCACCCAGCGCGTCTTCATCAACCCGCTGGTCTGCGAGGGCTGCGGCGACTGTTCGGTGAAGTCCAACTGCGTCTCGGTCGAGCCGCTGGCCACCGAATTTGGCCGCAAGCGCAAGATCAACCAGTCCAGCTGCAATCAGGACTATTCCTGCGTGCAGGGCTTCTGCCCCTCGTTCATCACCCTGGAAGGCGCGCAGAACGCGCAGTCGAAGAAGACCCCGGCGGCCCTGACGGCCGAGTCTACGCCGCTGCCCGAGTTCGAGCCGTTGACCGGCGTGCGCAAGATCCTGTTCACGGGCGTCGGCGGCACCGGCGTGACGACCGTGGCCTCGATCCTGGCCATGGCCGCCCACATCGACGGCCGCGCCGGCAGCGTCGTGGACATGACGGGTCTGGCCCAGAAGGGCGGCTCGGTGTTCAGCCACGTCAAGATCGGCGAGACGGAAGAGACCGTGGTCGGCGGCCGCGTGCCGGCGGCCAGCACCGACGTGCTGATCGCCTGCGACCTGCTGGTCGCCGCCTCGCCGGAGGGCCTGTCGCTCTACGCCAAGGACCGCACGCGCGCCTTCGGCAACAGCGACTTCGCCCCGACCGCCGACTTCGTCACCAGCCGCGACATCCGCTTCGACAGCGGGGCCATGGCGCGGCGGGTCAAAGGCGCGACCCAGACCTTCGACGCCTGCCCGGCCCAGCACCTGGCCGAGAGCCAGTTCGGCGACGCCATCTACGCGAACATGATAATGGTCGGCTTTGCCTGGCAGCGCGGGGTGATCCCGGTCTCCAGCAGGGCTCTCTATCGCGCGATCAAGCTGAACGGTGTGGACGCCGACGCCAACCTGCAAGCTTTCGAGCTGGGCCGCCGCGTGGCCCATGACCCGTCGTCTATCGAGGTCAAGGAGGACAAGGTCGCCACGCCCGAGACCCTGCCGCTGGACGACCTGATCGCCCACCGCATCCGGGAGCTGACCGCCTACCAGAATGCCGCCTACGCCCAGCGCTACGCCGACAAGATCGCCAAGGTCCGCGCCGCCGAGGCTTCGGTGTCGGGCGCCGACAGCGCCCTGCCGCTGACCCGCGCGGCGGCGGTCAACCTCTACAAGCTGATGGCCTACAAGGACGAGTACGAGGTCGCGCGCCTGTACACCGACGGGCGCTTCGCGGCCGAGTTGGCCGGGACCTTCAAGGGCGGCAAGGCCAAGGTCTGGCTGGCCCCGCCGTTGCTGGCGCCCAAGGGCGCGGACGGCAAGCCGAAGAAGATCGCCTTCGGCGGCTGGATGCTGGATCTGGCCTTCCCGGTCATGGCGAAAATGAAGGGCTTGCGCGGCGGCGCGCTCGACATCTTCGGCAAGACCGAGGAGCGCAAGATGGAGCGCGGCCTGATCGCCTCGTATGAGGTGACGCTGGACCGTCTGGTCGCCGGCCTCTGCGTGGGAAGCCTGCCGCTGGCCCTGAAGATCGCCGAGATCCCACAGCAGATCCGCGGCTTCGGCCACGTCAAGGAGGCCTCGGTCAAGACGGCCAAGGCGGCGGAAGACGCGCTGTGGGCGCAGTGGGAAGGGTAGGCGGGGGCTATTGGATGGAAGCGCGGGGCTGCTGGCGACCCTGAGCGGACGCCGCGCGAAATCCCTCTTTCTTTGAGAGAGGGATTTCAACGCGTCCGCTAACCACCTCAACCCGCCGCTCGACCTGTCCGGACCTCACCTCACGAACGGCACCTTCGTCGTCATGTACGTCGCCGCGCGCCACACCCACTCCAGCGGGCCATAGTGGAAGCGCTTGAACCATAGCGTCCCCACGATCGCCTGGACCGCCAGGAAGCCGACGCCCAGCCAGAGCGCCGTCGATTGCGGCAGCCACTTCCAGGCGCCCAGGCCAAAGCCGTAGAAGATCGGGACCCAGATCAGCGACTGCAGGACGTAGAAGGTCAGGGTCATGCGGCCCATCGGCGCCAGGCGTTCGAGCAGGGCCCGGGCCGGGCCCTGATAGGCCTCGACGATCAGCAGCACATAGACGCCCATCATCGCCACGTCGAACCAGCCGCCCAGCAGGGTGGCGACGAGCTTGCGCGCCATCGGCGCGGCGGTGGCGTCCGGCAGCATGGCCGACAGCGGGGCGACGCCGTAGTGGCAGGCGATGGCGACGGCGACGAGCAGCAGCAGCACGGCTCGGCGTTGCGCCGTGAACCGCTCGGGCGCGTCGAACACGCCCGCGCGGCCCAATCTCAGGCCCACCAGGAACAGGGCGAGGATCTGGAATAGCCGGCCGGTCTCGATGAAGAACCACCACTTGAATCTCTGTCCCTCCCAGACGTTCCAGGCCAGCATCTGGCCCAGCGAGGCCGTCCGGTAGAAGGCCGGTCCCGTGTCGGCCCAGCTATTCGGCGTCGCATTGGCCCAGGCCTGGCCCGAGGCCGCCGCGGCGATCTGGACCAGCAGCCATGGCTGCACCAGGAGCAGTCCCGCCGCGACGAGGATCGTCTTGCCGCCGGCCCGATGGAAGGGGATCAGGACGAGGCCCAGCGGCGCCAGCACCATCAGGATGTCGCCGCGATAGACGAGGCTGTGGGCCGCGCCGATCAGGGCCAGCACGACCATCCGCCAGGCGAACCGTCCCGAGAAGTCGGTCCCGCGCCGGTCGGCCTTGTCCATCAGCAGGAAGAAGCTCAGGCCAAAGCAAAGGGTCAGCAGGCTGAACGCCTTGCCCATGAAGAAGGTCGTGAAGATCGCGTGGGTGAGGTTCTCCTTCGGCGCCGCCCAGTAGATCTCGTACTGCTCGAACATGTGGACCATGTAGACGCCGATCAGGGCGAAGGCGCGCAGCGTGTCGATCAGCAGGTTGCGCGCGGGCGCGGCCGGCGTGGCGTCGGTCATGGTTTCCCCACCTCGTCCCCTGCGGACGGTCCTGGGCGTCTTGGCGCCCTTCGCGAAAGCGCGACCATGTCCGATCCGACGGCGCTGTCAATTGTTTCCGGTTTCGCCCCGCTGGCGCGGGCGGAGGTTCGTGTTAGGCTTTGGGCATGAACAGGCCGGTCGATCAAAGCCAGGTGACGGTGCGGATCAGCGCCGAGGACGCTGCGGACCTTCAGGCGCGGGTCGATCGCGGCGAGTTCGCGTCGCTGGACGAGGGGCTGGCGGCCGAACTGGCCGAACTCAACTATCGCCGGGCGGCCGATATCGTCGGCGGATCGGAGAAGCTCGAGGCGCTGCTCGACACGTTGGAACAGACCGATGATCCATCGACCGATGTCGACGCCGACGACTTCTTCAAGGCGCTTCGAGTCGGTCTGAAAGAACGTCTGGCGCCGTCTCGCGGGTGAAGCGCCAGCTCGTCATTTCGGCGGAAGCTCAGCGTGATCTTTTGCGCATCCGCGACTATATCGCCGATGACAATCCAAGCCGCGCGGAGACCTATCTCGATGAGCTTCTCGCGCGCTGCGTCGCCATCGCCGACTTCCCATTCGCGGCGCCCGAGACGCTCCGCCGTCCAGGATGGCGCGCGGCCCCTTACGGCTTCTACGTGATCTTCTACACGGTGACGGAGCGGCGCGTCCGTATCCGCGCCGTCAAGCATTCGGCGACCCTGAAATGACCGAGTACGATTTCGACGCCGTCGTGGTGGGGGCTGGAGCGGTGGGTCTGGCCTGCGGCTACGCCTTGGCTCGGCGCGGCCTGACGGTCGCCGTGCTGGAGGCCGCCGGCCATATCGGCGAGGGCGTCTCCTCCCGCAATTCCGAGGTCATCCACGGCGGCCTCTACTATCCGACGGGCTCGCTTAAGGCGCGGCTGTGCGTCCAGGGGCGGCGGCTGCTGTACGCGTTCCTCGACGCGCACGGCGTGGCCTACAAGCGCTGCGGCAAGCTGGTGGTCGCCACCAGCCAGGACGAGATCCCGCGCCTCGACGCCATCTGGGACCAGGCCCTGGCCAACGACGTCGAGGGCATGGAACGGCTGACCGGCGAGCAGGCGCGGGCGCTGGAGCCGGGCCTCAACGCTCACGCCGCCATTCTGTCGCCCGAGAGCGGCGTCTTCGCCAGCCACGATTACATGCTGGCCCTGCAGGGCGAGATCGAGGCGGCCGGCGGGGCGGTGGTGCTGTCCACCCCGTTCGAGAGCGCCGAGCCGTTGGCTGGCGGCGGCTTCAAGGTGCGAGCGGGCGGCGCCGATCCGACCAGCCTGACCTGCCGCCTGCTGGTGACCGCGCCGGGCCTCTCCGCGCAGGCGGTTGCGGGAACCATCGAAGGCTATCCAGCCGACCGCATCCCCAAGGCCCACTACGGCAAGGGCGTCTATTTCCGCCTGACGGGCAAGGCGCCCTTCCAGCGGCTGATTTATCCGCCGCCGATCCATGGGGCGTTGGGCACGCATTACCGCAACGACCTGGGCGGCCAGGCGGTGTTCGGGCCGGATCTCGAATATGTCCCCGCGCCCGACTATTCGGTCGATCCGGCGCGGGCCGAGGCCTTCGCCACCTATATCCGCAAGTTCTGGCCCGGTCTGCCCGACGGCGCCCTGACCCCCGACTACGCCGGGGTGCGGCCCAAGCTGCACGGCCCCGACGAGCCGCAGCCCGACTTCCAGCTGCGCGGTGCGGAGGACCATGGCCTGGAAGGGCTGATGGCGCTGTTCGGCATCGAGAGCCCCGGCCTGACCAGTTCGCTGGCGATCGGCGAGGCGGTGGCGGACCGGCTGGCTCTTGCGGGATCAACCGCCTAGCTCCCGCGTTGACACCGCAGCCGGGCGCCACGATGGTCCCGGCCCGCCAAGCCACCCCTGGAGCCCGTCTTGAGCAACATCCTGCACGCCATGCTGGGCAAGGGGCTGGGCGGCCTCGAGCAGGTGTTCCTCGACTACCAGCCGATCCTGGAGGCCTGGGCCGCGCGGCATGGCGGCCGCTGCGTGGGCGTGGTGCGAAAGGGCGGCAAGGTCGCGCTGGCGCAAGGCGCGCGGACGCCGCCGCTCTCGACCATGCCGGCCCTGACCGACTGGGACCCGCTGACGGTGGGGGCGGCCAGGTCCCTGGTGCGCGCGGTGCGGCCGGACCTGATCCTCAGCCACGGGCAGCGCCCGGCCCGGATCTTCGCCAAGGCCGCGCCGGCCGGCGCCGTGCAGGCGGTTTGCGTGCACAAGCCCGTCTTCGATATCCGGCCCGGCGTCCACTATCTGTGCGTCGGCCAGCACCTGGCGCGTCTGGCGATCGAGCGCGGCGCGCCCGCCGACCATGTCCACTTCATTCCGAACGCGGTGAAGCCGCCGACCGCCCGCGCCGAGCCCTTCACCCGCGCCGAGGGGCCGGTCCGCATCGTCGCCGCCGGTCGCCTGCATCCCAAGAAGGGCTTCGACGTCCTGATCCGCGCCATCGGCAAGCTGCGCGCGTGGGACCTGGAAGTCGTTTGCGAGATCGCCGGGGAGGGCGGCGAGCGCGCCGCGCTCGAGGCCCTGATCCGCGAGCTGGACCTCGACCCGTGCGTCAAGCTGGTCGGCTGGCGCCAGGACGTCGCCGGCTTCCTGGCCACGGGCGATCTCTTCGCCTTCCCCTCGCACCAGGAGGGCTTTCCGCTGACCCTGCTGGAGGCCATGGCCGTCGGCCTGCCCGTGGTGGCCTCGGAGATCGAGGGGCCGGTCGAGATGATCAAGGATGGCGTCAACGGCCGCCTCGTCCCGGGCGACGACGCCGACCGTCTGGCCGAGGCGCTCGGCGAGCTGATCGGCGACCGCGACGGCGCCCGGCGGATGGGGGAAGCGGCCCGGACGCTGGTGCTGGGTGAGTACGGTCCCGACCAGCTGGCGCGACGCCTGGAAGCGGCGCTGGACGGAATGCTTTTGTAGATGCTTGATGCGAAGCGCGCTTGGGCGTATGACCCCCGTCCGTCCTGGCGATGGCTGGGTAGCTCAGATGGTTAGAGCGGTGGATTCATAACCCACAGGTCGGCGGTTCGATCCCGCCCCCCGCCACCAG
>NZ_QFQZ01000063.1 GCF_003243465.1 Caulobacter segnis
GCTTGCCCGCCTTGACGTGGGCGTCGAGCGCCTTGTTCAGCGCCGTGCCCTTCCAGGCCCGCACATAATTGCTCTGGTCGCCGCCGCCGAAGAAGATGCCGTCGGCGCGCGCGATCACCGCCAGCAGCTTCGGATCCTCGCCAGCGTCCTCGTTGTGAATGACCAGTGTCTCGACCGACACCGCGCCGCCGACGTCGTTGTAGATTTCGTCCTGCAACTCACGGCCGCCGCGCGCGCGCAGTACAACGATGTGGCCGCCACCCGACTGCTTGACGAAGGTGCGGAACGCCTCAATCGGCCAGTCGCCGCCGCCGAACAGGCCCAGCAGCGGCCCTGTCTTGCCCGGCGTGGGCGCGTTGATGTCGCCCGTGACGTAGTACTCATAGCCGGGTCCGGCCGCGTCAGGGCCAGCCGGCGTCGCCGGGTGGGCGGTGGCAGTGCTGACGAGCAGGGCCGCCAAGGCCATCGCGGGCGCGAACCGAACCATGTGGATTTCTCCATTCGATCCGAGTCTAATCGCTCGGCCCCTTTTTGCGACACGCTGCACGTCGTTCCGCCCCTGAGATCAGCATCTCGCCCACCATCCAGGCGGGCTGAGCAAATTGCTGCACGATAGAGGCAAGATGTCCATTAACTTTGACAATCTGTCATTTACGACTTTCAATCTGAGAAATTCGCGACCCAACTAGGCCCAGTCTCGCAGCATAGTCGCTTACGGACCGCCCGGGACAGGGACCGCTGGCGTCAACATCGAGGGGGAATATCCATGAAGTCTCAGCTTCTTCGCGCCAGCGCGCTGGCTGGCGCCGCCGGCCTTCTCATCGTCGGCCAGGCGACGGCCCAGACCGCGCCTGCCAAAGGCGCGAACGACGACGCCGTCGAAGCCCTGGTGATCACCGGGTCGCGCATCCCCCGCGTGGCGACGGAGGGCCCCGCTCCCGTCACGGTCATAACGGGCGACGCGATCAAGGCCGCCGGCTTCAACAGCGTTCCAGACGTCATGCGCGCCCTGACCCAGAACGGCGGCGAGACCCAGACCCAGCAGTCATCCAGCGGCATGGACTGGACCCCGGGCGCCCAGCAGGTGGACCTGCGCGGCCTTGGCCCGAACCACACGCTGGTGCTCGTGAACGGGCGGCGCATCGCCGACTTCCCCCTGCCCTACAACGGCAAGAGCGCCTTCACCGACACCTCGTCGATCCCGCTGGGCATGATCGACCGGATCGAAGTGCTGAGCGGCAGCGGCTCGGCCGTGTACGGCTCGGACGCCATTTCGGGCGTGGTCAACTTCAATCTGAAGAAGAAGGTCGACGGCACGACGGTCGACGTGACCTTCGGCGGCTACGAGCACGGCGGCGGCGCCAGCCAGCGGGTCAACGTCTCGAGCGGATACTCGAAGGGCGACTTCGACCTGGTGATCGGCGGCGAGTTCGTCAATCAGCGTCCGATCTGGGCCTACGACCGCGATATCCAGGACAGCACCAAGGACAGCCCCAGTCCGCGCACGGCGATCGCGCGCCGCGACTTCCTGCGGATGGATCCTTCGGAGGATATCTATCTCGACCCCGGCGCGAACACCTGCAAGGCGCTCTCGAAGCTGAACGGCGGATCGATCGAATACGCCAGCAGGCCAGGCTGGGGCGCCTATGACGCCGATCTCGACGACTATGGCCCAGGCTTCTACTGCGGCAGCTACAGCTCTATCGGCTACGGCACGATCATCAGCGAGCGCAAAAGCGCGAACGTCGTCGCCTCGCTCAATTACGCGCCACGCGACACGCTGTCGTTTTTCGTGGACATCTCGGCCGGCTACAGCCGCACGCGGCAGTTCCAGGACGTCTTGAGCTGGCAGTATCAGGACGCCGAAGGCAGCGAAGACGGCATCTTCTACAATCAGGCCGCCGGCGGACTGGACTTCTGGCAACGGCAGTTCACGCCCGAGGAGATGGGCGGACTGAAGCGGGGCTTCATCAAGAACGTGTCACGCACGTTCAGCATCACGCCAGGGGTCAAGGGATCCCTGGGTGGCGGCTGGGACTATGAGGCCTTCTACAATTTCAGCCAGTATCGTTCGTCGATCAGCTGGCCCAAGGTCGTCACCTCAAAGGCGACGGCGCTGTTCCTGGGCCCTCAACTGGGCGTGGACGCCGATAGCGGCTATCCGATCTTCAACGCCGATCCGGCGCGTCTGTATAAGCCGCTCACCACGGCCGAGTTCGAGTCGATCACGGCGCGCACGACCTACAAGCCCGTTGCGCGGCAACAGGGCGTATCTTTCCAGATCAATCAGGCTGAACTGTTCCGGCTGCCGGCGGGCCCGGTCGGTTTCGCCGCGGTCGCGGAGTATGGACACCAGTTCTACAAGCTAGGCCTCGATCCGCTCGCCACCGTCAACTACTACTATGGCTTGCGAGACGCTGACGGCTCAGGGTCGCGCGATCACTGGGGCCTCGGCTATGAGTTCCGCGCGCCGCTGCTGAGCACCGTCGAACTGTCCACCGCCGGACGCTACGACAGCTACAAGTACGGCGGCTCCACGATCGACAAGTTCACTTATAACGGCGGCGTGGAATGGCGTCCGGTGAAGACGCTGCTCCTGCGCGCGGCCTATGGCACGGGCTTCCGGGCGCCGGACCTGCACTATGTCTTCGCGAAGGAAGGCATCAGCCACCCGTCGGGCACCGATTACTACCGCTGCCGTACTGAAGAGCCCGGCGAGGATATCGGAGACTGCAGCTACGCAGACGAGGGCCTGGTCAAGGTCCGCCTAGGCAACGCCGACCTGAAGCCGGAAACCTCCAAGTCCTTCAACTACGGCGCGGTGTGGTCGCCGGTCCGCAACTTCGACATCTCGGTCGACTACTTCCGCGTCCAACTGGACAACGCGGTGCTCGACATGAGCCTGGACAGCGTCCTGCGCCAGGAGGCCGACTGCCGGATCGGCAAGACCTCCGCCGGGACAGCCGTCAGCATCACCTCGCCGACCTGCGTCGACGCCCTGTCGCGCGTGAAGCGCAACCCGCTGACCGCCGCGATCAATCCTGGCGGGATCACCACCGTCACGATCAATCCGATCAACGTCGCCACGGAGCGGACAACCGGCGTCGACGTCGCGGCACACTACCGTTGGCCCACGAGCGCGCTGGGAACGTTCGACTTCAGCATCGCGCACACCTGGGTCCATAACCACACGAGCCGCCAGTATCCTGGAGATCCGATCGAGAACCAGCTGGCCTACGACAGCGGCTACGTCATTCCCCGCACCAAGAGCAGCGCGGCCATCAACTGGCGACTGGACGGCCTGAGCGTGGGCCTCCACGGCGAGCGCCTGGACCGCATCGCCAATTACAACGAGGACGGCTGGACCAAGGCGACCTACATGGTCAACGCCACGGTCCAGTACGAGATCAACGACCGCACCCGCGTGAGCCTGGCCGTCGACAACCTGCTCGACAAGAACCCGCCCCGTGACCCGACCTACTCGGGTTATCCGTACTACGACACCTCCTGGTTCTCCTCGACGGGGCGCAGCTACTACCTACAGCTGACCCGCAAGATCGGCGGCGCCGCCGGCCTGTGACGCCCTGCCTGGAGCGGTCATGCCCGTGACCGCTCCGCCACGTCGTTCAAGGAGACCGCATGACGCCCAGTCTGCTATTGGCCGCGTGCCTCGCGCTAGCGGGCGCGCCAGCCCTAGCCGACCCCAAGCCCGCCCCGCCCACACCGCCGATCCCGGCGGCGCGGGCCGTAGACTATCCGGGCGTGATCGACCTGAAGGTCGATGTCAGCGACACGACGCGCAAGGTGTTCCGCGTCACCGAGATTCTCCCCGTGCAGCCCGGCCCGCTGGTGCTGTCTCTGCCCAAATGGATCCCGGGCGAACACTCTCCCAGCGCCCAGATCGTGCTGATGAGCGGCTTCACGATCACCACCGAAGACGGTCGGCGGCTGGACTGGCGGCGCGATCCGGTCGAGATGACCGCCTTCCACGTGCACGTCCCGCCCGGCGTGAAGTCTCTAACCGTCCGGCTGGAGCAACCCACCGCCCAGCCCGGCGGACCTGTTCGGATCGCGGTGACGCCGAACCTGGTCTTGCTGAAATGGACCGCCGTCGCCCTCTATCCGGCAGGTTACGAGGTAAGCCGCATTCGCGTCCGCCCGACCCTCACCGTCCCGGCGAAGTGGAGCCTCGCCACTGCGCTGGACGGCGCGGAGACCACGGGCGCGACCACGCGGTTCGCCATCACCAGCTTCGAAACCCTCATGGACTCGCCGGTCTATGTCGGGCGTCACAAGGCCAGTTTCGACCTCGACCCCGGATCAGCGCGTCCTGTGCGGTTGAACGTGTTCGCGGACGATCCCAAGGACCTTAAGGCGACAACGACCCAGGTGGCGATCCATCGGCGCCTCGTGCAGCAGGCCGACAGGCTGTTCGGCGGCGCGCGGAATTTCGACCACTACGACTTCCTGCTGAGCCTGAACCCCACGGTCGGCTATCTGGGGGCCGAGCATCAGAGGTCGAGCGAGAACGGCTACAATTCCGCCGGCTATTTCACCGACTGGGATACTGCCTTCAGTGGCCGGGATATCCTCGCCCACGAGTATGTGCACGCCTGGAACGGGAAGCATCGCCGACCGGACGACCTCTGGACGCCGGACTATACGACCCCGATGCGCAACAGCCTGCTGTGGGTCTACGAGGGCCTGACTGAGTACTATGGCGACACGCTGGCGACACGCTCGGGCCTCTACTCACCCGCCCAGATGCGCCAGCGCCTGGCGCTCATCGCGGCGAACGCCCAGGCGACGCCAGGACGTGGCTGGCGAAGCCTGCGAGACACGACGAACGCCTACATCATGAACTCGGCCGGCGGCACGGGCTCCACCAGTTGGCTGCGGTCGCTCGACTATTACGAAGAAGGCCAGCTGCTGTGGCTGGACGTCGACACCCTGATCCGCGAACGCACCCACGGCGCCAGGTCGCTGGACGACTTCGCCCGCGCCTTTTTCGGTGTGGACGACGGCGACATGAAGGTCTCGACCTATAACTTCGAAAATGTCGTGTCGGCCCTGGACGCGGTCGCCCCCTACGACTGGGCCAGCTTTCTCAACGCCCGGCTCGACGCCCACGATCATGCGCCGCTCGACGGTTTGACCCGTTCGGGCTGGAGCTTGGGGTTCGACGCGCAACCTTCGGCCTATGTCGTCGCGTATGAAAAGGACGCCGAGGCCAGCCTGCTCACCTTCTCGCTTGGTGCGGAGATCGGCTGGGACGGCGCGGTCAAGGAGACGCTCTGGAACGGCCCCCTCTTCCAGGCCGGCGTCACCGCCGGCGCCCGGATCGTCAAGGTGGCGGGAAAGCCCTATTCTCCTGGCGCCTTGAAGACGGCGATCATCGCCGCGGCCAAGCCTGGCGCGCCGCCCATCACTCTGAGCGTCAAGGCCGACGACCATGTGCGCGAGGTCAGGGTCCCTTACCACCTGGGCTCGAGGTATCCTGCCCTCGAGCGCATCGCGAAGACCGAGGACCGACTGGGTCAAATTCTGTCGCCGCGTTAGCGGACATGCCGGAACGGCGCCAGCGTCGACCTCGCTCTCGTCCGTGCCGTCCATCTTCACAGCCAGGGGCGAGGCGCCGCTAGGGTCGAGCTCGTCGGCCGTCGCGCGTGCGGCCTCGATGTTGAGATCGGCGATAGCGACCTTCGCGCCCTCAAGGACGAAGTGGCGGGCGATCTCCTTGCCGATGCCACTGGCGGCGCCCGTGATGAACGTGGCCTTATCTTTCAAGTCCATTGGAATCCTCTGCTAGCTGCTCGCCTCCGGCGGAGGCGGGACGAGGTGGCCTCCTCGATCCGCCGACGCGCCGGCCAGGCCTCAGCGCGCCCGGCAACAGATCACGCCGAGGCCCTCGCCGCGCTGCTTGTCTAGGGTTGTTCCGTCGCCGCGGGAGGTTAGTCGCCGTTAGGCGCGTTGCTTGATCGCGGTGTGGGCGCGCCCGTTAGGGGACGGGTCTTTGCCCGCCCGCCTGGGGATACTTTGGGGCGATCGCTAGAACTCGACCTGAACTCGCGCCTGAGCCACCGTGACATCGGCGTCCAGTTCAACGCCGTTGATGGGCCGGTTATCGATCCTGGCGCGGGTCAGATTTCCGGTCAGTCGGACATAGCTATAGGGGTACCAATTGGCGCCAAGCGTGACGGACTCGTAGGTTCCGGCCGTGGCCAGGCCCGTCTGCGAGGCGGGGCGCACCAAGCCATTGGCCGACATGTGACTGAAATCGGCGTAGTCGTAGCGCGCCGCCAATTCGAGAGCCCCGAAGCCGCCCTTGTCGAGGGGATGCGCCACCTTGATCCTGCCGAACGAACCATTGGGATTGTAGGGCCTCGTCTCGCCAGTCGCGAACCAGCTACCGGCGACGTACGCGGTGGCGATATTGAAATCGGGTCCGCCAAGCGTCGGATTGAGGGTTGGGGCGATGCGGTCGACCTTGATCCGCGCCGCCTCGCCTTGCAGCGATACAGCCCGATGAACCCAGGCGAGCTCGACGCCCACAGTCGTGTCGCCATCGCCGACCGCACCGGTCGAAAAGAGCGTCGCCCCGGACGAGGTCTGAGGCCTGAAGGCGGTGTTGGCGGCGGCCGTGTAGGTAAAGCCGGTCTCCCCGCCCCGATCGCGCCGGCGTAGCCAAGCGCCCAGATGCAGGCGGTCGGCCTCAGACAGCTGCGGCGACCAGGTCGCGCGCACCGTCGCGCCCAGACGCTCCACGGCCTGGTTTGGATCATAGCCGCCAGCCGCGTCGGTCTTGTTGACAGTGTCGCCCTGCAGAGCAGCCCAGACAGACCAGTTCGGGCCGGTGCGGACGGCCTCCAGCGCCAGCACATAGCCGGCGTCGATCACATCGCCGTAGGCGCCACGCTCCATGAAGGTGATCGACTTGAACGAGGTCAGCGCCTCCAGCGAGGCGGCCTTCTGGTTACCCACCAAAATCGAAGTGCGAGGGTCGAGCTTGTACTCAAGGATAGCGTCATCCCAGCTCCAGCCACCGCCGTTCACGGCGCCGCCCTCGAGGCGATAGCCCCATCGTCCAGTCTGCCCCTCGACGCCGAGGTACAGCTGTCGCGCCCTGAACTGGCGAGCGTGATAGTCGGGAACGCCGTCGCGTTGGGATACCGCATCGACGGCGTCCAGCAGGATGCGCCCACGCAGCTTGAAGGTCGAACCCGAAGCATCGGTGAAGCGCGGCGAATTTTCCCAGCGAATGGGTTCCGCGGGCTTGGGCTGGGTGGCCGGGGCTGAAGGCAGGGTCTTGACCGGCGCGCCGGGCGTGACCGGGACAGTGGCCTGCCGCTCCAGAAGATCGAGCCTGGCCTGCAGTGCCTGGATTTGCGCCTTGAGTGCGGCCAAATCGGCGTCCTGCGCGCTCGCCGCGCCGGAGCAGCCAGCGGCGATGAGCGCCGTGGTGGTGAAAAGCATGCGCATGTGGGGTCTCCGCGCTATCTCGTGACGCGCAAAGGAAGGTCGATATTGGCGGCGCCGTGTTTCACAGGCGCCGCCGCGAAGGATCGTCGCTACTCGGCGGCGACAGGAACCGGCTCGACATCAGATGCAGCCGGATGTCCGGCCAGGGCCGCATCGAGCGCCCCCTTGTCGAGCGCCTTTTCCCAACGGCTGACCACGATGGTGGCGACGGCGTTGCCGATGAAGTTGGTCAAGGCCCGGCACTCGCTCATGAAGCGGTCGACGCCGAGGATCAGCGCCATGCCGGCGACCGGCACCGAAGGCACCACCGACAGGGTGGCGGCCAGGGTGATGAAGCCAGCGCCCGTCACACCGGCCGCGCCCTTGGACGACAGCATGGCCACGCCCAGCAGCAGCAGCTGGTCGCCCAGCGACAGGTGTACGCCGGTCGCCTGAGCGATGAAGAGCGCCGCCAGGGTCATGTAGATGTTGGTGCCGTCGAGATTGAACGAATAGCCGGTCGGCACGACCAAGCCCACGACCGGCTTGGCGCACCCGGCGCGCTCAAGCTTGTCGATCAAGCTGGGCAGGGCCGACTCCGAAGAACTGGTGCCCAGCACCAGAAGCAACTCGCTCTTCAGGTAGCGGATCAGCTTGAGGATCGAGAAACCGTTGAAGCGGGCCACCGCGCCCAGCACCACCAGCACGAAGACCAGCGACGTCGCGTAGAAGGTCCCGACCAGGGCCGCCAGGTTCACCACCGAGCCGATACCGTACTTGCCGATGGTGAAGGCGAAGGCGCCAAACGCCCCGATCGGAGCGGCCTTCATCAGGATGCCGACCAGGCGGAAGAAGGCGTGAGCGATCGACTCCAGGAGATCGACCACCGGCTGCCCCTTGTCCCCGACCAGCGCCAGAGAGACGCCGAACAGAATGGAGAAGAACAGCACCTGCAGAATGTCACCGTCGGCGAAGGCGCCCGTGACGGTTGCCGGAATGATGTTGCTGAGGAAGCCGACGATGGTCGTCTCGTGCGCCTTGGCGGCGTAGGTGGCGACCTTCTCGCTGTGCAGCGTGGCTGGGTCTATATTCATGCCGGCCCCGGGATGCACCAGGTTGGCCACCACCATGCCCAGCACCAGGGCCAAGGTGGAGAAGGTCAGGAAGTAGGTGAACGCCTTCAGCACCACGCGCCCGAACTTACCAAGGTCACGCATGCCGGCGATGCCGGTGACGACAGTCAGGAAGATCACCGGCGCGATGACCATCTTCACGAGCTTGATGAAGGCGTCGCCCAGCGGCTTCAGGCTCTCGCCGAACTCGGGTTGGAAGTGACCGATCAGCGCCCCCAGGGTGATCGCGATCAGCACTTGAACGTAAAGGTGCGTGTACCAAGGCGCCGGGCGCGGCGGTGATGCGGACGGTGTTTGCGGGATCATGATGCTGGGCTCCTGCTTGCTTCCTCATACGCCCTTGCGGTTTGGGCGCTTGAACAGACTGTGAAGCAGAAGCCCGCTCAGCGCCTTCGCACCGTGTGGCAGCCTATAACTTCATGAAAAAAAAGGGGATCTGTGAAAAGAGGCTGGCTAGATCGCCGCTAGCCGTGTCATAATCCGCCGCGAAATCATCAAAGCTGTGTGGAATATGACACAAGCTGACACAGCAGGTTCCGACCTAGTCGCCGCGCCGCTCGCCGTTTCCCGTCTGCGACTGGCGGGGTTCGTGGCGGCGGCTGCGGTCATAGGCGCTTTGCTGGCGTTGTCGGTCGGCGCGCTGATCGAGCAGCGGGCGATGGCCGGCCTACGGATCCGGGCCAACGCCTCCGCGGCCCTGCATGCGGCGGTTCTTCGCAGCGAATTGGACAAGCAGCGGGCCCTGCCCCTGGTCCTGGCCGACGACGCCGACCTGAAGGCCGCGCTAATCAGCAACTCACCCGCGCGGCTAGCCGTCCTGTCTCGCAAGCTGGAGGCGTTAGGAACACAGACGCGCGCCGCCACGGTCTATGTCATCGGCGCCGACGGCGTGACCGCCGCCGCCAGCAACTGGCGACGGCCAACCAGTTTCGTAGGCTCCAACTATGGGTTCCGTCCCTATTTCGTCGAGGCTCTGCGTCAAGGCTACGCCGAGCAGTTCGCCCTCGGCACGGTCAGCCGCAAGCCCGGCCTCTATCTGGCTCGTCGGGTGGATGGGCCCGCGGGGCCGCTCGGCGTCGTCGTCGTCAAGCTGGAGTTCGACGGTGTCGAGGCGGCCTGGCGAGCGATCGGCGAACCCGCTTTCGTCGTCGACCGCGACGGCCTTGTGCTGATCACCAGCCAGCCTGCATGGCGGTTTAGGGCGCGCGAACCCTTGCCGCGCGCGAAGCGTGAGCTCCTACGGTCCGAAGGCCAGTACGGCGCGGCGACATTTGCGGCCCTTCCCTTGCGCGCGACCGCTGGCGGCGTGGCCCGGACAGACGCGCCGCACGCCGATCCCCAGATTGAGACGCGCCTGCCCGAGGTCGCGCCCGGCTGGACCTTGCACCTCCTGAGCACCACGCGCCCCGCCGAACAGGCCGCAACCGCTGCGCGCTGGATCACCATCCTCGTGTGGACCCTGCTTAGCGCGGGACTGGTGTGGCTCTCGTTGCGCCGACGGCGCATGCTGCAAATGGCTCTGCGCGATCGCGAGGCGCGCCTTGAGTTGGAGCGACGGGTCGAGGCGCGCACCGCCGAACTGACGGAAGCCAACCGCGCCCTATCCCATGAGGTTGACGAGCGTCAACGGACGGAGACCCGTCTGCGTTCGCTGCAGGCTGATCTGGTTCAGGCCAACAAGCTGGCCTCCCTCGGCCAAATCGCCGCCGGGGTGGCGCACGAGATCAATCAGCCGGTGGCGGCGATTAGGGCGAACGCCGACAATGGCCTTCTGCTGATCTCGCGCGGCCGAGCCGAAGCCGCCGGCGACACCTTATCTGCCATCGTAGCCATGACCGAAAGGATCGGTCGGATAACTGACGAACTGCGGGCCTTCTCGCGCAAGGCCGACGGCCGGGTGGAGCCGACCCTGGTCAGCGAGGTGATCGACGGCTCGGTGCTGCTGACGGCAAGCCGCTCTCGACGCCAGGAGGCTCGCCTGACACGTCAGGGCGAGGCTGCGGGACTCCGCGTACTCGGCGAGCGGGTGCGCTTGGAACAGGTTCTGGTCAATCTTCTGCAGAACGCCTTCGAGGCGGTGGAGCGCCGCGCCGACGGCGCCGTTTCGATCACCGTGCGGGACCTTGGCGACACCGTCGAGATCGCCGTGAGCGACAATGGCCCCGGCCTGGCGCCGGAGGTCGAGCGCGCGCTGTTCACGCCCTTCCTGACCACCAAGCCACGCGGCCTCGGCCTTGGCCTCGTCATCGCCCACGACATCGCCGCCGACTTTGGCGGGCGCCTCTCAGCCGCCTCCACGCCCGGCCAGGGTGCGACCTTTGTCCTGACCCTGCGCAAGGCGCCCGCTTGATGTCCCGTGTCGGCAGAATCCTGCTCGTCGACGACGACGAAGCGCTTCGGATGGCGGTCTCGCAGGGCCTGACCCTGCGTGGGTTTGACGTCGCTACCTTCGACAATGGACCGGCGGCGCTGAAGGCGGTTTCGCGCGATTTCGAAGGCGTGGTGGTTTCGGACGTGCGCATGCCCGGCATGGACGGCCTGGCGCTGTTCGAGCGGGTGCAGGCGATCGATCCAGACATCCCCATGCTGCTGATCACCGGCCACGGCGACGTGGCCATGGCTGTCGCCGCCTTGCAGGACGGAGTCTATGATTTCGTCTCCAAGCCCTTCCCGATGGAGCGGCTGGCCGCGGCGCTGTCTCGGGCCCTCGAGAAGCGCAGCCTGGTTCTGGACAACCGGCGCCTGGAAGCCGCTGCTCAAGGCGCGGGCGGCGCCTTTGTCCTCGGCGACACGCCGGTCATGCAGCGTCTAAGAGCGACCATCGCCCAACTCGCCGAGACGGAGGTGGACGTCCTGATCCAAGGCGAGACCGGCGTCGGCAAGGGGCTCGTCGCCCAGGCGCTTCACCGCGGAGGATCGCGTCGCAACCGCGCTATGATCACGATCAACTGCGCAGCGCTGCCTGAAGCGGTGTTCGAGACCGAGCTGTTCGGCGCCGCCAGCGGCGCCGCCAATCTTCGCCCCAGCATCGGTCGCATCGAGCGCGCCGACCGGGGCGTGCTCTTCCTTGACGAGATCGATGGCTTGTCGCCCGCCATGCAAGCCAAGCTGCTGAACCTTGTGGAGGAACGCGAGATCTGGCCCGTGGGGGCGGCTGAACCTCGCCATCTTGACCTACGGATCATCGCCGCCAGCAAGGTCGACCTCGCCGAGGCGGTGCGCGCCGGCGCCTTTCGCGCCGACCTCTACTACCGACTGAACGTGGTGACGCTGGTGGTGCCGCCACTGCGGGAGCGGCGGGAGGACGTGCCGTCGCTGTTCGGCTACTTCCTGGCCGAGGCTTCGGCCCGGCTAAGGCGGCCGACGCCCCGGCTTACCGCCGTGGTCCGCGACCATCTGCTCGGCCACGACTGGCCTGGGAATGTTCGCGAGCTTGTCCACTACGCCGAACGCGTGGCGCTGGGTTTGCCGTCCGCAGTGCTTGTCGAGGACGTCGGTCGAGGCGTCGCGGAGGGGCTCGCCGAAAGGATGGCTCGCTATGAAGCGATGGTCATCCGCGAGACGCTGACCGCCTGCGAGGGCGACGCCCGCATCGCCATGGCCTTGCTGCAGACACCGCGCAAAACCTTCTACGACAAGCTGCGCCGCCACGGCATCGAGATCGATCGCTACCGCCCCAAACCCGCGTCGTAACGCCGCCGGCCGGTCCGTCTTTACGCCGCCTTTATGCGCGACCGTGGCTTTCGCATGGAGCCTTTACGCGGCTTCGTGGTCCCTGGTCTCCGACACCAAAGGAGGCCGTCATGGCTGATCTTCTGTACGGGGCGCTGGCGTTTGGCCTGTTCGCCCTGTTCCGCGCGTTCGTCGCCGCGTTGAGGCGCGTCTGACGATGCTCGTGAACATGCTGTGGGGCGCCGGCGCGATCGTGATCGCCGGCTACATGGTCGCGGCGATGCTGCGGCCCGACAAGTTCTGACGGACCTTATCCATGACCTGGCAAGGATGGGCTGAGATCGCCCTGACCCTGAGCCTGGCGGTCGCCATCGGCTGGCCGCTGGGCGTTTTTCTGTCGCGCGTCTGGAACGGCGAAAAGACCTTCCTCGACCCCGTGATGCGGCCCGTCGAGGGCCTGTTCTACAAGGCCTGCGGCGTTGACCCGACCAAGAGCCAGAGCTGGCACGCCTACGCCCTGGCCCTGCTGGCCTTCAACCTGGTCGGCTTCGTCTTCATCTATGCGGTGCTGCGCCTGCAGGGCGTGCTGCCACTGAACCCGCAGGGCTTTCCAGGCCTCTCGGGTCACCTGTCGTTCAACACGGCGATCAGCTTCGTCACCAACACCAACTGGCAGAGCTATGCGGGCGAGAGCACGATGTCGACGCTCAGCCAGATGCTGGTGCTGACGGTGCAGAACTTCGTCTCGGCCGCCACCGGCGCGACGGTCGCGGCGGCTTTGGCCCGGGCGTTCGTCGCCAATCGCGGCGAGGGCGTCGGCAATTTTTGGGGCGATCTGGTCCGGACGACGCTTTACCTGCTGCTGCCGCTGTCCTTCGTGGTGGCGATCCTGCTGGTCGCCCTGGGACTGCCCCAGACCCTGGCCGCCGGCGTCACCGCTCACACGCTGGAGGGCGCCGATCAGAAAATCTCGCTCTACGCCGTGGCCAGCCAAGAGGCCATCAAGATGCTGGGCATCAACGGCGGCGGGATCTTCAACGCCAACTCGGCCCATCCGTTCGAGAACCCGACCCCGCTGACTAACCTGATCACGGCGGTCTCGATCAACACCCTGGGCTGGGCGGCGTTCTTCGCCTTCGGCCGCATGGTGCTGGCCAAGAAGGACGTGCGCGCCCTGGTGATCGCCGCCTTCGTGCTGCTATTCGCCGGGGCCGCGGGCGTCTACGCCACCGAAACCCAGGCCCCGCCGGCCCAGGTCGCCGCCAAGGTCGACGCGTCGGTGAACATGGAGGGCAAGGAGGTTCGCTTCGGCGCGCCTGCCACGGCCGCCTGGGTAGCCATGACCACCGGGGCATCGAACGGCTCGGTCAACGGCATGCATTCCAGCCTGATGCCCCTGGGCGGCGGGATCGCCATGTTCCTGATGCAGCTGGGCGAAATCCTGCCCGGCGGCATCGGCTCGGGCGTCGCCATCATGGTCGTCATGGCCCTGCTGTCGGTGTTCGTCGCCGGCCTGATGGTCGGCCGCACGCCCGAGTATCTGGGCAAGAAGGTCGAGGCGCGCGAGATCCAGTTCTCGATCCTCGCGGTGGTGATCATCCCACTATCGATGCTGGGCTTCTCCGGGATCGCCGCCGTGCTGCCCGAGGCCTTGAAGGGCTTGATGCACAGCGGGCCGCACGGCCTGTCGGAGATCCTCTACGCCTATGTCTCGGGCACGGCCAATAACGGTTCGGCCTTCGCCGGCCTGACCGCCAACGCCCCCTGGTGGGACGTGACGCTCGGGATCGCCATGGCGCTGGGACGCTTTCTCCCGATCGTCGCGGTGCTCGCGATCGCCGGCAGCCTAGCCGCCAAGCCCAAGCTCGCGCCGACGGCTGGCACCCTGCCGACTGACGGCGGTCTTTTCATCGGCCTCCTGATCGGGGTGATCCTGATCCTGGGCGGCCTGCAATTCTTCCCCGCGATGGCGCTGGGACCGATCGTCGAGCACTTCCAAGCGCTCGACGCGGTCGCCGCCCTCCGCTGAGTGGTGATCCCATGACATCCGTCGATATCCATGCCGATCAGGGACGACGCGCCCTGGCCGGCGGCCTCTCCGGCGCGGTCCTGGCCCGCGCGGCCAAGGAGGCCTTCCTCAAGCTCGATCCGCGCAAGCTGACCGGCAATCCGGTGATCTTCGCCACCTGGCTGGTGGCCCTGCTGTCGACGGTCTCGGCGGTTGCGGCGGTGGCGACCCACCAGGCGGCGGGCTTCGCCATCCAGATCGCCGTCTGGCTCTGGGCCACGGTGCTGTTCGCCAACCTCGCCGAAAGCGTCGCCGAAGGGCGCGGCAAGGCGGCGGCCGACAGCCTGCGCGCCACCCGCGTGACCACCAAGGCCAAGCTGCTCGTCGATCCCAAGACTGGGACCTGGATCCCGACCCCCGCTCACAAGCTCGGCGTCGGCGAGGTGATCCTCGTCGAGGCCGGCGACGTCATCCCGACCGACGGCGAGATCATCGAGGGCATGGCCAGCGTCAACGAGGCGGCCATCACCGGCGAGAGCGCGCCGGTGATCCGCGAAAGCGGCGGTGACCGCTCGGCCGTCACCGGCGGCACCACGGTGGTCTCCGACTGGATCAAGGTGCGCGTGACGGCCGAGGCGGGCTCGACCTTCCTCGATCGCATGATTGCGATGGTCGAGGGCGCGGATCGCCGCAAGACGCCGAACGAGATCGCCCTGGCCGTGCTGCTGGCGGGCCTGACCCTGATCTTCCTGATCGCGGTCGTGACCCTGCTGGGCCTGGGCAAGTTCTCGGGCGTAGCTCTGGATCCGCTCGTGCTGGGCGCGCTGTTCATCACGCTCATACCGACGACCATCGGCGGGCTCCTGTCCGCCGTCGGCATCGCCGGCATGGACCGCTTGCTGAAGGTCAATGTCCTAGCCACCTCCGGCCGGGCGGTGGAGGCGGCGGGCGACGTCGACACCCTGCTGCTGGACAAGACTGGCACCATCACCTTCGGCAACCGCATGGCCACCGAGGTGATCCCGGCCCCGGGCGTGCGTCCCGACGCCGCGATGAAAGCGGCGCTGATGGCCTCGCTGGCCGACGAAACCCCTGAAGGTCGCTCGATCGTCGAGCTGGCGCGCAACGCCGGCCTGACCGTCGAGCCGCCGGAAGGCGCGACCTCGATCCCGTTCACCGCCCAGACCCGCCAGTCGGGCCTGGATCACGACGGGCGTAGCTGGCGCAAGGGGGCGGTCGACGCCGTCTATCGCTCGCTGGCGCTGGAGCCCAAGAGCATCCCGGCCGAAATGACCGGCGCCGTCGACCGCATCGCCCGCTCGGGCGGCACGCCGCTGGCCGTCAGCGAGGACGGCGTCCTGGTGGGCGTCATCCACCTGAAGGACGTCGTTAAGCCCGGCGTGAAGGAGCGCTTCGCCGACCTCCGCCGCATGGGCCTGCGGACGGTGATGATCACCGGCGACAATCCGGTTACCGCAGCCGCCATCGCCTCGGAAGCCGGGGTCGACGACTTCCTGGCCGAGGCCACGCCCGAGGACAAGCTGCGGCTGATCCGCGAGGAACAGGGCAAGGGTCGCCTAGTGGCCATGTGCGGCGACGGGGCCAACGACGCCCCCGCCCTCGCCCAGGCCGACGTCGGCGTCGCTATGCAGACCGGCGCCCAGGCCGCGCGCGAGGCCGGCAACATGGTCGATCTCGACAGCGACCCGACCAAGGTCATAGAGATCGTCGAGGTCGGCAAGCAGATGCTGATCACCCGCGGCGCCCTGACGACCTTCTCGATCGCCAACGACGTGGCCAAGTACTTCGCCATCATCCCGGCGATGTTCGTGGTCTCGCTGCCGGCGCTTGGTGCGCTGAACGTGATGAAGCTGCACAGCCCGCAGAGCGCCATCCTGTCGGCGGTGATCTTCAACGCCCTGGTGATCGTCGCCCTGATCCCGCTGGCCCTGAAGGGCGTGAAGTACCGCGCCGTCGGCGCCGGCAAGCTGCTGTCGCGCAACCTGACCGTCTATGGCCTTGGCGGCCTGATCGCGCCGTTCGTCGGCATCAAGCTGATCGACCTCGTGGTCTCGACCCTGGGTCTGGCGTAAACACGAGTCCTCGGAGACACATCCGTCATGCTTTCGCATCTTCGCCCGGCCCTGGCTTCGATGGGTCTGTTCACCGCCCTGCTGGGCCTGGCCTATCCGCTTGCCGTCACGGGCGTCGCTCAGGCGGCGTTCCCGACCCAGGCCAACGGCAGCCTGGTCCGCGACGCGGGCGGCAAGGTCATCGGCTCGGCCCTGATCGGTCAGGCCTTCGCCAAGCCGGAATACTTCTACGGACGGCCCTCGGCGGCGGGGAACGGCTACGACGCCACGGCGTCCAGCGGCTCCAACATGGGCCCGCTGAACGACAAGCTGATCGCGCGGGAAAAGAACGACGCGGCCGCTCTGCGAGCCGAGAACCCCGGCGCGGTCATCCCCGCCGACGCCGTCACCACCTCGGCCTCGGGCCTGGATCCGGACATCTCGCCGGCCAACGCCCGCTTCCAGGCGCCGCGCATCGCCAAGGCGCGGGGCGCGCCGGCGACCGAGATCGAGGCTCTGATCGCGGGTCAGGTCCAGCGCCCCCTGTTGGGCTTCATCGGCCAGCCGCGCGTCAATGTCCTGGCGCTGAACAGAGCGCTCGACGCTCGCTATCCGAAAGGCGGCTAGTGCCGGCGGACGAACCAAAACGCCCGGACCCCGAGGCGCTCCTGGCCGCCGCCAACAAGGCGCGCCGGGGGCGGCTCAAGGTGTTTCTGGGCATGGCGCCGGGCGTGGGCAAGACCTACGAGATGCTACGCGCCGCCCGCCGCCGGAAGGCCGAGGGCGCGGACGTCCTGATCGGCGTGGTCGAGACCCACGGCCGTCGCGAAACGGAAAGCCTGCTGCGCGGCATGGAGGTCCTGCCCCGCAAGCCGATCGAGCACCGCGGCCGCGTCCAAATGGAGTTCGACATCGACGCGGCCTTGGCGCGCAAGCCCAAGATCCTGCTGGTCGACGAATACGCCCACTCCAACGCCATCGGCTCGCGCCATCCCAAGCGCTGGCAGGACGTCGAGGAACTCCTCGCCGCCGGCGTGGACGTCTGGACGACCCTGAACGTCCAGCACCTGGAGAGCCTGGTCGACGTCGTTCAGCGCATCACCGGGGTCCGCCAGCGCGAGACCGTGCCCGACAGCGCCCTGTCCCGCGCCGACGACATCGAGCTGGTCGACATTACGCCCGGCGAGCTGCGCGAGCGGATGGCGGCCGGCAAGGTCTATGTCCCCGAGACGGCCAGGCTGGCGGCGGACAACTTCTTCAAGGTCGAGAACCTCACGGCGCTGCGCGAGCTGGCCCTGCGCCGCGCCGCCCAAACGGTGGACGACCAGCTGGTCGCCACCATGCGCGAGAAGGGCGTAGAGGGCCCATGGGCGGCGGGCGAGCGGATCCTGGTCCTGGTCAGCGGGGACGCCATGGCCGCCACCTTGGTGCGGGCGGGCCGACGGCTCTCGGACATGATGATGGACGCCCCCTGGATCGTCGCCCACGTCGAGCGGACCGACCGGCCGCTGGCCGAGGACGGCGATACGGCGCGGTTGCGCGAAGCCTACCGCCTGGCCGAGCAACTGGGCGGCGTGACGGTGGCCCTCAGCGGCCGCGATATCGTCGACACGGTGATGGCCTACGCCCGCCGCCACAACGTCACCCAGATCGTGATCGGCAAGTCGGTCGAGAGCCGCTGGCGGGAGTTCCTGGGGCGCTCCCTGGCCACCGCCCTGCTGCGAGAGGCGCGCGGCGTGGCGGTTCATGTCGTGACGGAGGCTGCGCACGAGCGGGAAGCCAAGCCGCAGAGGGCGTTTGGGCTGGGGCGCTGGCAGGGCTATGCGGTCGGGGCGCTGTTCATCGCCGCCGCCACCCTGGCGGCCTGGGGCCTCGACGTCACCTTCGACCGCGTCGACCTGGGGATGATCTTCCTGGCCGCGGTGCTAGCCGCCGGCGTGCTCCATGGCCTTCGTCCGGCCTTGGCGGCAGCGACGGTCGCCTTCATCGTCTACAATTACCTGTTCCTTGAGCCTCGCTACAGCCTGGTGGTCGGCTCTCCAACGGACTTCATCACCCTGATCGTCTTCTGGGCCGTCGCCCTGGCCTCGGGCGGCCTGGCGGGTCGGGTGCGCGACCAGGCGCTGGGCTCGCAGCGCCGCGCCGCCGCGGTGACGACCCTGTTAGCCGCCAGCCGCACCCTGTCGGCCGCGACCGGACGAGACGCCGTCGCCCGCGCCTTAGCCGAGCAGATTTCGGCCGCCGCCGGCGGGCGGTCGCTCGTACTGTTGCCGGAGGGCGAGGAGATCGCGCCAGCTTTCGGCTCGCCCAGCCTGGAGCCCCTCGACGCCGCCCAGATGGCCGCCGCCCGCTGGGCCTGGGAGAAGGGCGAGCCCGCCGGCTTCGGCACCGGCACCCTGCCCCAGGCGCGCTGGACCTTCTGGCCGATGGAGGGGGTGCGCGCGCGGACAGGCGTGGCCGGTGTCGAGGCCGGGGCTGCGCCGCCGGGCTCGGACCACGAGCGGCTGGTGCTCGCCTTACTGGAACAGGGCGCCGTGGCGCTGGAGCGCTCGCAACTGGCGTCCGAGGCGGTCGAGACCGAGACCCTGCGCCGCGCCGACCGCTTCCGCTCGGCGCTGATGAACTCGGTCAGCCACGATCTGCGGACGCCGCTGTCGACCGTGCTGGGCGCCTCGACTACGCTGATTGATTACGGCGACAAGCTGACCAAGCCCGTCCGCGAGGATCTCGTCGTCAGCATCCGCGAAGAGGCTGAGAGGCTGAATCGTTACGTCGCCAATCTGTTGGACATGACCCGTGTCGAGGGCGGCGCCCTGCGGTTGCGCACCGACTGGGTCGATGTCCGCGACGTCCTCAACGCCGCCGCCGATCGCGTCTCCCGTCGTCTGGGCGGCCGCGACCTCACGCGTGACTTCCCCCGCGAGCTGTCGCTGGTCCAGGCCGACGCCAGCTTGCTGGAACAGGTGGTGGTCAATGTGCTAGAGAACGCCATCGCTTACAGCCCGCCCGAGGCTCGCATTGAGATGGCGGCGTACGAGGACCGCTCCAACCTGGTGATCAGCATCGAGGACGAAGGGCGCGGCATCCCGCCCGCCCAGCTGGAGCGCGTCTTCGACAAGTTCCGCCGCATGGAGGAACCCAGCGACCGCAGCCAGGGCGCGGGTCTTGGCCTCTCGATCGCCAAGGGCTTCATCGACGCGCTGGGCGGGCGCATCGCCGCCGCCAGCCCGATCCATGACGGCAAGGGGACGCGGATCCTGATCAGTTTGCCCAAGGGCGTCGAGACGCCGCACCATCTGCTATGACGAGGGCATGAACGCGCTTCGCCACCGTATCCTCGTCATCGACGACGAGCCGCAGATCCACCGATTCCTGGGCCCTGCCCTCGACGCCGCTGGCTATGAGGCGTTGCGCGCCGATAGCGGCCAGGAGGGCCTGCGCGGGATCGCCCTGTGGTCCCCCGACGCCGTCGTGCTGGATCTCGGCCTGCCCGACATGGACGGCAAGGAGGTCCTGGAGAAGGCCCGCGCCTTCTACGAAGGTCCTATCCTGATCCTGTCGGCCCGTGATCGCGAGGTCGAGAAGATCGACGCGCTGGACCGCGGCGCCAATGACTATGTCGAAAAGCCGTTTGGCGTCGGCGAGTTGTTGGCCCGGCTTCGCGTGGCGCTTCGCCAGTCCTCGGCGCCGAAAAGACCCACGGGTCCGCTCTCATTCGGCGACATCGTCGTCGATCTTGACCTGCGCCTGGTGACCAAGGCCGGCGAGGTCGTGAAGCTATCGCCCAAAGCCTTCGAACTCCTGGCGCGGTTGGCGATGTCGCCCGGCAAGGTGCTGACCCACAAGGAACTGCTGGTCGGCGTCTGGGGCGCAGCGCACGTCGGCGACACCCAGTACCTCCGCGTGTTTGTCGGGCAGCTCCGGCAGAAGCTCGAGGACGACCCGGCGCATCCGACCTTACTCCTCACCGAACCGGGGGTCGGCTACCGCCTCCAGTGCTGTTGAGCGAGCGCTAGGTGTCGAAGCTATGAAGGTTGTTCACCCGAGGAGCGGCTGAGAATCTGGGGTTGCGAAGCGCCAAACTTGGCCGCCGTCCTTACGCTCCCGGCCGCCTCGCGGCTTCATGAATCGACCTAGGCTGCAACGCTGGTTATGACGGGCCGCGTCAGCGAGCGCCGTCAGGATGGCTGGCGAGTTCACGAGCAGAGAGACGATCTTGGCTAAGAATCCGGATGGCGTGCGCGTCCCGACGATCATCGACGTCGCGGCCGAGGCTGGCGTGTCGCCGATGACTGTCTCGCGCGTGATCAATGATCGGGTCGGCGTTGGCCCTGAGACGCGAAAGGCGGTCAACGCGGCGATCCGCGCCCTTGGCTACACGCCGAACGTCGCCGCGCGCAGTCTGGTGACATCCGCCGAGATGCGGATTGGCGTCGTCTATTCCAACCCTAGCGCCGCTTTCATGAGCGACTTCCTGACCGGCGTTTTCGAGGAGGCCTCGATTCGAGGCGCGCGTCTCATCCTGCTGAAAGGCGGTGAAGGCGGCCGCGCGCCGAGCCCCGCGGAGCTCAAGAGCCTGGTGGCCTCCGGCGTTCGGGGAGTCATCCTGGCGCCACCGCTCGGCGAGTCGGGCGCAGTGCTGAAGGCGTTGAAAAAGGCTGGCCTGCCGATGGCGGCGGTCGGCGCCTATTCTGTCGAGGATGCGATCTGCGTCCGCATCGACGACCGGCGCGCGGCCTACGAGATGACGCGTCGCCTTATCGCACTTGGTCATCGGCGCCTCGGCTTCATTCTCGGCAACCCCGACCAGGCCGCCAGCGCAGAGCGCCTCGCCGGCTTTCGCGCAGCGGTGAACGAAGCAGCAGACGTTACTGTCGCCTTGGCGCAGGGCGACTTCAGCTTTTCATCCGGCTTGTCGGCGGCCGAGACGCTTCTTGACACGAGCCCGCCCCCGACCGCCATCTTCGCCAGCAACGACGACATGGCCGCCGCTGTCGTGTCGGTCGCGCATCGGCGTCACCTGGACGTGCCACAGAAGCTTACTGTCGTGGGTTTCGACGACACCTCGGCGGCGGTGACGCTGTGGCCGCCACTGACGACGGTTCACCAGCCTGTGCGAAAGCTCGCGGCGGAGGCCTTGGGCCTTCTGGCCGCGGAAATCAGCAAGCTGGAAGCCGACCGCCGTCCAGGCCGGGATCATATTCTCGACCACGAGATCGTCGAACGGCAGTCGACGGCGCCGAACATCGTTCTCTGACGAGCGTCGCCTTCTAGCAGCGTTCTCCGCTTTGCAGAGATGAGCCGCAAGGTGAGGTCGTCTCCGTCGGCCAAATTTGAATATGTCGGAGTATTGACAGCCCTCCCAAGCAGGCATACCACCGGCATGTTAACGTTACCGTAGATCGCGAAAGCGGCGCGGCGACGCAACAAGGAGCGGCGCAACGACGTCGCGACATGGGAGGGACTGAAAATGCGCGCCAACGGCACGAATCCGACGTGCGCGTCGCTTTATGCGACGACCGCTATCTATTCCACATCCAACGAGCGTGACGGCAGGCGTCGGCGACCTACCTTGATGGGAGCCGGTGCTGCAGCCCTCATGTCGCTGCTCGCCGCAGGACCCGCCCTCGCCCAAGCCAAGACAACCAAGCCGACGACGCCGGCGAGCGACGATGGCGTGGTCAGCGAGATTGTCGTCACCGGGACGCGGATCCAGACCACCGGATTCACCGCCCCGACCCCGACCAGCGTCATCGGCGAAGCGCAGATTCAGAACAACGCCCAGGCGAATATCTTCGCCACGATCGTTCAACTGCCGTCCTTGCAGGGATCCAGCGGATCCACCACGAACACGTTTAGCACCTCGAGCGGCCAACAAGGCCTCTCGTCCTTCTCGCTGCGGGGCCTGGGCACCATCCGGACGCTAACGCTGCTGGACGGCCAGCGCGTGGTCGGCGCCTACTATACCGGCGTCACGGACGTCAGCCTCTTCCCACAGCTTCTGGTCAAGCGCGTCGACGTGGTGAACGGCGGCGCCTCGGCCTCGTATGGGTCGGACGCCGTCGGCGGCGTGGTCAACTTCATCACCGACACGCGCTTCACCGGCTTTAAGGGCAATGTCCAGGCGGGCGTCACCACCTATGGCGACAACGAACAAGGCCTCGTCCAATTGGCGGCCGGCCGCAATTTCCTGAACGACCGCCTGCACGTCGTGGCCAGCGGCGAGTACGCCAAGGAGCAGGGCGTCGGCGGCGGTGATTTCGGCCTTGACCTGGCGGGTGACCGCGATTGGTTCATCCAGACGTCGATGATCAACCGCAACGTGACCAACGACGGCTCGCCGCAGTACGTGATGCGCGCCTACGCCCAGCCCTACAACTACACCAAGTACGGCCTGATCACGAACGGGCCCCTGCAGGGCATCGCGTTCGACCAGAGCGGCAATCCCTTTCAATTCCAGTACGGCTCGAACGGCGTTCCAGCCAAAAACGCCGCCGGCAATGTCAACGGCTGCTATCCCGGCTTCTGCATCGGCGGCGATCTATCGGGCAATGTCGACACCGGCCGCACCCTGCAGTCGGCGATCGAACGTCGCGTGGCCTACGGGCGGATTGGCTACGACTTCGCCGAGAACAACGAGATCTACGCCGCGGTGAACCTGGGCCAGGTCAAGACCCACAATCAGCCGGTGAACGGTGAGAACCGCCCCGGCCTGACGCTGCAGTGCTCAAACCCGTTCGTGCCGGCGTCCGTGCAGGCGGCCTGCGCCACCGCCGGGATCACCAGCTTCCAATTCGGCACGAGCAACGCGGTCTTGCCGAACACGATCGTCCATACCGACCGTCGTCAGGAGCGTCTGGTCGTCGGCGCGAAGGGACGCTTCGATTTCCTCGGTTCGCCTTGGGCCTATGACGCTTATTACGAGCGGGGCGTCAATCGGACCAAGGTGGACGTCGACAACATCATTCTCAATCCGCGCTTCAACCAGGCCATTCAGGCGACAGTGATCAACGGCGCAATCGTGTGCGCCGATCCGGTCGCCCGCGCCAACGGCTGCCAGCCGCTGAACATCATCGGCGGCAAGCCGCCCTCGGCCGCCGCCCTCGCCTACGTCCAGCCCGAGGCCGGTCCATTCCAGCGCCTGCGTATGACCCAGGACGTGGCCAGCGCCAACTTCTCTGGAACGCCGCTCGACCTCTGGGCCGGGCCGCTTTCGGTGGCGTTCGGCGCCGAGTATCGCCGCGAATATTATACGGTGCGCGCCGACGCCTATGGCGCGGGTGTCGCCGAAAAGAGCCCCAACACCGGCGCCTATCCCGCCGACCCGGTGCTCTCGACGCTCGGCAATAACTGGTATGCGGGCAACTACAAGAACGGCGGCGGCAAGTACGACGTCAAGGAAGCGTTCCTGGAACTGGACCTGCCTTTGTTCGACAACGACAAGGCCGGCCGCGCCAACATCAACGGCGCCGCGCGCGTCACCGACTACAGCACCTCGGGCACGATCTGGACGTGGAAGGTCGGCGGGACGTGGAGCACGCCCATCGATGGTCTGCGTTTGCGCGGGGTCACCTCGCGAGACGTCCGCGCCCCCAACCTCTCGGAGCTGTTCGCCGCGCCAGTCACCACCACCCTGCCCAACTTCCTGGATCCGACACGCAACGTCACGGTCGTGGCGATCCAAAGCGTGGTCGGCAATCCGAACCTGACACCGGAAGTCGCGCGCAACACGGAACTCGGCGTCGTGCTGGCCAATCCCTCGTGGCTGCCCGGGTTCAGCGCCTCGTTCGACTACTACAAGATCAAGATGCGGGACGTCGTCTCCAGTCTGGGTGCGGCGCAGATCGTCGATTACTGCTACCGCAATATCCTGCCACAGACCTGCGGCACCTATAATCTCAACAACCAGAACGGTCCGAACTACATCAACGTCCAGTCGTTCAACCTGGCCTCGATCAAAACCTCAGGCTTCGACATCGAGGCCAGCTATCGCTGGCAGCAGCCGCTGGGCCTGGATGGTTCGCTGACGTTCCGCGCCCTCGCCACGCATATCAAAGAGTATCTTACCGACACCGGCCTGCCGGGCACCATTCCCAACGACACGGCCGGCGTAAACACGGGCTCGACGCCGCATTGGAAATGGCTGGCGATCCAAAGCTACGAAAACGAGCGCTTAACGGTCACGCTGCAGGAGCGCTGGTTCAGCAACGGCAACTACGGCAACCAGTATGTGGTCTGTGCGCCGGGAACCTGCCCCGTGTCGACGCCTAACCGTCCCACGATCGACCAGAACTTCATGCCTGGCGCCTTCTATGTGGACGTCGGCGGCTCGTACAACATCCGAGAGGGTGTCGTCGGCTATGTGAAGGTGGACAACCTTTTCGACCGCGATCCCGCCAAGTCGCCCTCCTACGCCAATCCGGCTCTCTACGACATTATCGGTCGGACCTATCGGGCGGGTGTCCGCTTCAAGTTCTAGCCAGCCTTCGGCGTGGCGTTCGAAAGGACGCCACGCCGAGAGCCACCGATGTGAGGTTTGCAGGCCACCAGCTTGACCCTTGCATTTGTCGGACTAGTGTTTTGGTGCGGCCATTTCACAATCAGAGCGCTAGCCAATAACGCCGTCAGCGTGGGGTTTTCGCCGCCGCGGTAGGGAGAAGACATGTTCAGGTTCACCCGGCCGCTGGCCGCCTCCGCCGTCGCCCTGCTGCTGACCGCCCCGGCGCTGGCCCAGACGCGGACGGACGCGCCGATCCCGCTGCGCATCGAGACGGGCGCGCCCGGCGCCAAGATCGACCGGAACATCTTCGGCCAGTTCGCCGAGCACCTGGGAACGGGGATCTATGGCGGCGTCTGGGTCGGCAAGGGCTCGTCGATCCCCAATGTGCGCGGCATTCGGAAGGACGTCGTCGAGGCCCTTCGCGCCATCAAGGTGCCGAACGTCCGCTGGCCCGGCGGCTGCTTCGCCGACGAATACCATTGGCGTCACGGGATCGGTCCGATCGAAGCGCGCCGCAAGACGATCAATTTCAACTGGGGCGGCGCGGTCGAGCCAAACACCTTCGGCGCCGACGAATTCATGGACTTCGTCGATCAGATCGGCAGCGAGGCCTACGTCTCGCTCAATGTCGGTTCCGGCACAGTGCAGGAGGCGGCTGAGTGGGTGGAGTACATGACCGCCGATCCGGCCACGACCGCCGGCAAGGAGCGCGCCGCCAACGGGCATCCCGCGCCGTACAAGGTCAAGTTCCTGGGCCTCGGCAACGAGAGCTGGAGCTGCGGCGGAGCCATGCGGCCAGAATACTATGCCGATGAGATGAAGCGCTACGCCCGCTTTGTCCGGAACTACAATCCCAATCAGACCGGCGCCGAGGCGATGCAGCGGATCGCCGTCGGGCCGAACCAGGCAGATCCCGCCTATACCGAAGCAGTGATGGCCGCCCAGAAGTCGCATGACTGGGCCTGGAACATCGAGGGCCTGTCCCTGCACTCCTACACCACGGGCGGCTGGCCGCCGTCCTATTCCAGCACCAAGTTCGACGAGACCGCTTACGCCAAGCTCCTGAAGGAGACATTGGGCATGGACGATCTGGTCGCCAAGCACTCGGCGATCATGGACAAGTACGACCCCGAGAAGAAGGTGCCGCTGGTCGTAGACGAATGGGGCGTCTGGCTGGCGCCGCTGGAGGGCACCAATCCCGGCTTCCTGGTCCAGCAGAACTCGCTCCGCGACGCCATCGTCGCGGCCCTGAACCTGAACATCTTCGCCCGCCACGCCGATCGCGTGCGGATGACCAACATCGCACAGATGGTCAACGTCCTGCAGGCAATGATCCTGACGGACAAGGACAAGATGGTCCTGACCCCGACCTACCATGTCTACAAGATGTACCTGCCCTTCCAGGACGCGACCTTTGTCCCGGTTAGCCTAGACAAGGGCGTCTACAGACAAGGCGACATTACCCTCCCCCGGGTCGACGCGATCGCCGCCCGTGACACCCAGGGCAAACTCTGGCTCGCGGTCACCAACCTCGATCCCGCGCGTCCGGCGAAGATCTCCGCGACCGTGGCGGAAGGCAAGGGCATGTCGGCGAAAGGTCAGGTCCTCACGGCGGCCCGCGTCGACGCGTTCAATACGTTCGACGCCCCCGGCCTGGTCGCTCCCAAGCCCTATTCGGCCAAGGGGGGCGCGAAGGGCCTCGATCTGGACATTCCCGCCAAGTCGGTGGTGGTCGTGCAGCTCGAGCCCTGACGGGCTCGTAACTTGCCAAGGCTTGCCCGGTTGCGCTTATAGAACCTCGAACGCCGCCAGGAGTCTGACGCATGCCGACGCAAGAGCCCGAGACCAAGTCGATTCCCAAGTCGACGAGAGGCTCGGGTCGGCGTCTGCGCGGCGCCGTCGCGCATTATCTCGGCACGGCCATCGTCTCCGGCCAGATCGCGCCCGGCGAAAAGCTCACGGGCGAGATCGCCAACGCCGAGGCGCTGGATGTGTCGCGCAGCGCCTACCGCGAAGCCGTCCAGGTTCTGACCGCGAAGGGCCTGGTCGAGAGCCGCCCCAAGGCCGGCACCAGGGTGCTGCCGCGCAGCCGGTGGAACATCCTGGATCCGACCGTGCTCGCCTGGGCCTTCTCGGCCAGCGAGCCGGATGTCACCTTCGTGCGAGATCTCTTTGAGCTGCGATCCGTGGTCGAGCCCGCGGCGGCGCGCTTCGCCGCCGAGCGCCGGGACAAGGACGACATCAAGGCCATGAAGGACGCCCTGGCCGGCATGCGACGCCACACCCTGGCCACCGAGGCCGGCCGCGCGGCCGACCGCGCCTTCCATGACGCCCTGCTGCGAGCCACCCATAACGACGCGATGATCGCGCTCAGCGCCAGCATCAGCGCCGCGGTCAGTTGGACGACGGAGTTCAAGCAGCGCTCGCGCGCCCTGCCCCGCGATCCCGTGCCGGATCATGCCAAGGTCTGCGACGCCATCGCCGCCGGCGACCCCGAGGCGGCGAGCGCGGCGATGCGTATCCTGGTGGAGCTGGCGCTCGAGGATACGCGCTCGTCGATGTGACTCTTAGGGCTTCGAGAGCGTGAAGCTGTCGATGTCCAGGCGCCCTCCGATGCCGTCCTGGTTGTAGCAGAACAGGCTGTACTGCTCGCCCTGGAAGGTGCCCGTGCGCCAGTCATAGGCCAGCGGAAAATCGCCGGGCAGCGCGGTCCAGGCCTTGCCGTCTAGACTATAGGCCAGGTCGGACTTGTCGGTGGTGAAGTCCATCTCGACCGACAGCCACAGATCCTTCAGCTGCACGTTGATCGAGGCGCCGCGCGGCGTCGTGACCGGGCCGGCCTGGGTGCTCTCGACGAGGCGCGCGCTCAGCGCCCCCTGCCCCGTCGCGTCGCGCGTCAGGACGATCTGGCTCGAGAATTTGCCGAACGTGCCCAGGCCGCAGGCGTCGCCGGCGACGAGGCCGCGCGCGTCGACCTTCGCGACGGCGCGGCTCTTGGGCCCTTGCCCCTTCTGAACCAGCGTGTTGCGGGCGCTCCAGAAGTCAGGGGCCTGGATCGCCTTCAGCCGCAGGTAGCCTGGGCGCTCGCTGAGCGACCAGCGACGGTCGTCGGGATTGTGGTTCCACTGCCATTGTCGGCCAAGCGTCGGCTTGCCGAAGTCATCGGAGCTGGGCGGTTCGACAAAGGGCTTGCCCTGGATCGGTTTGGCGGCCGCGGCAGGAACGCGCCCGGGCGCTTCAGGCGTCCCCCATACGGGCCAGTCGCCCTGCCAGAAGATCGGGCTGATATTGGTCACCCGGCCGATCGCGCCCGAGTCGCGCATGACGAAGCCGTGCCAGCCGCCGCCCGGCAGATCTACCAGGGCGCCCTGATGCCCACCCGTGGTGTCGTCGATCTGGTCTCGCGTCTCCCAGGGCCCCGTCAGCGAGCGGGCGCGCGACACCGTCATCCCGAGCCGGCGGGGGATGGAGTTGAAGATGTAGTACCAGCCCTCGCGCTTGATCAGCTTCGAGCCTTCGGCGCCCTTGATGTAGTGAATCTTCTGGGCGCTGGTGACGGTCGTCAGATCGGCGTTGAGCGTCAGCAGCGTGATCGTCCCGTCCGACCCGATCGAGGTCGCCATATAGGCCTGGCCGTCGTCGTCGAAGAACAGGGCCGGATCAAAGGCCTCGCGGTCGAGTTCGTGCATCGTCCAGGGGCCGCGCACGTCGGTCGCCGAATAGATGCGCGTGGGCCGACCGACCGGCGTGACAGCGATGTAGAAGCGCCCCCTGTGATAACGGAGGCTCGGCGCATACACGCCGTGGCGATAGTCGCCGCCGTCGGCGAGGTCGTACTTGGGATTGCCCGTCAGCTTGGGCATCACGTGGCCGACGATGTCCCAGTTCACCAGGTCCTTCGAGTGCAGGAGGGTGAGCCCCGGTGCGTTCACGAAGGTGGTGGAGGCGAAGTAGAAATCCTCGCCCACCCGGATGATGTCAGGGTCGGGATAGTCCGCATACAGTGGCGGATTGCGATAGGTCCCGTCGCCGGCGTCCGAGCGCCAGACCTGGGCCTGGGCGAGGCCCGCGCCCACGCCCAGCGCGAGCGCCGCGGCCAGCATGGCGCGTCCGAGAACCTTGGCCATGCCGGCCTCCCCAAACTCTGTACTTGTGACTAGTGGTTATCTCTGGGCAGGCCCTTGGTCTGGGCGATGCGCTGGTATTTGACGGCGGGTTCGAGGACGGCGCCGGTTTCGAGCTGACCGACGACGGCGCGCTGGATTTCCTGCCAGGGGGTTTGGCTTTCGG
>NZ_QFQZ01000064.1 GCF_003243465.1 Caulobacter segnis
GCGAGCTGGAGAACCTGGTCGCCCACTTCCGCGCCCAGGGCTTCGTGCCCAAGGCGATCGCCGGCGGCCGCCAGCAATCCGCGGTTCAACGCGGCCCGCGCCGCGCCGACCATCCGGTGGCCAAGAAGGCCCGCGCCATGTGGATCTCGCTCCACCAGCTCGGCGTCGTCGAGAACGCCTCGGAGAAGGCCCTGGAAACCTTCGCGAAGCGCCAGCTTGGCGTGGAGCGGATGCAATGGATGGACCAGGGGCTGGGCTTCAAGCTGGTCGAGGCCCTTAAGGCTATGGCCGAGCGCGAGGGCTGGAGCCAGGATCTCGCGGGCATCGAGAAGAAGCAGCACGTTAGGATCCTGAAGGTCCGCCTGGCCTGGGCGCAGGCCAAGCGCCTGGGCGAGCGCTTCAGCGCCGCCGCGCTGTCCGACCGCGACCTGGACATGGCGATCGCCGTCTACGCCGCCCGCCTGAATGAGGCGCGCCATGGCTGACGACCTCTTCGCCCATGCTGACCTGGTCGAGGCCCAGAAGGCCATCGACGCGGCCCAGCGTGCGCGCGAGGAGGCCGTCCAGGCCGTGATCAAACGCCGACGCGCCAAGACGCTGGCGCTGGAAACGGCGCTGGTCCGCGCCACCCACGCCGAGCTGGCGGCCTATGTCGCCGCCCGCAAGCGCCTGGGGGTCGAGCATTGAGCCGGCTACCTGGCATCCTGGGCGAGATCGCCGACGTCGCTGGTCTGGACGCGGCGCTGAAGCTCGCCCGCGCCCGTGGCGGCACGGCCATGAAGATTTCGGGCAAGCCGGGCGGCGCCCTGGCCCAGATCGTCGGAGACGAAGCCGCCCGGAACATCGCCGATCTGCTGGGCTCGATCGAGTACACGATCCCGATGGCGAACCTTCGCGGTCAGAAGGCTCGCCGGGCCAAGGCCCGGCTGCTGCTGCAGCAGGGTGTTCCGTCGTCCAAGGTCGCCCTGGCGGTTGACGTTCATCTTCGGACGATCGAGCGGCTTCGGCAGCGTGAGCGCGAGGATCCAGAGCCGCAGCTTCCGCTCTTCGACACCCCTGAAACGCAATAGCCCCCGACATCTGTCGGGGGCTATTTGCTGTCACGCTCCAGCGACATTGGCCCGAACACACGCCGGTCCGCAAGACCGGCATTTTCGGGGCCATCCATGAACGCCAACACGCCGGTTTCGGTTCTGCTGCCGACGTCTGTCGCGCTGCCGGACGGCTGGACGCCTGCCCACAGTGAGCGCTGGAAGCGGATCTTCGCCAAGCTGCTGAAGAGCGAGGGCGGCTACGTCAACAATCGCAAGGACCCCGGCGGCGCGACCAAGTACGGCATCTCGCTGCGCTTCCTGGTCATCGAGGGGCGTATCGACGCCAACCGCGACGGGTTCGCCGACTTTGACCTGAACCGCGACGGCAAGATCGACGCCCTGGACATCCAGCTGCTGCGGCCGGAACACGCCGAGGCGCTCTATCTGCGCCTCTTCTTCATCGAGACGGGCTTCTGGCGCCTCCCGGAAGCCATGGACGCGGCGCTCTTCGACCTGGGCGTCAACGTCGGCACGAAGACGGCCGTCATCATCCTTCAGCGCTCGCTCAATCGGCTCGGTCCGCCGCCCCTCGCCACCGATGGCGTCCTGGGCGGCAAGACCCTGCGACGCGTGTTCGAAGGCCTCGCCAGCGCGCCGCTGCTGCGTTCGTTCCGCGACGAGGCCGCCGCGCACTACCGCTTCCTTGTCGGCCGCAACGGAGAGCTGAAGGGCTTCTTGGACGGCTGGCTCAACCGCGCTCGGGAGCTTGGCCGTGTCGGATAAGTCTGTCGTCGTCCCGGAGGTCAGCTGGAAGTTCCGGCGGATCTACACCTATGCCGTCCTGCTCATTTCGCATGGGCTTCTGTTCTTCCTGGTCCATCGCCTGATCGAGGCGCGCCCGCTGCTGATCATCGCGATCCTGTTGATCGCCGAGAACGTAGCCATGGGCCTGGTCTACCTGGCCGGAGCGACGGTCACCGACCTGCGCAAGCTGACCGTTGCCGTGCGCGGCGACCAGCCGAAGGGGACGATGTCGTGAGGATCTCCTGGAAGCTCGCCGGCGTCTTAGGCGCGTGCCTCTTGGGCGCGCTCCTGGCGGTCGTCGTCGGCGGCTGGCGAAAGGACGCCGCCGTCCTGAAGGCGTGCGTAGCCGCCGTGTCCGGCAAGGGCCGCGCCGACTTGGACCCCGCCACCGTTTGCCCCCGGCCGATCGCGGCAGACCGCCTGGCCGCCGTTCGCTCGCGCGCCTGCGACGCCGCCTTGTCGGCCAGCCCGGAGAACCTCTACGGCGCGGCGACCAGCTGCTCGGGGCCGGTCAAGCGCGTCCAGGCCGAGCGTGACGTGGCGCGCGGCGAGGCCGCCCGCCTGACCAACGACCTGAACAACGAACGCCTGGGGCAGGACGCGGCGATCGCCCGCGCCGCGGCCTCGGCGGCAACCCAAGCCGAAAGGAAAGCCCGTGCGGCCGCTGCTCTCCAAGCCGCGCCTCGCGATGCTGGCGGCCTTGTCGTGTGCGATGCTGACTGCATGCGCGCACGCTGGGCCACCGGCGGCGAGCGCCCCTGATCCGATCATCGAGCGTCACGAGGCCACGCGCCTGGTCTGTCCGCCTGATCTGCGCCGCCCGCTGCCAGCCGCGCCGCCGCCGGCGGCCGGGGCGGTGATCCGTCACAACGACGCGGGCGCGGCGTATCTGGACGCCAAGATCGCGCGCGGCGAGGCCGCCGAGGCGATCGTCCAGGACGCCCGCGCGGTGTGCGACAGGGCGGGGGCGCAGTGACCGACTTCGCCGACGAGGCCCAGGAGATCGAGATCGCCGAGCGCGAAAGCGCCGTGGCCGAGATCCGCCGCCGGGCCGCGCCGCCGGTGCAGGTGTTCTTCGAATGCCTGGCCTGCGGCGACCCGATCGAGACCGCCCGCCTATCCGTCAACCCAGCGGCCCGCCGCTGTCTCATGTGTCAGGAGGCTTACGAGCGCCTCCAGCTACTCCGTTCGAAAGGCTGACCGCGTGTCGTTCAACCTCTACCAGATCATCGTCTCCGCCTTCGTTGGCGGCGTGGCGGTGTTCCTCTTCAATCGCTGGGCGCGGCTGCTTGATCGCGGTTCGGAGAAGGAAGAGCGCACCGAAGGCAAGATCGAGAAGGTCGATGGCCAGGCGCGTGCGTCGATCGCCCGGGTGGAAACGGAGTTCCGCAAAGCCCTGGATGACCTCAAGGCCGGGATGGCTGGCTCAATCATGGACCTGGCCGTGCGTCTGACGAGGGTCGAGGAGACGGTCCGTCACCTGCCCAGCGGCGAGCAGATCGACAAGCTTATCGACCGCCTCAGCCTCGTTGAGCGCGAGGTCGGCGTCATCGGCACCAAGATCGACGGGTGGGCAGAGACCGTCCGAATGGTCCGCGATCACATCATGCAGAACGAACGCCCCCGATGAACAAGACCCTTGCCGAACGTCAGCGCGAGAGCCGCCGCCTGCTGATCCTGGAGCTGCTGCTGCAGCTAGAAAACCGCCATATCGACGAGCGCACCCTGGCGGCCGCGCTGCGCGACATGGACTGGGAAACCGCCCGAGACGTCCTGCGTAGTGAGCTGCAGTGGATGGAGCGCCAGGGTCTTGTCACCCTGAAGAACACCGAGGCTTCGACTTGGTCGATCTGGCTGACCGAGCGCGGCGACCTGTGTGCGCGCGGCGAAACCACCGAGCCGGGCGTGGCTCGGCCGGCGCTGGCGTAGTCTCATGGGACGTTCGTCCGTCGATCGGCTTCCAGAGGGCGCCCGCAAGTCTCTTCACGAGTGGCTGGGCGGCTTCCAGAAAGGGGAGCTGTCGCTCGATCAGGTCATGGAGCGCCTTGGCGCGCTCCTGGAGTTCAATGGCCTCAGCGAGCAGAAGCCGAGCCGTTCGGCTGTGCATCGCTATGCCCAGAACTTCGCCCAGGTCGCCGAGCGCGTAAAGCGCTCCCAGCAGTTCGCCGAGATGCTGGCTAGCGAAGTTGGTCCACAGATCTCGGACGGCAAGGGCGTCCAGGTTCTGGTGCAGGCCTACACTTCATTGGCCTACGACATGATCGGCAACATGGCCGACGAGGAGCGCATGGCTCCGGACGCGCTTCTCGACTTCGCCCGGTCGATCCAGGCCGCCGCCTCCGCTCAGAAGATCGACGCCGATCGCGCGCTGAAGATCGAGGAAGTGGCTCTGCGCAAGGCAGCCACTCGCGTCGACAAGACCGCCAAGGCGCTGGGCTGGTCCGCCGAGACCGCAGCAAGGGTGCGCGCCGACATCCTTGGCGTCGACCCAGAGAAGATGAAGAAGCCGGTAGCCACATGACCGTGATCACGGCCGACCCGGCGATGGAGATCGCCGATCGCGTCGGCATCGAGGGGAAGGTTCTGCAGGCTGTCGACGTCTTGGGCGCCGACGGCATTTTTCGTCCTTACCAGCGTCGCGCGGTCGAGTTGTCGCACGTGCACGAGCTGCTGGTCGTACCGAAAGGGCGACGGACTGGCCTGACCTGGGCGTTCGCCGGTGACGACGCCATCACGGCCGCGACCCGCGCCGGCCAGGGCGGTGACGATGTGCTCTATATCGGCCCCAGCTTCGACATGGCGCGGGAGTACATTGAGGCCTGCGCGGGGTTTGCCAAGGCGTTCATGGGGATCGACGCCCTGGTCGGCGAGACGATCTTTAACGACGAGGATGTCACTCGCCCTGGCGAGACGCGCCAGATCAAGGCGTTCCGGATCGACTTCGCCTCTGGCCACAAGATCCTGGCCCTGACCAGCGCGCCGCGATCCCTCCGTGGCCGCCAGGGGCGCGTGCGGATCGACGAGGCGGCATTTGTCGACAACCTCGCCGAACTGCTCAAGGCGGCTCTGGCTCTGACCATGCTTGGTTCGCACGTCGTGGTGATCTCAACCCACAACGGCGTCGACAACGAGTTCAACAAGTTGATCCAGGAGATCCAGAAGGGTGACCGCGAGGGACACGTCTTCGAGGTTCCCTTCAAGCTCGCTGTCGAACAGGGCATGTATGAGAGCACCGCCACCGTGCGTGGTTGGGAGCTGACGCAGCAGGCCAAGGACACCTGGGTCCGCAAGATCTACAAGCGTTACTCCTCCGCCGCCGCAGAGGAGCTGGACGCCATTCCGTCCAGGTCGAGCGGTTCGTGGCTGTCTTACGACCTAATCGAACGCGCTGAAGATCCGACCATCCCCGTGCTGCGCCTGGCGTGCGAACCCTCGTTTACGCTGCTCCCCGATCACAAGCGCGAGGTCTTCATCGCCAAATGGTGCGAGGAGCACCTGGCCCCGCTGCTGGCCGACCTAGGGCAGCTCCAGATCGGCGTCGGCGGCGACTTCGCGCGCTTTGCCGACGTATCGGCCATGTGGCTGCTCCAGGAACTGATGAACCGAGCTTGGCGCACGCCCTTTGTCCTGGAAATGCGCCGCGTCCCGTACCGCGAGCAAGAGTTCGTCTGGGAATTTGTACTCAGCCGCCTGCGGGTCTGGCGCGCCAAGATCGACGCCAACGGGAACGGCGGCTATCTGGCCGAACGGATGGTGCAGATCTTCGGCGCGGCGCGGGTTGAGGGCGTGCTGGCCAAGGCCGAGTGGTGGAAGCTGCAGGGCACGCCGCTGCTGGGCCGGTTCGAGAGCGAAGGACGCATCACGATCCCGCAGGACGCCGGCGTCGCGTCCGACCTTCGCATGGTCAAGGTCGTCGATGGCGCGCCAAAGATCGCCGAGGAGCGGGTCACGGCGGGCGACGGCGAGGTCGATGAGGGCAAGCGCCACGGCGACGACGCGGTCGCGCTCTTTCATGCCTCGGCGGCTTTGCGGGAGGGCGGTGTAGCCGCGCCTGTCGCGGCCACGACGGGCCCAACCGGCGCGCCGCCCGGGTTCCTCGGCGAAGACTTCCTAGACCCCTACGCCACCCTGAATTTCGCGGGCTACTGACATGAGCGACATCCCGGAGAACAAGCCCACGCCGGCGGACAAGGCGCCGGACAAGCCGGAGCTGGGCGAGATCGCGATCAGCGTCGGCGGGACTGACATCACCCTGCCGTTCATGGGCGCTTTGCGCGAGGTTCAGGACACCGTCCTGCGCCGCCTGGGCAACAATTACGAGGTCTACCGCGAGCTACGGCGAGACGACCAGGTCCACGCCTGTCTCCAGCAGCGCATCCTGGCCTTGATGTCGCGCCCGCTGGTCATCGAGCCCGGCGGCGACGACGCCCAGTCCGTGGCGGCCGCGGATCATCTGCGGATGAACCTGGCGCAGATCCCGTTCGATCGCGCTTCCGGCAAGAAGCACGCGGGGATCCTCTACGGCCACGCCGTCGCCGAGTGCATGTACGAGATCCGCGAGGGGAAGGTCTGGCTCGCCCGGCCGAAGGTCCGGGTGCCATGGCGCTTTCGTTACGCCTTCGACGGCTCGCTGCGCCTTCTGACCCGCGCTCGCATGTCCGAGGGCGAGCCCGTTCCCGAGAAGAAGTTCTGGACGACGAACTGGGGAGCGGACAACGACGACGATCCCTATGGCCTGGGCCTGGCTCACCAGCTCTACTGGCTGGTGTTCTTCAAGAAGCAGGGCCTGTCGTTCTGGCTTCGCGCCCTGGAGAAGTACGGCGCGCCCTCGACCTACACGAAATACCCGGCCGGGGCGGACCAGAAGACGGTGAACGACGCCCTGGCGGTCGCGCGCCGACTGCGCCTCGATGGCGCGGCCGCGATCCCGGAGAACATGACGATCGAGCTGCTGGAAGCGGCTCGGGGTACGGTGGACCAGGCCACCTTCCTTCGCCAGATGAACGCCGGGATCGCCAAGATCATCCTGGGCGTCACCATGACGACCGACGACGGCGCCAGCCTGTCGCAAAGCCAGGTCCACATGGAGGTCCGCGAGGAGCTGACCGACGCCGACGCCGAGACGCTGTGCGAGAGCTTCCAGACCGGCCCCGCGACCTGGCTGACCCAGTGGAACTTCCCCGGCGCCAAGACGCCGATCGTCCGCCGGCCCAGCGCCGAGGATGAAACGGCGGTCGCGGATCTTCTGATCAAGAAGGGGCGGGCCATCAAGGCGCTTCGGGATGCGGGCCTGGAGCCTGAGAACGACGAGGTGATCGAGGCCATGCTTCCGGGCTGGCGCTTGGCCCCTACGAAGACTGCGACGCCACCGGTCGGCTCGCCTTCCTTCGCCGAGGCCTCCGACCGAGACGCCATCGCCGACTATGTCGATGAACTCGACTGGCGCCCGATGATCGATCCGATCCGCCAGCGCATCATCGCCTTCGTCGAGGCGCGTCCCGATCTTCAGACCGCCGCCGACGAGCTGGGCGAGCTGCTCACCGGGCCGGCTAGCGACGACCTGGTCAAGGCGCTTAGCCGGTCGCTCCTGGAAGCGCGCCTCGGCGGCCGCGCCGGCGGCGCGACGACGACCGCCATGGCCCAGGCCGACGCCAAGCGCACATGACCGGCGTACTCGAGTTCAAGGCCAGGCCGCCGGCCCAGGCGGTCAGCTACCTTGAGGACAAGATCGCCGGCGGCCGCTTCTCGTTCGACTGGCGCGATGTCGATCGAGAGGAGCACCTGGTCAGCTTCGTGGTCGCCAAGGCCATGACGCGCGACATCCTGGTCGACATCCATTCCGGCCTGGTCGAGGCGATCAAGGCGGGCACGACGCCCGAGCAGTTCGTCAAGGATCTGACCCCGCTGCTGCAGGCCAAGGGCTGGTGGGGCCGACAGATCCAGACCGATCCGGTCACTGGCGAAACCCGGGTGGTCGAGCTGGGGACGCCGCGCCGTCTTCGGACCATCTTCAACGAGAACATGCGCATGGCCCACGCGGCCGGGCGCTGGGAGCGCTACGTCGACAACGCGACCACGCGGCCGATCCTGACCTATCACCATACGCCCAAGGAGCACCCACGCCTGGAGCACATCGCCCTGGACGGGATCTCGCTGCCGATCGGCCATCCGTTCTGGAAGAAGTACTTCACACCCAACGGCTGGGGCTGTGGCTGCTACACCACGTCAGAACGCGTGGGCGCGGCGGTGACGTCCGAGGCCGAGCTGGAGCGGATCGGCGTCTACGATACGCGGCCTTGGGTGAACCCGCGCACCGGCGAGACCCGCGAGATCCCCTTCGGGATCGATCCCGGCTTCGACTACAATGTCGGCCAGGCGCGGCTGGCCAATTTCGTGCCGCCAGCCACTCCGGAGCGCCAGCGGCCCATAGTCCAGGGCGAGCGCATGCCCCGCGCTCTGCCGCCCGTTCGCCAAGCCAGGAGCCTACCGGCCGGCGTCAGCCTGCGACCGGACCTCGTCGGTGGCGATCCAGGCGACGTCTTTGAAGCCTTCTCGAAGGCGCTGGGAAAAGGCGAGGGCGAGGTGTTCGTCGATCCGGTCCAGGTGCCACTGGTCGTCGGTCGCCGGATGTTCGAGCGTCACAACGCCGATGGGGACAGCGTGGCGGCGAAGGTGCACCTAGCTGGCCGAGCCGCGTATGCGGAGATCCTGGCCGCCTCACTAAAGGACCCTGACGAAATTTGGCACTCGATCCAATCCAGGGCGGACGGAACCTCTGTTCTGGTCCGCAACTATGTCTCCTGGATCCAGGCGGAGGATGGCCGGGAAGCTTTCGTGGCCAGCTTCCATGAGCGGGACGGCGTCTGGTGGGGAACGACGGCTTATCCACCGGGCAAGCGCCGCTCTGCGGTGGACCAGCGGACCCAGACCGACGTGGGTTTCCGGGTCGGGGCTCTGGTCTATAGCCGGAAATGAATGACCCCCGCGCGGGCCGCCGCCGGGGGTCGTGTCGGTCTGTTGGGACTCCGCATCCGCCGGAATTGGACCGCGAGAGAGATTTAGGGCCGTGGGGGGCTCTTGTCTAGAGGTCCGTCCCGATGGCCGTGAACTGGCGTTCTACGCCTTCCACGGCCTTCCACGGCCTTCCAGGATAGCGGTCTGGTCTGGGGAGCGGATCGTCAGCGGCATTCGGGCTTGGCGGATATAGCCCCCGACATCTGTCGGGTGCGAAGGCCCGGCCGACACTCTCGATATTGAGGGCTCAACGGACGACCTGTCCACCCCGTTCCGAGCCCCGATCGAGATCCATGCAAATCCGCGACGCCAACTCGGCCGAACGCAATGTCATCTTCCGCCCGGGCCGTCACCGCGCCCAGAGCGGTCAGTACTTCACCTTCAGCGAGGCCGACGTCGCGGCGATCGCCGCCGCCTACGATCCGGCCGTCCACCAAGCGCCCTACGTCCTGGGCCATCCGAAGACCGACGCCGCCCCGGCCTGGGGCTGGGTCGAGAAGCTGGAGATCCAGGACGGGCAGCTGGTCGCCGTCGCCAGCGACGTCGTCCCGGCCTTCGCCGAGGGCGTGGCCGCCGGCAACTATCGCTTCCGCTCGGCGGATCTCTACGGCCCGAACGATCCGGCCAACCCCAAGCCCGGCCAGTACTACCTGCGCAGCGTCGGCTGGCTCGGCGCCGAGCCGCCGGCCATCAAGGGGCTGGGCGCCGCCTTCAGCGAGCGCGCCGAGGCCGAGCCGCTGTCCTTCGCCGAAACCGAAATGAGCCTCGCCTGGCTGGCATCAAACGTGGCGGGCGGGTTCCGCTCGCTGCGCGATTGGATCCTCGCCAAGTTTGGCCAGGAAGCCGCCGACGCGGCTCTGCCGGCATGGACCGATCAGTCCGCGACCCAGATCGCCGCCGAGGTCCGCGCCGAAGCATGGCCCGGTCAGGTGGCCAGCTTCGCCGAGGGCGAAGTCGGACGTGTGGCCGATCTGGAAGCCCGCGCGGCTGATCTCGACGCCCGCGAGGCCGCCATCGCCGCGCGCGAGAAGGCCGCCCGCGATGATCAGATCGCCTTCGCCGAAGGTGAGCGCCAGGCGGCCCGGGCCGATGACGCCGCGTTCGTCGACGGACTGGTGAAGGCCGGCCGGCTCCCGCCCGCCCGCGCCGACCAGGTCAAGACGCTGCTGGGCGTCCTGGCTGGCGACCAGAAGATCAGCTTCGCCGAGGGCGAGGCCGATCCGCGCGGCCAGCTGCGCGAGCTGCTCGGCAAACTGGGCACCGCCATTCACTTCGGCGAGGTCGCGCCGTCGTCGGAGGCCCGCTTCTCCGAACGCCAGACCGGACAGGACCACGCCGACGCGATCCGCGCCGTCATGGACGAACAGGCGGCCGCCGGCCGCAACATCTCGGCGGCCGAGGCCGCCTCCATCGCTCGCAACCGCTGAGGGGCCAAATGAGCCGTTATCCCTACACCGCCGCCGCCGACGTCGCCGGCCGCCGCTTCGTCAAGGCTGGTGGCGCCGCCGGCACGATCATCCAGGCCACTGGCTCGACTGACGCCCTGCTCGGCGTGTCGGCCTCGATGGGCGGCAAGTCCGGCCAGGTGGTCGACGTCGAAGAGACCGGCGTCGCCGAGATCGAATACGGCGGCGCTGTCGCCGTCGGCGATCCGCTGACCAGCGACGCGGTCGGCCGCGCCGTGAAGGCCAATCCCGGCGCGGGCGTGGTCGCCCAGGTGGGCGGCTATGCCCGCGTGGCCGGCGTGCTGGGCGACTTCGGCTCGATGAAAACCGCGCGCGGCCAGATCAAGGGCTGACGCCCCGGTCGCACGCATCCTCCGTCCTCACTGACCAGGAACACAGTTCATGTCCGCCACTCGCCCCATCGTCATCAATCCGGAACTGACCGGCATCGCGATCGCCGCACCCATCGGCAACGTGATCGCCGACCAGGTCCTTCCCGACGTGAAGGTCACCTCCGAAGCCTACAAGTGGAATGAGTACCCCTTCGAACAGGGCGTCACCGTCCCCGACACCAAGGTCGGCCGCACCTCCGAGGTGAAGCGGGTCGAGTTCGGCGGTGTGGAGCGCGACGGCTCCGTCGATGACCACGGCCTGGAAGATCCGGTGCCGAAGACCGACCAGACGGCCAACTCGCAGATGGACCCGAAGGCGATGGCCACCGAGCTGACCTCTCAGCTGGTCACCCTGGCCCGCGAGATCCGGGTTCGCGACATCGTCTTCAACACCGCCTCCTACCTGCCCAGCCAGATCACCTCGTATGCGGCCGACGCCGGCTGGTATGATCCCGACAGCGATCCGCTGGGCGACTTCGAGGACGCCTACGGCAAGATGATCGTCAAGCCGAACACGCTGACGATCGGCGAGGACGGCCTGCTGGCCCTGCGCAAGCACCCCAAGCTGATCAAGGCCGCTCGGTCGGCCAACAGCACCGGCGAGGGGCGTCTGACCATGGCCGAGCTCATGGAGCTGCTGCGGGTCAAGACCATCCTCGTTGGCGAGGCCCAGGTTAACTACAAGGTCCAGGGCCAAGCGCCGGTCATCGCGCCCTGCTGGTCGACCCACGCCTCGCTGACTTACGTCGAGCGCCTGGTGAAGAACAACAAAGCCTTCACCTTCGGCTCGACCTTCCGCCTGACCGACAAGCAAGCCTGGGAATACTTCGATCCCAGGACGGGCCTGGAAGGCTCCGACGTCATCCGCGTCGGCGAGCGCCTGAAGGAACAGGTCGTCGCCAAGCAGGCCGGCTGGTTCTTCCAGAACGCCGCCGCCCCGCCGGCTTAACGCCGGCCCCGGCCAGTCGCCACACGCTTCCAGCTTCGTTCGAGAGCCCTTCCCATGCGCTACCGCCTGCTCGTCAACCTGCCCGGCAAGATGAAGGCCGGGTCCCCGATCACCCCAGAGGACGTGGGCCAAGCGGAGTTCGACCGCCTGGGCAGCCACGGCTTCATCGAGATCGAGGCCGACGAGCTGGCGGACGTGGACGCCTTCACGGCGGCGCTGGAAGCCTACCGCCTGCACATGGAAGCGGCCCCGCCGCTGATCATCGCAGTGCTGGAAGCGACCAACACCGACGACCAGGTCATCGCCTTCGCCGATGCGCTGTTCGAGATCAGCTCCACGGTCCCGAAGCGCATCCAGGAAGTCATGGCCGAAGTCTTTGAGCGCGCTCGCGAGCTGGCCGTGGCCGACCCGAACAACATCCCGAATTCCGCCTTCGCCAGCTTGCTTGCGGCGCAGGCGGAGGGCGCGGCGGGCATGGACGCCGCGCCCGACAACAGCGCGCCGGCCGCCGACCAGGTCGCCGGTGCCACCAATCCCGAGGGGGGTGCGGTCGCGGCGGCGACTGTGGTCACCCCCAGCACGGACACGACCTTGTCCGTGCCGGACGGCGCGGCGGCCGCCACCGCCGCGTCGAACGATACCCCCAAAGCCGAAGACCTGGCCGTGAAGAAATCGCCCGCCGCCAAGAGCGGCGGCCGGAAGAAGTCCGAGGCCGCCTGATGGACGGGGAAGCCAATCACCACCGAGCGCTGGAGCCCGAGACGATCGCCGAGATCCTCGAGGTCAGGCGCCTGGAAGGCGAGCTGATCGCTCTGCTGGCCAATCTGGCCGAGCACCACCCAAAGGGCGGGCGCGAGTTCGCCGCCGCCCGCACCAACCTGCAGCAGGCCCGCATGTGGGCCATCGAAGGGATCACGCTCTAAGCCATGGCCTACGCCGCCGCCGCCAAGTTCGTCGCGCTGTTCGGGGAGGCCGAGGCGCGCCTCCTCGCGCCGACGACGCCGGCGTCGACGGGCTATGACCAGGCCAAGATCGACTTGGCGCTGACAAACGCCTCCAATTTCGCCGACACCTATCTGGCTTCGCGCTATCCGACGCCGCTGAACCCTGTCCCCGATGTTGTGGGCGACGCGGTCTGCGACCTGGCGCGCGAGGCCTTGGACCGCAACGGCCGAGCCTACGTCGTTCAGGCCGCCGATCGCCGCCGCGCCTGGTTCCGGGATCTCTCTCTGGGCAAGGCCACTTTGGGCGTGGCGGCTGGCTCCGAAGCCGATCCCGGCGCGAACGCCCCGGCCGCCGGCGGGCCAGTGGTCGACGCTCCGGCCCGCGTCTTCGACGACGTCGGCCTCGACGCCTTCCTGCGGGGCTGACATGACCGTCGCCCTGACCCTGACCGTCGACCTGGCCCGGACGCTGGGCGGCCTGCGCCGCATGCGCGCGGTCGGCGAGGACCTGCGCCCTGTCCTGGGCGACATCGGCGCCGAGCTGGAAGGCTCGACGGTGAAGCGCTTCACCAGCAACGTCGCGCCCGACGGGACGCCGTGGAAGCAATCGCTTCGCGCTGAGAAGACCAAGAAACCGACGCTCGTCCTGCGCACCAACCTGCGTGACAGCATCCACTTCGTGGTCGAGCCCAACGCCGTCTCGATCGGGTCCAACCTGATCTACGCGCGGATCCACCAGACCGGCGGCGTGATCAAGGCCAAGGGCGGCTCGCTGGCCTTCCACCTTTACGGTGGAGCCTTCGTTCGGGTGAAGAGCGTCACCATGCCCAAGCGCGAGTACTTGGGCATGTCCGCCAACGACGACCAGGCTGTCGTCGATATCGTCGGCGATCATTGGGCGCGCGCCGCCCGGGCCGGTGGCCGATGATCGGCTTCTTCGACGCAGTGGTCGCTCGCCTCGCCGACCCGAACCGCTGCCCCGCCGTTGTCCAGGCCGCCGTGGCCATGGACGCCGAAAGGACCATCGAGACCCTCGCCCTGGGCGCGGACGTCAGCGCAATCGTTTCGCCACTGTCGGACGAGGCCACGCCGATCCGCTCCGCCGGCCTGCGCGTCTCTCAGGTCGAGACCTGGATCTTCGGCGTGACCATGGCGCTCGTTTTCCCGGGCGGCTTTGCCCAGTGGGACGTGGCTCGCGTCCAGATCAAGGCCGCCCTGTGCGGCTGGACGCCGGAAGGCGCGGCCCGGCCGGTGGAGTACGCCGGTGGAACGCTCCTGGAATACCGCGCCGAGGAAGGTGGCCGCTGGCTGCACCTGCTGCGGTTCCGCGTCGACGTCCAAGAAACCTACGGGGCGCAGTCGTGACCCCGCCCGCCAAGCCCAACCGCAAAGAGCTGACCATGGCTAAGAGCCCCAAGACCCCGCCCGCCGCGCCGGAACCCGAGATCCGGTCGCTGACCCCGCCGCTGATGGACGCGTCGGCCGCCCGCGCCCTGGCCGCCGCCCAGGAGAAGCTCGGCTACGACGCCCCGCCGATCGTCGCCGCCTCGATCGAGGCCGAGGCGCAAGCGCCCTCGGCTCCCACCCAAACGGCTGACACGCCCGCCGCCGGCGACGCCGGCGCGGCCCAGTAGGAGACCAGACCCTTGGCTTACGAACTGCTGCTCGCCAAGAAGCAAGCCGTCGCACACCTCGCCCCGGCCTTCAGCGCCGCCGATTCCGTCTGGGCCGAGAATGTCCAGTTCAAGGAAATGGGCACGAAGGTCGAACTGCAGCCGGCCCAGCCCGGTTACGGCGTGCCCGCCGGCGTCATCACCGCCGAGCACACCGAGCTGACCTTCACCACGCTGCTGGTGGGGTCGGGCACGGCCGGCACCGCGCCCTCGTGGGGCTTCCTGGCCAAGGCGGCCGGCTGGGCCGAAGAGGTCGACGCCGGCAGCGTGACCTATACCCGCGCGCCGCCGTCCGACGCCGCCGACACCATGGCCTTCGACTGGTCGGACATGACCCGTCACCACAAGGCCCTGGACGGCCGTGGCAAGACCGACATCAAGCTGGCGGCCAACCAGCCGCCGCGCCTGGACTGGCTGTTCCGCGCCCTGCTGGTCCCGCTGGTCGCCCGCACGCCGGTGGTGGACGACGATGCTGATTTCAGCGACTGGCCGACCACGCGCCCGATCAGCTTCGACCTGACCACCTTCACCCTGGGCGGCGTGCCCATGGTGCTGCGCGACCTGACGATGACGGGCGCCGACAACGTCAAGTTCGTCGACCTGCCCAACCAAAAGGGCGTCTTCCACCGGGGCAGCCCGGCCTACACCGGCAGCCTGAAGTGCTCGACGCCGACGCTGGCGACCTTCAACCCGCAGACCAAGTGGATCAACGGCAACCTGCTGCCCTTCACCTTCACCCACGGCAAGACCGCCGGGAGCATCGTGACGGTCAATGGCGTCGTCCAGCTGAACGATGTCGCCTGGTCGCGCGAGGACGAGGACGACGTCTTCACCGCCAACATCTCGCTGACCACGGCTCCGTCGCTCGTCCTGACCTGATCCGCGGCCGCGCCCTGTCTTCACGTCGGGCGCGGGGATGTCTCCGCGCCCGCTGCTTTCCGCCTCACCTCAAGGGACCATGCCCATGACCGCCAAGTTCGATTTCTCCGCCGTCGACAGCCCGTATCGCTGCCGTTGGCCCGTCTCCGTCAACTGGCCGCTCGATGGCGGCAAGGTCGAGATCCGCAAGTTCGACGCCATTCTGCAGCTGATGACGGACGAAGACCTGGAAGCGGCGACCAAGGACGTCGAGCAGAACAAGACCGATCCGGATCGCGCCCTCGTCAAGCGTTACCTGGTGGGCCTGCCCGATCATCCGGACCAGCCGGAGCTGACCGAGGCCTTCCTGAAGAAGTTCCTTGCGCCGCCGGTGATCGTCCTGGGCCTGAAGGCCGCCTACCAGGAGTTTGCGGGAGGCGTCGCCGCAAAAAACTGATCGAGGCGGCGCGGCACTACGCCACCGGCGGTCGCGTCGCCTCGGGCCAGTCCTCGGCCGAGATCCCACCGGCCGCCCAGGCGATGAAGGCCGCCGGGGCCAGCCAGGCCCAGATCGACCGGTGGGTCGCGAAGGCCAAGCTGAAGGTCCGGCCGCCGGCGGACTTCCTCGTCCACCCCGACAACATCCTCGCCGTCCGCCTGCTGCTCGCCATGCAGACCCAGTGGACCATCCCCTACGCATCGACCTGGACCAAATCCGTCCCCATGCCCACCGGCCTCAAATACGAAGTCCTGGAGACGACGGCCCGCCTGGCGGGCCTGGGCGAGATCTCGCCCGACGACTTCATGCGGCTGCGCATCCTTGAGGCCGAGGTGCTGAACACCTGGTCGGAGGCTCGCCAGTGAGCGGCGGCGCGGATCTCGTCGCGCGCCTGCGCCTTGAGGCCAACGCCGGCAATACGGCGGCGGTGCTCAGCGCCGCCGAGCGCCAGGTCGCCGGCGTCGGGACCGCCGGCTCGAAGGCCGCCGGCGGCCTGCGCCAGGCCGAAACCGCCTCGGCCGACTTCGAACGGTCGGCCTCCAGCGCCGGGCGCGCCAGCCTGTTCTTCGGTTCGGCTCTGGCAGCGATCGGCGGCCGCGAGCTGATCGGCCGCATCAAGGACACCGCCCTGGAGATGGGCGGCATGTCCGCCGGCCTCGCGGCAGTGACCGACGGCTCGCTGGGCGCGGCCGACGCCCAGGCCACCATCCGAGAGCAAGCTTACCAGCTTGGCCTCGTCGTCCGACAACAAACCGAAGGCTATCTTGGCCTCGCGGCGGCGACCAACGGCACGTCGCTGGCGGGTCAAAAGACCAAGGACATCTGGCTGGGTCTCGTGCAGGCCGGCACCGTCCTGAATACCTCGCAGGAAAAGCAAAGCCGCGCCCTGGAAGCGATCGGGCAGCTCGCCGGCAAGGGCGTGGTCAGCCAGGAGGAGCTGCGCCAGCAACTGGCCGAGAGCCTGCCGGGCGCTTACCAGATCGCCGCCCGCTCGATGGGTATGACCACCCAGGCCTTCGGCAAGCTCGTCGACAGCGGCAAGCTGCTGTCGGAGGACTTCCTGCCGAGGTTCGCCGCCCAGCTGCAGAAGGAGTTCGGCTCCAAGCTGGAAGCCCAGCTGACGACACCGCTGGGCCGCGCTCGCGTCGAGCTGGCGAAGTTTGAGAACCTCGGCGACAGCCTTTCGGCCGAGGCCGGGGCCGCCTTCCTGGATGGCCTGGTCGCCGGCGTCACCAATCTCAACGAGGCTCTGGCGTCGGACCAGATCCGCGAGGCCGCCCGCGAGCTGGGCCACGATCTGGGCGAGGCGCTCTCGACGGCGGCAAACGGCGCGGCGTTCCTCGTCGAGCACCTGGACGAGATCAAGACCGTCGCCACCGCCGTCCTCGGCGTGGGTCTCGCCAAATGGCTGATCACCTCGGCCACCGAGGCCAGGGCGGCCGCCGCCGCTTACTTGGCCAAGGGCGTCGCCGCCCGAGAAGCCGCCACCGTGGCGGGCGCGGCGTCGATCGAGGAAGCGGCCGCCGCCGCTACCCTACGCGGCGCGATCGAGGCCGTTGCGCGCGCCGAGCTGGCCCAGGCGACCGCCGCACGCGAGGCGGCGCTGGCCAACGAGCAGGCGGCGGCCGCCGCGTTCAACCGCGCCCGGGTTGAGGCGTCGGCGGCGACCGGCGGTCTGCTGACGGTCTCGAACCGCTCAAAGCTCGCCGCCGCCGAGCGCGAACTGGCGATCGCCCAAACCGCGACCGTCGCCGCTTCGGCGCGGGCCGAGACCGCCGCCGCGACCCTGGCCAAGGCCACCACGCTCGGCGGTGCGGCCGCACAGGGCGCTAAGACCCTTTTCGGCGGCCTGATGGGGCTGCTCGGCGGCCCATGGGGCGTAGCGCTATTGGGCGCCGGTGCAGCCGTCGCCTACGTCGGCAAAGAGATCGCCGAGAGCGAGGCCCGCGCCCGCGAGGCCTACGGCACGCAAACCCAATACGCGGCCTCGATGGCGCAGGCGGCTGAAGCCTTGGGCGACGCCGCTATCAACACGCGTGTGTTCGGCGCTGATACCGCGAACGCCGTAGACCCCACCGACAAGCTCACGAGCTCAACCCGCCAACTGACCGATCAGACCCTCAAGCTGGCCGATGCGCGTCGCCAAGCCGCCTTGGCGGCATTGCAGGAAGCCGATCAGAAGCTGCAGACCGAGCTTAGCGCCCTGGACAAGACGCCGGCGCGGTCGCTGGTGAACGTGCAGACCGGCGTCGGCGTGGACGGGTCGCCCATCTATGGGAAGATCCTCGCCTCGGCGCGTCGCGAGCAGATCAGCGAGGAACGCGCCGCGAACATGTCGGCGCGGATCCAACTGGCGATCGCCAAGCCAGACCCGGCGGCCAAGCCGCCCAAGACCGCCACCGTCACGACCAGCGACAAAGACGTATTGCGCGCGCGAGCCAAGGACGGCGACCTGGAAGCCGCGCGCGTCGCTCAGGAGGAATACACCCGCGCGCTCGTCGCCGGCGGCGTGGCCCTGGACGACTGGAAGGTCAAGGAAGCTGGCCGTCTGGCCGTGGAGCGCCTGGCGCTCGCTGATCGGCCCAAGCTCACCGCCGCCGAGCAGGCGCTGGTCGCCCAGATCCGCAGTCGGGCGGAAGAGACCGAGCGCCTCAAGATCGCCAACGACCGCATCGAGCGCTCGATCGGTCTGACGAAGTCGGCCGAGGCCGACACCAAGGCGCTCGTCGCGCGATCGGCCGCAGCCCTCGCCGGCGAGGCGGCGCTGGAAGACCTTCAGGTCAAGGAAGCGGGGCTGGCGGCGCTGCAGCAGCTGGGCGTCGAGAGCCTGGACGATCTGTCAGGCAAGACGCTGGACTATGCCAAGGCCGCCGTCGCCGCCGCCGAGGCCAAGGAGAAGCAGGCGATCGCGACGGCCAAGGTCGAGCGCGTGGCGGCCCAGATCCGCGACCTGCAGGATCGCACCGCATCCGAGGACGCCTACGCCAAGGCCTTGGCGGGCGGGACCGAGGCGTTGGTCGCCTATCAGCGCCAGGAGTTCGTTCGCCAGGAACTGGACCGCGCCGGCAAGACGCTGACCGCCGACCAGGTCGCCGAGCTGACCAAGAAGGCCGAGGCGCTGTTCGCGGTCCAGGCGGCGGCCGACAGCGCCGCCCTGGACAAGCGCCAGGCCGAAGAACTCAGCCTTGCCCGGCTGAACAACCGCGAGCGCGCCATCGAGGAGCGCTACCTGCAGCGCAAGAGCCTGCTGCTCGCCGCGCATGGCGACCTGACCAGAGAAGAGGTCGAGGCCCGCGCCCGCGCGCTGGCGCTGGCCGACCAGGCGGCCGCCGACGACGCCCAGGCGATCGGCGACCTGAAGGAGAGCCTGCGCCGAACCTTCATCGAGAGCGGCAAGCTGGGCTTCGACGACGTCGGCGACTACGTCGAGCAGCGCCTGCGTGAGGCGGTCTTCAACGCGCTGCTGGCCAAGCCGATCGACATCCTGATCAACGCCGTGGTGGGTTCCGTCTCCGGCGTGAACGGCATCGGCGCGGGGGCGGGCCTTGGCCAACTGGGCGGCGCAACGGGGCTCGCTTCGCTGTTCAACTCCGCCGGAGCGCTGGCTGGGCTTACGACGAGCGCCACGACCGTTGCGACCAGCGTCCTGAGCAAGCTCGGTGTCAGCGGCTGGAACGCCGCGAAGTTCGGAGGCATGGCCGGCGGCGCGATCGGCGGCGCCGGGACCGGCATGTTGGTGTCGTCGGTCGCGGGTCTGCTGGGTCTGAAGCAATCCTCGGGCAACCAGATCGGCGGCACGATCGGTGGCGCGCTCGGCAGCTTCATCCCGATCCCTGGCGGCGCGATCCTGGGCTCGATCGCGGGCAACCTGATCGGCGGCCTGGTCGGCGGCAAGCCCAGCAATCAGGCCGCCGTCTTGACGCTGGACAGCTCGGGCAAGGTGATCTCGACCGACGGGGCCAAGCGCACCGAACAGACGACGGCGGCCGCCCAGCAGATCGCCGACGCCGTCGCCCAGATCCAGACGGCCCTGACCGCCGGCGGCGCGACCCTGACCGCCACGGTCAGCAAGATCGACATCGGCACGCGCGACAAGACGCACCTCAATTTCAGCAACGGCCAGTCGATCGACACGGCCGTGGGCGACGTGTCGGCCGCCATCGAGACCGCCACCAAGACGATCCTGGCCAACGCCAAGTGGGCGACCGAAGCCCAGACGGCCTACGCCCAGAAGCTGCTGGCGGCCGGCGCGACCATCGACCAGGTCGTCGCCTCGATGCAGGTGGCCACCACCTTCGGCGCGTCACTGGACGACGCCATCGCCCAGCTGACCGACCCGGCCGCCTACGCCAAGAAACAGGCGCTGGACGCGATCGACGCCAACTACCAGGCGCTCAAGACGCAGGCCCAGGAGCTGATCGCCGCCGGCCTGGCCACCACCGACGTGCTGGCCAAGATCGACCGCCTGAAGGACCTGCAGGTCGACCAGGCGCTGAAGAACCTGGCCTCGGCCGCCGGCAGCGCGGCCGAAGCCCTGGACCCGGCCGCCTTCAAGCGCTCGATCGAGGACCAGATCGCCCAGCTCCTGGACCCGGTCGCCTATGAGCGGTCCAAGGCCTTGGCCGACATCGAGGCCAATTCCGCGACGCTGAAGGCCCAGGCCCAGGCGCTGGTCGACGCGGGCAAGCTCTCGGCCGACGTCCTGACCCAGCTCGACCAGCTGAAGGGCCTGCAGGTCGCCGACAGCATCAAGAAGCTCGGCGACGCGGCCGGCGATACGGCCAAGGCCCTGCGCGACGCGGCCGACGCCCAGAAGGCCGCCCAGGACTTCGCGGGCTCGATCGACGACGCGATCCTGCAGCTGACCGATCCGATCGCCGCCCGGATCTCGGCGATCCAGCGCGACTACGAGACCAAGGTCGCCCAGGCCCAGACGATGATCGCCGCCGGTCAACTCGGCGCCGACGTCCTGGACCGACTGGCCAACCTTCGCGACCTGCAGATCGACGACGTCCTCTCGTCGCTGGCCGAGAGCGCCCAGCAGGCCACCGACGTGTTCGCCGACGCCCGGCCGAGGCTCCAGTCCTTCCTCGACGGGCTGGCGGTGGGCTCCAACTCGCCCCTGTCGGCCGGCGCCCAGAAGGACGCCGCCCAAGCGACCTATGACCGCCTGCTGGGTCTGGCGCAGAGCGGCAACGCCGACGCGCTCTCTCAGATCACCAGCGCGGCCGACGCGCTGCTGGGCGCGGACCGTAACGCCACGTCCAGCGCTTCCGACCGCCTGGCCCTGTTCAACAAGGTGACCGGTGACATCCAGGGCCTGATCGGCCGATCGGGCGGCGCCGTTCTGGACAAGCCCGAAGTCGTCCAGGCCAAGAAGACCGTCGACCTGCTGACCCAGCTGAAGGACAGCCTGGACCCGGCCAAGATCGCCCAGCGGCCGCCCGCGCCGATCGAGATCAAGGCCTCGCCGTGGGTCCTGGCGCTTCAGAAGGACGCCGCCACCGCTCAGGCCAAGTCGCTCCAGGACGGTGTCGACAAGCTGGCGGCCAAGTCCGACGAGGCCAAGCTCGCCGTCACCGAAGGGCTCGCCAGGGTGCAGGCCGCCGTGTCCAGCGGGCTGGCGGCCATGACCGCGACCTTGGCGGCTGGCCAGCAGGAAACGGCGGCCGCCATCCAGGGCCTCTCCGCCGACGTCGCCGCCAACGCGGCCGAGCAGCGGATGGCCAACGCCTACGCCCAGAGGGCCTACGCCCGATGAGCGACACCGTCATCCTGGTCGAGATCGACGTCACGCCCGCCGCCGGCGGCGCGGTCCAGACGCTGCGGTTTTCGGACCGCGCGATCCGGCCCATGCCGCCCACCGATCCGGATCGCCCGAACACCGTCTGGAGCCCGCGCCTCAACGACGTCCCCTCGATCCGCCGCGCCCTGGTCGACGACATGGCGTCGCTGGCCGCCGGCTGGGGCGTGGGCACGCTGAGCCTGCTCAACGCCGACCAGGCGCTGACCACGCACCGGCTGGACACCTGGGGCGAGATCCGCGTCTACCGCTGGACCGAGGGCACGCCGTTCGCCGCCGCCCACCAGCTCTTCAGCGGCCGGGCGGCCCTGCCGACCTTCGACCGCTCGGCCCGCGCCGCCAACCGGATCGAGGCGTCGTTCGCCGATCCGCGCGTCGAGCTGGACGCGCCGCTGCAGGTCAACCTCTACGCCGGGACCGGCGGCCTGGCCGGCGGCGCCGAGCTGAAGGATCGTCCCAAGCCTTTGGCCTATGGCGACCTGACGACCGCACAGATCCCGGCGCCGAAGGTCAACGTCGCAACCGGCGTCTACCAGCTGCACGACGGCGCGATCGACGCGGTGACCGGCGTCTTCGACCGGGGCGACAACGCCGGCCTGATCAGCGACGGCAACAAGGTCGGCGCGGCGTTCGACGCCTGGGCGCCGGCGGGCGCGCACTACGCCACCGACATCGGCCGCGGACTCGTCAAGATCAACAACAACCCGATCGGCGCGACCACCTTTGGCCTGCGCGGCGAGAGCGGCCCCTACGTGGACACGGCTGGGCCGATCATGGCCCGGCTGCTTGCCCGCCTCGGCGTCCCGGCCGGGCGGATCGGTGCGAGCGTGGCGGCGCTGCCGGCGGCCGCGCCGGTCGGCGTCTTCGATCAGAGCGGCGTCCAGGGCCGCGACGTCCTGGGCCAGCTCGCCCGCTCGGCCCTGGCGGCGCTGCTTCCGGGCCGGGACGGCGTCTGGCAGGCCGTGCGCCTGGCCCCGCCCAAGGCGATCCCCAACTTCACCGTCCTGGAGCAGGACGTCATCGACCTGGCCGAAGATCTCGCGCCGCTTCCGGCCGGTGTGATCCGCGTCGGCTATGACCGGGTGTGGTCGACCTTCAGCGGCGCGGAGATCGCGCCCGCCCTGCTGGGTACGGCGGCCGCCGTCCGCCTCGAGGCGGAGTATCGCTACGCCGTGCTCGAGGACGCGACCGCCAAGGCGCGCGGCCCCGGCGCCTGGCGCACCCTGCAGATCGACACCGCCTTGCGCGCCCAGGCCGACGCCGAGGCGCTGGCCGCGTCGCTGAAGGCGCTCTTTGGCCTGCCGGCGGACGGCGAGCCGCGTCGGCAGTGGAGCCTCGTCGTCGAGGCCACGGACGCTGTCATGGCCGTCCCACTGGGGGCGACCGTGCGCGTGATCTATCCGCCGCTCGGCCTGGACAAGCGCCTGCTGCTGCTGGGCGAGCAGCCCCTGAAGCCGCGCCGCGACCAAACCACCTGGACCTTGTGGGGCTGACATGGCGCTTGGAGCACTCGCCGACATCAACCTGGTCGACGAAGCCGTCCTGAGCGGCGGGACCTGGGCGGCTGGCTTGCCGCTGGCCAACCTGAAGGCGGCGGACTACGTGGCGCGCCCGGCTCGCTGCGAAGACCCTTCGAACCTCGCCAAAAGCCAGTTCCAAGCCCAGCTGGAGTGGCCTCAGAGCGTTTCGCTGGTCGGCGTGGTGTTCCACACGCTCAGCCGGTCGGCCGCCTATCGCCTGACCATCGCAGGGCCGGATCTCGACCTGGGTGCCCCGGTCTATCAGAGCGAATGGACGCCGGTGATCCCGCGTCTTTGGCAGTCGCGAGACCTGCCCTGGGGCTCGCCCAACTGGTGGACCGGCCAACCGCTCGCCCGCGACCTGGATCTCTATCCGCGCAATCTCTGGATCGCGCTGCCCGCGCCGGTGCTGTGTGGCGTGTTGCGCCTGGAGATCGACGACCGCGAGAACCTCGCCGGCTACTTCGACCTGGGCGGCCTCTGGATCGTCGATCCCTGGCGGCCGACCCTCAATTTCGAGCGCGGCCGCGACCTGTCGATCGAGATCCGCTCGCTGGTCGACGAGGCGCCGTCGGGCCGCATCTATGGCGAGACGCGCCGCTCGCGCCGCCAGCTCGCCGTCACCTGGGCCATGCTGACCGCCAACGAGGCCAACCGCCTCTATGACGCGGGCATGCGGGCCGGGACCACCAAGCCCGTCCTCTTCGTGCCCGACCAGGACGACGGCGCCAGCCTCCTGCGTGAGTGCTGGCCCGCCACGTTCGGCGCGCCGCCCGCCCCGAAGTTCGGGTGGGAGGGCCTTCACACCGTTTCCGCGACCTTCCGGGAGATCATCGCATGAGCGCCGCGCGCGACCGCTTGGCTAGCGGCTATTACAACAGCCAGCCCAAGACCGTGGACAACCCCGGCGGCATGGACAACGGCGGGCACGTCCTCAACTTCCCGCTCGCGCTGGACGACCTGGCGACGGTGTTCGACGAGACCGTGGCGGACAACGACGCCACCCAGGCCGCCATCGAGGCCGACAACAACGCCACCCAGGCCGCCATCGAGGCCGACAACGACGTCACGCGCGGCGAGATCGAAGCCTTGCGCGACCAGGTGCAGACCAAGCTGGACGCGGCCGAGGCGGCGCGCGACGTGGCGATTGGCTCGGCAATGGAGGCGGACGGCTCGGCCGCCTTGGCGGAGGCCTCCAAGAACGCAGCTGCGGCGTCGGAGGCGGTCAACAAGCGCGTGGTCGCCAACGCCTTCCCCGATCGCCTCGACGCCACGGGCTCCTGGTTCAGCGAAGCGGCGGTGGGCGACCCCGCCGCCCTGGCCGATCCGACGCCGGCGGCGATCGTCAATGTGGCGGGCTACGGCTTCGAGTACCGGGCGAGCAACGCCCAGGCCACGCTCTACGCCAAGGGTGTGCTGTCGGCCGCAGCGGGCAAGGTCTATGAGATCGAGGCCGAGATCGACCAGGCTGTCGTCGGCGGTGGCGAAACCCCGGCGGCCAGGCTTGGGCTCCAGGGCCTGGACGCCGCCTTCGCCAGCACCGGCGCTCAAGCCGTCAGCGCGCTGGTCGCCACCCCGGCCGGCCCGGTGACCATCGTCCGCGCCCGCTTCGGCTACGCGGCCCCGGCCGGCGGTGTCGCCTGGCCGCAGCCGGGCGTCTCGGTTTGGCTACGCCCCTTCGTGACCTGCAACCGCAAGGCCGACAACAGCGGCCCGGTGACCGCCTGCACAGCCCGGATCCGCCGCCTCACGGTCCGCGACGTGACGGCCGTGGTCGCCGCCGAGATCAAGGCCGCCGAGGCGGCCGCCAGCGCCGCCTCGGTAGCGGTGGCCAGCCAGGCCGACGCCGAAAGCGGCATTGGCCCCGGCCTCATGAGCGCCACCCGCGTCGGGCAGGCCATCGCGGCGCAGGCTCTTTCGGTCGGAGACCTTCGCGACTCGGCCACGCCCCCTGGCGCGCGCTTCTTGCGCTGCGACGGGGCGGTGTACCTGAACTCGGCCTATCCCGGCCTGCGGGCGGCGCTCGGCCCCTATCGCGTGCCTCTGGTCGTCAGGAAGGCCGCCACAGCCCGGCCTCGGATCTGGCGCGAGAACGGGCTTTGGCTCGCCCAGATCCCCGTGGCGGGTGGTTATGAGCTGCACTCCAGCCCCGATCTCGTCACCTGGACGCAACGCGTCAATCCGTTCGGTACTGGGGGCATCCTGAAGATCGTCTACGGCGCTGGGCTTTACCTCGCGCTCGACGAATACGGCTCGACCTGGCGCACCTCTCCGGACCTGACCAACTGGACCACGCGCGCGCTGCCGACCAACGCCTCGACGATCTACGACTTCGCCTGGTCGGGCGTGGAATTCGTGGCTGTTCATAATAACAACGCCGCCTCCCGCTTCTTCTCGCGCTCGCTCGACGGGATCGCCTGGACCGTGTCGGCGACGACCAGCACGTACATGCCTCAATGCGTAGCCTATGGGGCCGGCGGTAAATGGGTGGCGGCCGGCACGGAGGTGTATGTGTCCGCCGACCGTGGCGTCACCTGGACCCTCGGGGCCGCGCTTTCGTTCGGCATCGGGACCCGCGCAGCAGGGAGCGCGGGCGCGGTCGCCTTCATCACCGGCTCAAGCGGCGTCGTCTGGACAACCAACGGCGTGGATTTCTCCGGCCAAGCGCTGCCCCAGCCGCCGCGTGCGATCACCTTCGACGGCGCGGGCTTCGTCATCAGCTCGTCGGCGGGGCTGCGGCGCACCACCGACTTCGTGACCTTTGAGGGGGCGATCGCCACCCCGACCGACGTCGGCGACGCCTTCCATACCGGAACGACTGTCAATGACCCCTACGTCATCGCGACCTCGGCGGGCGTCCAGTCCGGCCTCGATCTGTCCACGACCCAGTTCCAGGTCCCGACGATCGCCGCCGCCACCGCCTACACCTCCGTCTACATCAAGGCCTACTGACCATGCCGATCATCTACGAGTTGGACGCCTTCGGGCAGTGGACCGGCCGGTCCCGCGAAATCGACGAGACCGAAGGCTACGCGCCCAGCTGGACCTTCGCGGAGCCTCCGCCAGCGATCCCGGCCGGGCAAGCGGCCGTATGGATCGCCGGGGGCTGGGTTCTCCGCGTCCAGCCGCTGGACGCCCTGGGACCAGTGCGCTCGGCCGCGCTCGCCCAACTGGCCGACATGCGCTGGCAGGCAACCGAGTTCTTCACTTACGACGGCGTTGCCGCCTGGGCGGACAGCGCGCTGAGCGCGGTGATCGGCTTCGTGGTCGGCGCCCAGATTGCCCCGCCTGACGGCCCCGTAAGCTGGAAGCTCGCCCAGGGCGAATTCCGGTCCTGGAGCCTGGCCCAGGTGACCGCCTACGGCATCGCCATCCGGACACACATTCAGGCTTGCTTCGACGTCGAGGCCGACCTGACCGCCCAAATCCTCGCCGCCGAGAGCGAGCAGGACATCACCGAAATCCTCGCGGCCGCCTCGGCGGCCTGGCCGACCTAAGGAGGGGCACATGGCCAAGTCTCGCATCTTCAGCTTCATGATCGGCGCGCTCCTGGCGATCGCCCTGGGCGACACCGCCCTGGCGGCCGCCAAGATCCGCGTCGAATACGTCCGCCTCAATCGCGGCGGCGACGAGAAGACGCCAGCCACGCAGCTGCTGTCCTCGATCGTCGGCCCGGCGACCACCATCACGGCCGGGGCGACCAGCGTCCAGTCGGGCGCTGCGCCCAGCTTCGCCCCCGATCGCCAGTACAGCGGCGGCGTCTTCGCGCGCATCACGCCGCTCCAGGGCGCGGCCATCGTCCTGGTCGGCGACAACCCGACCGCCAGCGAGACCAGCGGCGTCCGGATCTCTGTCGGTCAGGACCCGATCTATCTGCCGGTCACCGCCGGCCAGAAGGTCGCCGCGATCGAGGCCGGCGACGGCGCGGCCGCGCCGCCGTCCGCGCCCCTGACCTATTCGGTCGCCGCCGGCTCGCCGTTCACGCTGACCAGCGCCTGGACGAAGGTCGTCACGACGACCGCCGCGACTAAGGCCCTGTCGATCAGCGACGTGACCGGCGGCGCCTATGACGTGCGCTGGACCACCGTCGCCGCCGGGGCCGCCGCGCCCAGCAGCGGCGAGCCAGGCCAGAACATCGGCTTTCAGGAAACCTTCCCGTTCGGGGTGCCAATCGGCGACGTCTACCTGCGCTCGGCCTCGGGCGCTCAGGCTTCGGTCTACAAGGGGGACTGACGAATGCGCGCTCTCAAGAACCTGGTCGCGGCGGCCCTGGCGGCCGTCGTCACCTTCGCCGGCCTGGCTGCGCCGCCCTCGGCCCAGGCCGGCAGCCCGCCGCCCAGCAAGCTGGCGATCGCCAGCGTCTCGGCGACCGGGACCGACAGCCTGACCTCCGGAACCGATCAGCTGGTCACGCTCAATCGCGCCCTGCTGTCGTTCGGGGGCTACAGCCTGGCCACTTCGCCAAGCCGCGTCCTGGTTCCGACCGACGGGGCCTATGACATCCGCGGCGTGGTCGAGTTCGCCAGCAACGCGACCGGCCGCCGGACGGTGAAGATCGTCTCGATCGACGCCACGGGCGCCGTCCTGCGCACCCACGAAGTGCGAACCATGGACGCGTCGGCCAACGGTTCGACCCAGGTGGTGGTCTCGACCAAGGCCTATCTGTCGTCAGGCGAGATCCTGGGCCTGGTCGCCAATCAGACCAGTGGCGGTGCGCTCAGCACCGTCGCCGGCGCCAAGCTGACCGTCACCCGCGAAGTGCAGGCGTCGGCCGGCTCAATCGTCGTTCCTGGGCCGATCGCCCTGAAGGCGCGGATGCTGCTGGCCAAGTACCAGGCGGCCCAGCCGATCGGCACGCTGACCGCTCTGCCTACGATCAGCGTGGGCTCGCCGGCCGCCGTCTCGACGCTCAGCGGCGCGACGGCGTCCTCGCCCAACTACCTGGCCACCCTTTCCAGCACTTCGACCTTCACGGCCTCGATCCCGGCGGCGGCGACGTCGACCGCCTCGTCGATCTCCGGCGTGAAGTTCACGCCCGGCGGGACGATCACGGGGACTTTCGCCGTTGGGCAAACCCTCAGCATCCCTGGCGGTGTCGCCGGTACAGTGATCCTCAAGGATAACGGCGACGGCAGCTTCACCGTCTCGGCGTCACAGACCGTTACTTCGGTGGCTATCAAGGCGCTCGGCGAGTTCATGGACGTGACGGCCTTCACCTCGGGCGCGGGGACGCTGGTCAGCGGGACCGGCGTCTCGGGCGGCACGGCGGCGACCGGAACCCAGATCGTGACGCAAACGACCGGTACGCCGGGCGGCGTCGGCCGCTATCGGGTCTCCGTGGCCCAGGAGGCGGCTTCCTCGGCCATGACGGGCAGCACGCCCAACCCGGTGTTCGTCGACCGTGGCGGCCGCCGTTCGGGCGGCAGCGGCTCGGC
>NZ_QFQZ01000065.1 GCF_003243465.1 Caulobacter segnis
CACCAGCATAAGCGACCGGCTTTGCGCCGGAATTTTCGAAAGCCTTTACCAAGCTATCGCCCCGCAGACAACCTTTGGCGTCCAAGGCTAAGCTTTGTTTCGCGAAAGATGACCCTTTCGCCACTCCAGCGGTGACCGTGCCCAAATATGGGGCGCGAGGCGGTCCCCGCCGAAAGCTCACGCCAAGCTTTGAAACGGCTCCCCATAGTTTAGCCGGCGTTCCATCCGCACGCGGCATTATCTTTAGCGCCCAGTGCAAGGGCGCGCGAAGCTTAACTATTGGATCTGGCCCGGACAAAGCTCCGCCGTGTTCAGCGCGCACGCGCCAGCTTTCCCGCACGCGGCGTCTTGCGGCTCCAATCGACCAGCATCGAAAAACGCCGTCCGGCGGCTCGCTCCCTGCTCCTACCGGGCGGTGAGTCGGTCGCCGTCCTTTTCAAGTTAATTCACCGTTTAAGGGTGAGGTTAATATGTATCGCTCTGACTTGTGTCGTTAACTCGCTATTATCTATCCAAATTTACTTCGAATTGAGCCCCGCATGGTCTTCTGACTACATCAGTTTCGGGGGTTCCACAGTGACCTACTTCACGGCGAAGACTTTTGAACTTCACAATGGCGGCGCTTCTTACTCGTACGCCGAGAACGGCGATACTCTGCGGTTCGAAGTGCGCTCGGGCGACAGGTGGAAGTACGACACGTCGTATAAGGAGCGCTCCGAGATCTCGAGCTACAAGCTGTTCGACTACGGCAAGACTTATCAGATCAGCTACAGCTTCATGATCGAGAACGGTGACCGCAACACCGCGGACTGGCTGCTGATCGGCCAGATTCACCAGACCGAAGATGCGGCCGACCTGCCCACTAGCCCGCCTTTCGCGATCGAGCTGGTCGGGGAACGCATGCGGATCGTCGCTCGCACGACCACTGAAGCGACCACGACCGTTCAGCCGCCGATGCAGGTGCTCTGGATGGACTCGGCCGACATCAAGCGCGGCCAGTGGTACGACATGAAGATCGAGGTCAAGTTCGACCCGTACGGCAATGGCGTCATCAATGTCGTCCGCGATGGCGTGATCATCGTCCAGTATTCCGGCCCCACCGGCTTCGTGGACCTGAAGGGGTCCTACTGGAAGGAAGGGATCTACCGGGAGTCCTCGCCGGAGACGATGGCGGTCGATTTCAAGGGCCTGACGGTGGCCGAGTCGACCGGAACGAGCATTCTTCAGGGTGCGGTCACTCTGGCGAAGCCGGCGCTGGAAAGCAGCGCGAATGTGGTCACGGCTGTCACGACCACCGTTCTGCCCACGGGCGGCATCGATCTCACGCTGTCCGGCACGGCGGCCATCAACGGCACCGGGAACGAACTGGCCAATATCATCAAGGGCAACGACGCGGCCAACACGCTCAACGGCAACGGCGGCGATGACACGCTGTACGGTTTCGGCGGCAACGACGTTCTCAATGGCGGCGCCGGCGCTGACAAGATGTACGGCGGGCTCGGTGACGACACCTACAACGTCAACGACGCCGGCGATCAGACGATCGAGTTGGCGGGCGAAGGCGCCGACACTGTCAATGCGTCGCTGAGCTGGACGCTGTCGGCGAACATCGAGAATCTGAACCTGACGGGCAGCGCGGCCATCAATGGCGCCGGCAACGAGCTCGCCAACGTCATCACGGGCAACGAGGCGGCCAACGTCATTTCCGGCGGAGCGGGCGATGACCTGTTGCGCGGCAACGGCGGCAACGACACCCTGTGGGGCGGCGACGGCAACGACACGCTCAACGGCGGAACCGGCGCCGACTTGATGTACGGCGGTCGCGGCGACGACGTCTACAACGTGGACAATGTCGGCGACCAGGTCATCGAGTACGCTGGCGAAGGCGTTGACCTAGTCAATTCGACGGTCTCATTCACGCTCGGCGCGAACGTCGAAAACCTGGTGCTGCTGGGGACCGGCGCGATCAACGGGACCGGCAACGCCCAGGCCAATGCGATCACCGGCAACGAAGCAGCCAATGTCCTTTACGGGATGGACGGCAACGACATCCTCCGGGGCAACGGCGGCAATGATGTCCTCTGGGGCGGCGCAGGCAATGACACGCTGTCGGGCGGCGCGGGCAATGACACGCTGCACGGCGGAACCGGGGCCGACATCATGAGCGGCGGCTCTGGCGCGGACGTCTTTGTCTTCGATACGCTCGCCGACATCGACTACAACGACACGATCCAAGACTTCGTCTCGTCGCAAGGCGACAAGGTCGACCTGCGGGCGATCGACGCCAACGTCAATGTCGCCGGCGATCAAGCCTTCACCTACCTGGGCGCTGGCGCCTTCACCGGCGTGGCTGGCCAGCTCCACATGGTTCGCGAGAGCTCGAACGTCTGGCACGTCGAAGGCGACATCAACGGGGATCGCGTGGCCGACTTCTCGTTCACGATGAACGTCGGGTCGGCGCTTCTCGCCTCAGACTTCTTCCTCTGAGCGGAGAAGAGCGGGATCAGTTCCTGTAGTAAGTGTTCCAAGACGACCTGCGGTCTCCCCGCAGTCGTCTTGTGACGCGTCGCAGTACTCGCGTGATCACGGGCCCGACGATGACACCCGCCGCGAACGCGATAAAGATCAGAAGCCAGGAAATAGCACCGGACGCCATTTGATCGGTCGGCCCACTTTTAGCAGGATGGGGTTGCAGCGTGAGGGCCCCGCCAGAATTGGTTGGGCCTTGAGCTTCCGCCCCTCTTAGCAGGCGGCATCCTGCTTGTGCAGCGACAAAAAACAGCGTGACGCTAAATAGCGCGCATAACGATCATCGGGCCGACGGGGCCGCCTCGATTCATCCAAGATGGCGGCGCCGACCATCGCTCTCGCGGCGTTCGAGCAGGCACGCCGCCGCCCTTCGCGTATGAAGCGAATATGCCTGAGGCCTTGACGCTCTCGCGCCCCCCCGGGCCGGCCCGTCGGCGCCATCAAGTCTGGAGAAGGTCTCGATCATAGCCGCGAAGCCGAACGGCGGTGAGCACGCCAGTGACATAGGCTCCGGTGTCGAGGCCGATTCGCCATGGCTTGACTTCGGGCGCCTTGAGGACGGTGTGGCCGTGCACCACCACCTGGTCCGCCGCTCTCCGGGCGCGCAGGAAAGGCTGTCGTATCCAAAGCAGGTCAGTCTCGTCCTGGTCCTCGAGCGGCACATTGGGCCGTACGCCCGCGTGGACGAACAGATAGTCGCCGCAGATCGCCCAAAGCGGCATCCCGCGCAGCAGGTCCCAATGCGCCTGGGGGACCTCCTGAAGAAGCCGCTCACGAATGAGGGTCCAGTCTTCCTCCGTGGGGTGAGGCGGGAGTTGAACGCCGTAAGCGTTCAAGGTGGCCTCGCCGCCATGGGCGCACCACATGGCGCCGCCCACGCCCTCGTCAGCGAACCCAAGCATGGCCTGCTCGTGATTGCCGCGAACGCAGATCGTCTCGCACCAGTCCGCGGATCCCAAATCCAAGGCGATATCCAGGCAGAGGCGTGACGCCGGCCCGCGATCAATCAGGTCCCCCAGAAAAACAATGGTCGGCTTGCCAGCCGCAAGAGCCGCGGCGTCCTGGTGAATCAGATCGATCATGCGCTGCAAAAGATCGGCTCGACCATGTACGTCGCCGATGGCATAGACGAGCCGCGGCGAAAAGCTGTTCGCCCTCGGCGATCCGCCAGGCTTAAAGAGGTCGAACAATCCCAACTTCACATCTCCGTCGCTCTTTTCGCCTATTAATTGTGGGTGTTTGCCCTGCGGCGCGAGACTATGCCCATACTTAATTCACCTCGTATTTTTTCCGATTTTTCACCGGAAATGCGCACCGTCTGCCCCGAGCGGAGGACTAAGAAGCTTGGGAAAGATCAATGCTTGGATCCCATAGCATGAGGACGGCGCGGAGCGCATTCAGCCTTATTGTTGTCGCGGCGACCCTGGTGGTCGGCGCGACAGCCGAGGCGCGGCCGGCCGACGAAGGGTTCATGAGGCTTGGTCGCCAGGTCGCGCCCCCGCCCGGCTACCTGGCGTTGTGCCAGCGGCTGCCTTCCGCCTGTGGCATGCAAGCCCCGCCCGCGGCCGCGACGCTCTCGCCCGGCGGTCTGCGTCCCAACGCCATCGCGGGATCCTCTGATGCGCGTCGCGCGCCCTATGATTGGCGCGCCGCCCTGGGCGGCCCCGACGCCCTCGGCCAGGCGGACGAGGTGAGCCAGGCCGTCGCGCGGTTGCAATACAGCGCCAAGCTGCTGGATGAGCTCAAGCGCGTGACGCGATCGGTGAATGCGCAGATCACGCCGAAGTCCGATCTTGAGGCTTTCGGGCGTGAGGATTTCTGGGCCCTGCCTCTGACCGAAGGCTTGGGCAAGGGCGGCAACTGCAAGCACTACGTCCTGGAGAAGCGGAAAGTCTTGATCGACGAAGGCTTCGATCCGGAGTCGCTGTCGATCGCCATCGTCCGCATACCCCGTGGCGAGATCCATGCGGTGCTCGTCGTTTCGACCACGGCGGGCGATTATGTGCTCGATAACCTTACGCCGTGGGTCGTCAAATGGTCGGACACGGGCTATGACTGGATCATCAGACAAGGCCCCAGGCAGCAAACGGATTGGTTTACGGTGCTGAGCTGACCAAATCGCGGGCATACCAAAGATCTAAGGCTGTTAGGGGGAGCAGCCTGGCTCCGCGCGTCCTGTCTCTTGGCGCTGGACTGTTCGGCGCTTGCGTCGGGCTTTCGGCCTCGGTTGTCGCCTTCGCTGTTTATTTTCCAAGCACTGGCCTCGCCGGCTTCGTCGCGGATGTCGTTCCGCTCGGCGTGGTTCATGCGGCCAGGGCTGACAGCTTGGCCTCGAAAGCGAGGATCGCCGATGCGCAAGCCTTGGCCGAGCTTGAGAGACTCACCCGCCGGGAACTGAATGAGACCCCGTCGAGTTCTTCCGCATGGCTACGCTTGGCCGCGGTGTATGCGGCGATGGACTCGGGATTGATCGATGGTCGCGCCAAGGCGGCTCTGACGCAATCCTACAGGTTGGCGCCGATCGACTATACGATTGCTCGGCAAAGGTTGTTGTTTGTTTTCAATCACTGGCGCGAAGTTGATCGCGAGACGCGTTCGGCCGCCGCCAATGAGATGAAGGTTCTTTGGCTTCGAACGACACTGAGGACCCGTCTTGAGCAATTGCCTGCAATGACTTCGGACAGCGCCGGCCGAATGGCCGCTGAATTGCTCGTTGAGTCATTGCGCAATGGCAATGTCTCGATTTAAGACGCTCGCATCTTGGCGCAGTCGCCCCCTAAACGGGCGTTGTACCAGTGAAGCTTGGTTTAGGTCGTTGCGCGGTGTTAGATTAGCGTTAAGGCGCCTGTCCGCGACGGCGATGCGGGCGGCGCCTGGCGCCGCGAGGGTATTTCGGGCGACGAATGTGACCACGATTGGGATGTTTGTGCGATGAAGTGGCTAGGATCATTTTGGCTCGTGCTGATGCTCGCGGTCGCGCCGATCGCGGGCGCCGCGTACGCTCAGTCCGCCCCCTCGGCCGCCGCGGTCGCGGCGGCGCAGGACCCGCGCGACGCCGACTATCGGCTGGGCGCCGGGGATAAGCTTCGCGTTATCGTTTTTGGCGAGCCTTCGCTGAGCGGTGAATTTGAGGTTTCCGGATCGGGCATGGTGGCCCTGCCGCTCGTCGGCCAGATCAAGGCCCTTGGGCTGTCGACCAGCGAATTCCAGAACGGCTTCGCCGCGGCGCTGCGTGACGGCTACATCAAGGACCCGCGCGTCAGCGTCGAGGTGCTCAACTACCGGCCGTTCTATATTCTGGGTGAAGTCACCAAGCCTGGCGAATACCCCTACAGCAACGGCCTGACCGTCATGAAGGCGGTCGCCACGGCCAACGGCTTCACCTACCGCGCCGACACGCGCAAGGTCTTCATCAAGCGCGCGAACGAGAACACCGAGCAGCAGATCACGCTCGACGCCGGCACGCTTGTTCTTCCAGGCGACATCATTCGTGTGAAGGAGCGGTATTTCTGATGAGCGCGCTCAAGATGAAAGCTGCGATCGCGGCTGTTGCTCTGATGGTCGCGGCGCCGACGGTGAGCTTGGCCGCCAATACGCCGCCGCCGCCACCGGCCGAGGTGAGCTCCCTGTTGTCGCGAATGGTTGCGGCCTTGGTGAAGGTCGCTGGCCAGAGCCTCAAGGGCGAAGACCTGATCAAGGCTTACAAGGCCGCTCTGACCTCGGAGATTGTCGATAGCGGAGCGCAGCCGTCCACGGTTCTCGCCGCGCTTGACGCAGTCCCCGCTTCGGGTAACGAGCAGCGGCTCGCGCTGAACGCCATCAAGGCGCGCATTCTGAACGCGGAAACGCTCAATAGCCTGAGGCCGACGGCGTTCACCGGGGTTTGGGCGGGGCTTCCGGGCGATTCTTCTTCGTCGTCGGGCGCCGGTGGGGGAGGCTCGGACTACCGTCGCCCCTAGGGGCGAATGTCTAACCAACGGCGAAAACCAAAGGCCGATAGACTGTGGGTGGGGTATTAGTGAAGAATTCGATTGAGCTCGGCGTAGGCATGATTGCTGGCGGCGCGCTGCTTTTCAGCGGCGCTTGCGCGTCGGCGCAGACGGCCTTGCAAGAAAGTGCCGACGTCAACCCGTCGGTTCTGGCGCGGGTCGGCGGCTTCTCGCGTGATCGCAATGTTGGCGTTCTGGAGCGTCCGCGTCCGCAATATGCGACGGCGGGCATCCGAGTCGGCGGCTTCCAGCTGCTTCCGGCCATCGTCGGGCGCGCCGAACACACCGACAACCTGTATGCGACCTCGCGCGACGAAGTCAGTGATACGATCTTCCACATTCAGCCGGCCGTGCTGTTCCAGTCCGATTGGTCGAGCCACTACGTCGCGGCGTTCGGCAATGCGCACTGGCGCCTCCATGCCGACAACAGCTCGGAAGACACGACCGAGTGGCTGGTTGGGGTGAAGGGGCGGCTCGACATCCGTCGAGACGCCGTGGCCGCGGCCGGCGCTTCCTATGAACAGCAGGTCGAGCCCCGGTCATCAACCGGATCGCCGGCTGGAGCCGCGTCGCCGGTGAAGTACAAACTGGCGCGGTTCAACACCGGCGCGGTCAAGAACTTCAATCGCCTGCGGGTCACCGGCAAGATCGCCGTTCAGGATTTCGTCTATGACAATGTCCGGTCTGTGACCGGGGGCGAGATCTATCAGAAGGACCGCAGCAACACGCAGGTGGTGGGAACGGCGCGCGCCGAGTACGCCATCAGCCCTGCGGCCTCGATGTTCGTCGAAGTCTCGGCTGACAATCGCAATTTCCGGAAGCCGCAGCCCGGTTTCGTCGAGCGCGACTCCAGCGGCTACGAAGTCACCGTGGGTGCGAACTTCGAGTATCGCCTCCTGCGCGGCGAGGCCAGGATCGGCCGTATCGAGCAGAACTACGACGACGCCGCCTTTGGCGACGTGAAGGGTCTATCGGTCAACGGTCGCGTGACCTATTACATCACGCCGCTGACAAATATCTCTCTGAATACGGCCCGCAGCGTTGAGGACGCCGCCATCACTGGGGCTGGCGGCTATCTGATGACCAGCAACACGGTTCGCCTGGACCACGAGTTGCTGCGCAATCTGGTGCTGAACGCGGAGGCCGGCTATCAGACCGACGACTACCGCGGCATCGATCGAAACGACAAAGAAAAGCGCCTCGCCGTGGGTGCGACCTACCTTTTGACCAGAGCCGTGGCAGTTCGCGGCCGCTTCGAGCGTTTGAAGGTCGACTCGTCTGGCGTATCGGCTCGTCCGTCGTTTGACGATAACCGCGCTGTAATGTCGCTGTACTATCAGTTCTAGAAAAGCGCGTTCTTACCTCGGGGTTTGTATGGAAAGCCGCCACGCCGTGCCGTCGGGCTCACCTGTTTCACATGACGAGGGGGTCCTCGACCTTCAGCGCCATATCGCGACGTTCCGTCGGCACTTCTGGCTTATGGCTGGTGTTGGCGCGGTCGTCTTTGTTCTGCTAGCCGGCTTCCTGCTGCAACGCCCGGCGTCCTACACGGCGACGGCGGAGATCCTGCTCGACAGCCGCAAGCAGAACATGCTCGACGTCAAGCAGGTCGGACCTGGCGCGGCGGTCGACACCAGCGCCGTCGACACCGAAGTCGAGGTGCTGAAATCACGCCAGCTCGCCGACACGGTGATCACGGAGAAGCGTCTCGATCTTGATCCTGAGTTCAACGGCGCGATCGGAAAGCCGTCGACGAAGCAGTCGATGCTCGAGAAGCTGGGCTTCGCGGCCAAGCCGCAGAAGCCGGTCGAGGCCGCCGACAAGGTCAAGGCCCGCGAGCGCATGGTCGATGACGTGCTTTCGCGTCTGACGGTCGAGCGGTCCGGCGGCACCTACGTCATCCGCATCGGGTTTAGGGCCGGCGATCCCGTAAAGGCCGCCGCCATCGCCAACGCCTATGCGAACGCCTACCTCACGCAGCAGTTGCGGGTGAAGCTGGACGCGACCCAGACCGCCAACCAATGGTTGAATTCCCGCCTGTCCGGCCTTCGCTCGCAGGTCGAGGCCGCGGAAGCGGCGGTCCAGCGCTACAAGGCCGAGAACGGCCTGCTCAGCGCCGATGGAACGACGCTGACGGAGCAAAACATCTCGACGCTGAACAATCAGCTGGCCGAGGTTCGCGCCTCGCAGGCCGAACAGGAGGCGCGGCTGAACACGGCCCGCCGCCAGCTGGCCAGCGGCAGCGCCGGCGACGACGTGGGCGAGGCCCTCAACTCACCGGTCATTCAACAGTTGCGGGCCCAGCGCGCGGAAGTGAGCCGCCGCGTCGCGGATCTGAGCAACCGCTATGGCCCCCGCTACCCGGACTTGCTGAAGGCGCAGCGCGAAGCCGCGGACCTGGACGGGCAGATCCAATCCGAAATCAAGCGCGTCATCTCCAACCTGTCGGCGCAAGCCGATGTGGCCCGGCAACGCACGGCCTCGGTCGAAGCCAGCCTCAACCGCACCCGCGGCACCCTGGCGGCCAACAATGCCGCTTCGGTTCAGCTCAACGAGCTGGAACGCAATGCGGAGTCGGTGCGCACGCTCTACCAGTCGTACCTGGACCGCTTTAAGCAGACGAGCACGCAGCAGGGCGTGGAACAGACGGATGCGCGCGTGATCTCGCCGGCGCGCGTCCCGACCTCGCCGAGCGCTCCGAACGTGCCCAAGAGCCTGGCGCTCGCCATCGCGGCGGCGCTGGTGGCCGGCGTCGGCTCGGTGTTTGCGGCCGCGGCGCTGGAAACCGGTCTCTCCACGTCCGAGGAGATCGAGGAGGCGCTCGATACGCCGCACCTGGCTTCGGTTCCGCTGTTGTCGTCGACCCTGGCCGGCCAGCGCAGCAGCCTGGCTCCGATCGACTACGTGGTCGAAAAGCCGCTCTCGGCTTTCGCGGAATCCTTCCGCAACCTCCGGGCCGCGATTGCGGCTGGCGGGCAGGGGAAGGCGCCGAAGGTCGTGCTCTTCACCTCGGCTCTGCCTGGCGAGGGCAAGACCAGCACCTCGATCGGGATCGGCCGCACCGCGGCCATGGCGGGTCTGCGCACCATTATCGTGGACTGTGACCTGCGTCGTCGCGGCGTCACGCGCGCTGTGGACCTCAAGCCGCAGATCGGCCTGCTGGAAGTTCTGCTGAAGGGGGCGCCGCTGGCTGACGCGATCGTGCTGGACGAGAAGAGCGGCGCCTATCTGCTGCCGCTCAATCGCGAGACCCAGACCAGCCGCGACGTGTTCAACTCGCCGGAGATGGCGACCCTGTTGACGCAGCTTAGAGAGCGGTTTGACTTTGTGGTTCTGGACGGTCCGCCGGTTCTTCCGGTGGCCGACAGCCGCGTGCTGGCTCCGCGAACCGACGCGGTCGTCCTGCTGGCGCGCTGGCGCAAGACCCCGAAACGGGCTGTGCAAGAGGCGCTTCGCGAGATCAACGCCTCTGGCGCCTACCTGGCTGGCGCCGCGCTGACTCAGGTCGACGTGGTCAAGCAATCGCGCGCAGGTTACGGCGATGCGGGCTACTACTATAAAGCCTACAGCCAGTATTACCTCGACTAGAACAAAGTATGCGGAGGAAGCGTCGCTGAACGCTCGCGCGGCATCGCTGCGCGAACTGGAGGCTGCGTGGCTTGGATTATTCTTCGCATGAGCGGACTGAAATAGGATCTGACCGATGAAAATCGCCATCTATGGCCTTGGTTATGTTGGACTGACCGCCGCGGGCTGCCTCACCAAAGAGGGGCACTCCGTCATTGGGGTGGAGGTCAATGAAGACAAGGTGATGCAACTGAACGCCGGCCGGTCGCCCATTACGGAGCCTGGCCTGGACGACCTGCTGACCGCCGCGGTCAAAGAAGGGCGTTTCCTGGCGGTCCAGCACGTGGGCGACCGCCTGGCCGAATGCGACATGGCGATCGTCTGCGTGGGCACGCCCAGCGCTCCCGACGGCTCGCACAACATGAGCTATATCGCGGAGGTCTCGCGCCAGATCGCGCTCTCGGTCAATCGCGACCGCAAGGAGCCCCTGACGGTCGTTTACCGGTCGACCATCCGCCCGGGCTCGATCGAGGGCCTGGTCTACCCGGTGTTCCACTCCATCCTGGGCGACGATGCTCGCGTGATCGAGCTGGTCTACAATCCCGAATTCCTTCGCGAATCCGTGGCGATCAAGGACTACTTCGCGCCGCCGAAGATCGTCATCGGCACCGCCGACGGCGCGCCGTCCAAGAACATGGACCTGCTGAACGCCAACATCGACGCCCCGGTTTTCTACACCGGTTATCGGGAAGCGGAGTTCACCAAGTTCGTCGACAACACCTTCCACGCCGTGAAGGTCGCCTTCGCCAACGAAATCGGCCGGGTGTGCCTGCAGCTCGGCATCAGCGCCAAGAAGGTGCACGAGATCTTCGTCTCGGACACCAAGCTCAATATCTCTGCCTACTACACGCGTCCGGGCGGCGCCTTCGGCGGCTCATGCCTGCCGAAGGATGTGCGCGCGCTGCAGTATATCTCGGGTGACGTGGGCGGTAATACGCACCTGATCGACTCCCTGCTTCGCTCCAACGACTCGCACAAGCAGTTCCTGTTCCAGCACTGCGTCAAGGGCCTGGAGCCCAAGGCCAAGGTGCTGATGCTGGGCCTGGCCTTCAAGACGGACACGGACGATCTGCGCGAGAGCCCGAACCTCGATCTGGCGCGCCGTCTGCTGCAGGCGGGCTATGATCTGTCGATCTATGACCCCGCGCTCGAACCGTCGAAGCTTGTCGGTCAAAACCTGGGCTACGCTTATTCGCAGCTGCCCAGCCTGGCTGATCTCCTGGTCAGCAAGGAGCAGATCGAAGGCGCCAAGTACGATGTCGTCATCGACACGGGCGGCCGCGCCGGTCAACTCGCGCTGTCGACAGCCAAGCTGATCGACATCAACGCCCTTCAATAGGCGCGAACGCGCGTCAGAGGCGACCGTCAATGTCCCAATCCATGCCTTCAACGTCGGCCGCCCCAAGCCTGCAGGGACGGAAGATACTGATTATCGTCGAAAATCTCCCGCTGCCCTTTGACCGTCGCGTCTGGCAAGAAGCCAAAACCCTCCGCGCCGCCGGCGCGGAGGTCAGCGTCATCTGTCCGACCGGCAAGGGCTATGAAGCCGCCTACGAGAACCTCGAGGGCGTGCATATTTATCGGCATCCGCTCCCGGCGGACGGCAACTCGAAGCTCAGCTACCTCTACGAATACGTCTACGCCCTGTTCAATGAGTTCAAGCTCTCGCTCAAGGTGCTGCGGGAGCGTGGCTTCGACGTCATCCAGGGCTGTAATCCGCCCGACCTGATCTTCCTCGTCGCCCTGCCGTTCCGGCTGCTGGGCAAGAAGTTCGTCTTCGACCACCATGACATCAATCCCGAGCTGTTCGAAGCCAAGTTCGGCAAGCGCGGGCTGTTCTGGCGGTTGCTCCTGCTGATGGAGCGGCTCACCTTCATGAGCGCCACGGTCAGCATCGCCACGAATGAGAGCTATCGGCGCATCGCGATCGAGCGCGGCAAGATGAAGCCGCAGGACGTCTTCGTCGTGCGTAGCGGCCCGGACCTCAGCCGGGTCCGACCGGTTCCCCCCGTGCCGGAGCGGCGCAAGGGCCGGCAGTATCTGATCGGCTATGTCGGGGTGATCGGCGAGCAGGAGGGCGTCGACCTTCTGCTTGAGGCGATGAACCACATCGTCAAGGTTCAGAAGCGCGAGGATGTCCAGCTCTGCATCGTCGGCGGCGGGCCCAGCCTGCAACAGCTCAAGACGATGTCGCACGAGCTGGGGCTCGACGCCTATGTCGACTTCACCGGCCGCGCGCCCGACCAGGAGCTGTTCGAGGTGCTGTCCACCGCCGACGTCTGCGTGAATCCTGACCGGGTGAACGAGATGAACGACAAGTCCACGATGAACAAGATCGTGGAATATATGGCGATGGGTAAGCCGATCGTGCAGTTCGACGTGACGGAAGGCCGCTTCTCCGCAGGCGAGTCTTCGCTTTACGCCAAGGCGAACGACCCCGTCGATCTCGCGGACAAGATCCTCAGCCTGCTTGCGGACCCCGCCAAGCGTGCTGAGATGGGGGCCATCGGCCGCACCCGCGTCGAGCAGGAACTCTCGTGGGACTACCAAATTCCAAAGCTGATCTCCGCCTACGAGCGCGTGTTCAGCAAATGATCGGTCCCGGGATCCGATGCTAGCCAGCCGACAGAGAGTCGTCGCGTCACCGGCCGTCGCCTTTGGCGACGAGTCGGAGCGTGGCGCCAACCGGCGCGCCATCACCGGCCTGCAGCGCCGCCAAGCAGAGCGCAGGCTTCTGTATGGCATCCTGGTGGCGCTGCTTCTCATTTCCTATGCGGCTATCGGGAAGGATATTCTTCATAATCCCGTAAAGTACGCTGTCTTCATCTCTCCCTACGACGAATACTATAATCGACTTCGGTACCTGACGATCCTGATCATATTCGGGGTCACCCTGCTTGAAAGACGGGCGGCGGCGTCGATCGGCCGCGTCTGGCATATCGCGCCGTTATTGGGCGTCGCGATCGCTTCGGTCGCCTGGTCAAGCGACGTGGTGATCACCGCGCGCAGCGCCCTGCTGCTCAGCGGCCTAGTGGTGGGCACGGCGATGATCATCGACCGGATCGGGGTCGCCGCGTTCTTCCGGATCCAGTTGCATTTTCTGGCCTTGATCATGTTGGCCAGCGCCTTCGCCGCGATCGCGCTGCCCGATATCGGGCGACACTCCCCTAACGACATCCTCGAGCGCGGTCATATTGGCCAGTGGCGCGGCATCTTCTCCCACAAGAATGGCCTCGGCGCGTACGCCGCCATCGCCACCGTGCAGCTGTTCCTGTTCGTCCGCCCTACAGGAAAGACCCAGGCCTACTGGTGGGCGGCGAGGGGCGCGGCGGTCGCCTGCCTGTTGCTGGCCGGATCGGCGACATCCGTCACCGCCGCGGTCGTCGGCTTCCTTTTCTACCTGCTTCTGCGAAATCGCCACACTTCGCACCCTTTTATCCTCTCTATCCTCGCCGGCCTTGTGGTCGTCGTGGCGGGCGCGCTTAGCGCCGGTCTCGCCGATATCCTCGGCCTTTTCGGCCGGGACGTGACGCTCACGGGGCGCACTCAAATCTGGGCGACGGCTTTAGAGATGATCGACCAACACCTGTGGCTCGGGCTGGGCTATGGCTCGCACGTGAACGTCATGATGGACTACCTTCGCACGGCGCTCTTCAGTTCGGCCGTGGATACGCACAATGGCTATCTCGATGTGCTGGCCGCCGTGGGCCTCATCGGCTTCATCTGTTTCCTGCTGGCCGTGATCGTGAGCATTGGAAAGGCTTACAGTGTCGCGCGTCGCGCGACTGGTCAGTTGCGCGACATCGGCCTGGCATCGGCCTGTACGATCGTCATGAGCCTGACCGTGGGAATGGGCGAGGTGTCGCCCTTCCGGGCCGTCGGCTACGGCGGGGCCTTGTTCTGGATGAGCATGGTCCTGGCCGCTTGCGCTCAACACCAGCTCCTGCGCGCCAAGCCAGCCGACGGCGGTTCCGCGGCATGAGGAGTGCGACCCCCTACCTGTCCTCCGGGCCGGTGGCGCGGCGGACCTCCACGACCTATCCAGGCTGGACCGCGTTTGCCGTTTTCGTGTTCGTAGGCTTCCTGATGAGCCTGGGGCCGGTTGGCAAGGATCTGCTCCACAACCCGGTGAAAACCGGGATTCCGACCGATCCCTATGCGGAGCACTTCAACCGTGCGCGCTACCTGCTCATCGCGCTCTGCATTGGGGCGGCGGCGTTGCAGGGCCGGATCTACGCGTCGGCCCGGCAAGTCGCTCATATCCTCCCTTTCGGCGTTCTTGCCGTCCTGTCGGTGCTCTGGTCGCCCGACGTGGTCACGACCACCCGAAACGCGGTCGTAATGCTGGGCTTCATCTTCGCCATGGGCGTGATCTCTCAGCGAAACACGCCTCGTACGTTCCTGATAACCTTAATGCACTTCCTGGCGATCATCGTTCTGATCAGCGCCTTCCTCGCGCTGTTCGTGCCGGAAATCGGCCGGCACGCCGCGTCCGACGTGCTGGAGAAGGGGCATGCCGGGAAGTGGCGAGGCATGTTCGCGCACAAGAACGCCCTGGGCTCCTACGCCGCGATCGCCACGGTCACGCTGTTCACACAAGCGCCGATCAATCGGTACAACTGGCCCTACTGGTGGAGCGCGCGGATAGCCGCGGTGCTCTGTGTTGTCTTTGCGGGCTCCGCCAATTCGATCGTCGGCGCCCTTTCGGGGTTCGCCGCCTATGCGCTGCTAAGGCGACGCGCCACGACGCGCTGGCCGTTTCTGCTGCTCGTAGGCTTGGCAGGTCTTGCGCTGTCGTCAATCGCCGCCAACCTCGTGGCGCTGTTGGGGCGCGATACAACCTTCACGGGTCGAACAGAGATTTGGGCCGGCGCTCTAGAGATCTGGAGCCGTTCGCCGTGGCTAGGCTACAGCTATGCTGCGGGCAACATATTCATCCTGGAGCCTGAGCTGAAGCGTATGCTGTTTAGTTCGGCGGTGGATGCCCACAACGGTTACATCGACATATTGTTTTCTCTCGGGATCGTTGGAGCAGGACTTTTCTTTCTGGCGGTAGCCATCAGCGTCGCTCATGGCTATAGGGCTTGTGTCGCTCGAGAAAGCCCGGATCGCTCGGTCACGGTCGCCTACATGGTCATCGTCTTGATGTCCTGCGTCATGGCCCTGGCTGAAGTTTCCCCGCTGCGCCTGATCGGAAACGGGGGCTATATGTTATGGATCGCGCTCGCCATGCTGAGTCACCCGAGCCTGCGTCCAGCCGCGCGCGGAACGACGCGGACAGGATCGCGTCGGCGGTCCAAGCGGCGTCGGCGGTCCGAGCCTCAGCTCCAGGCGCAGACCAGTCCCTCCGGGGCGTCGGCCGGGATGGCGGATTGATGGCCGCCATTCAGCAGTCCAGCGTTGCGCCCGCTCGCGTCAGTCCGGGATATCGGCCTTTCGGCATCTTCCGTCTGATGCTGGCCATCCTGGTGATGGTCCAGCACTTCGGCGTTGTGGCGTCGCCTTATGTGGGGCGCGTCCTCGCCGTCCCGGCGACGGGCAACATCGCCGTGCTGACGTTCTTCGTACTGTCGGGCTTTATCATCACGGAGTCTGCGGAGCGTTTCTATCCGGGCCGTCCTGGCGCCTTCGTGACCAACCGCGCCATCCGCATACTGCCGCCCTATCTGTGCGCGGTGCTGCTCTCGATCGGGGCGCACTTCCTGCTTTATCGCACGGGCCAGCTGGCCCTCTGGCCGCCGCTCGCTGACCTTCCGCACAACCTGTTCTTCACGCCCGGGAGCCTGTTCTCGAACGTGATCTATCCGCTGCCCGTCGTGTCGAACATCGTCGGAGAGCCGGACTACAGATTCATCCCCTATGCGTGGGCCGTGCGGGTTGAGCTGCTGTTCTATTGCGTCATCGCCGCGGCGCTCGCGGCGACGCCTTTCTTCAAGAGCTTCGCCAAGATCCTGGGCGGCCTGTCGATCGTCATGCTGCTGATTTACTTCCTTTGGCGCATGGGATTGGCGCCGTCGATGACGCGGATGGTCGTTTACTTCGGTCTCGGCGTCTCGATGTACTTCGCCGTCAAAGGCTCGGCGAAGGCGACGATCATCGCCCTCATCTTCGGCGGGCTCGCGCTGTTCGACTACTACGACTACGACGCCGCTCAGAGGACGGAATTCTTCACCAGCAACCCCAGCCATCACAGGCTCGCTATAGTAGAGTATATGCTGCTGGTATCGTGCATGGGGGCGATCCCCTTGCTTGCGAAGTGCCGTCCTGGCTCCCGTCTGCAGAAGATTGACGCAAAGCTGGGCGGTCTTTCCTACAGCCTTTACCTGAATCAGTATGTCGCGATCGTGATCGTGAACTCTGTATTCATAAACAAGGGGTACTGGACCTTGTTTCTGGCCGTTATTCTGGCGTTTGTGCTAGCTTACGTAATGAACGTGATCGTAGAGAAGAACACCGAGCCACTCCGCACGGCTATACGCGGCTTCAAGCTGGAAGCGGCGTGACATAAAGCGCCTCGCGCGCGAATGGAGTGGGTTTGTAAAGCCGCGACTGCCAAAAGGGGGCGCAGTCGCAAGGAGCGAGTGTGGACAGCGCGAATTTTACAGGGGCCCGTCCCGGAGGGGCGGAGCGTTCCACCGGCGAGACGCGTAACGACTCTCATGGCCGTATCGCTGGCCTTGATGGGCTGCGTGCGGTCGCCGTCCTTCTTGTCGTGCTGTCGCACTATGGCTTCAACCGCGAGGTGCCTGGCGCGCTCGGGGTGACGATCTTCTTCTTTCTCAGCGGCTATCTGATCACCACGCTCCTGCTTCGTGAAACGGCTCGCACGGGTACCGTAAAGAAGCGCGACTTCTACATCCGGCGGTTCCTGAGGCTCTCTCCTGAACTGGCCTTCCTGCTTCTGTTTTCTGGGTTGGGCGGCGCCCTCTACGTCGGCCTCCCCCGTGTGATGGACTTTGTGGCGGCGGCGTTCTACTTCACGAACTACTATCACGTGGCGCACATCTACGGTCAGGTTGAGGGGCTGCGCTGGCCGCACCTTTGGTCCCTCGCCGTCGAAGAGCACTACTACATCCTTTATCCTCTGGTTTTCTCGCTGTTCTGGCGGACGCCCAAGCGCTTCACGGTTTTCCTGATCGGCGTTTGCGTGGCGGCGCTGGCTTGGCGCTGCGTCGCGATCAAAATTGGCCTGCCGGGCGGCTATACCTATGTGGCTTCGGAGGCGCGCATCGATTCCATCGCCTACGGTTGCCTTCTCGCGCTGCTCTCGCGTCGCGAAGCGTGGCGGGATTTCTGGGCCAAGCACTGGATCGCGGCCCAGGTCATCGGGGTGGCCCTGCTGGTGTCGTCCCTTCTGATCCGGGATCCTTTCTTCCGCGACACCTTCCGTTATTCGATGCAGGGCTTGGGGCTGGCCTTCGCCTTTGCAGGCCTTCTCCAGGTGCGCCCGGGCAACGTCGGTCTCAAGCTGCTGGAAGTCGCGCCGCTGGTTTGGATGGGCCAGATGTCGTACGGCGCCTACCTATGGCACCTGGAGTTCGCGCACCTGAGCGAGCGGTTCCTGCCAGGGGTCTTCCACGAGGAGGGGCCGTTGGCGATGCGCGCACTCTACGCCCTGCTCGCCACGTCGTTCGCCTTCGGCGCCGGCTATGTGTCCTATCGCCTCGTCGGTGAACCGATGTTGGCCCTGAGGAAGCGTTTCGGGGCGCACGTCGAGCCCGCCCCGAAACACGCGGCTAAAGGATAAAGTCCGAGCCCACCAACGATGAGGTGACGACCTGGAACTGGAAGTCGGCCTTGCCGTCGCCGTCCACGTCACCCGCGACCAGATAGACCCCGCCGCCCGAGCTGCCGATCCGCAGTTCGCCAGCGACGTTGGAGAACGCCGCGCGATCGCGCCAGATAAAGGCTTGGTCGCCGGCGATCGCCGTGTTCGCGTCGATCAGGGAAAGGTCGATGCGGTCGCCGGCGGAAGACGTGAAGTCGCCGATGCGATCCATGGCCGTCGCCGGACCAAAATCGGACAAGGCCACGAACTTGAAGATGTCGGCGCCGGCGCCGCCGTACAAGTCGTCGCCGTCAGCGCCGCCGATCAGGATATCGGCGCCGTTCCCGCCCGAAAGGTAGTCGCGTCCCGCCCCGCCATCGAGGGTGTCGTCGCCGCCGGCGCCTCTCAAGGTGTCCGCGCCATCCCCGCCTTGAAGCAGGTTTGCGCCTTCCGACCCGTTGATCACGTTGTCGAGCTGGTTGCCGAAACCGTCGATATTCGCCGATCCCAGCAGGATCAGGTTCTCGACATTGGCGCCAAGTGTGAAGGAGGCGGTCGCGTTGACGGTGTCGACGCCCTCGTTCGCATACTCGATGACCTGGTCGCGACTGTCGTCGATCGAATAGGTGTCGTCACCCGCGCCGCCGTAGGCGACATCGACGCCGACGCCGCCGTTCAGAAGGTCGTTGCCGCCGCCGCCGTACAGGACGTCGTCGCCACCCCGGCCGATCAACTGATTGGCGAACTCATTGCCGGTTATGACGTTGGCGTCGTCATTGCCGGTTCCGTTCAGCGCGGCGCTTCCGGTCAGGGTCAGGTTTTCGAGGTTCGCCTTCAGTTCGTAGGAGATGAAGCTGATGACCGTGTCGACGCCTTCGCCGGCAAGCTCGACAATGGTGTCGCCGCTCTGGTCCACCACATATCGGTCAGCCCCGGCGCCGCCCTTCATGACGTCGGCGCCCGCGCCGCCATCGAGGTAGTCGTCGCCGGCGCCGCCAAGCAGTTGGTCCACGCCGCCGCCGCCATACAGCTTGTCGTCGCCCGCGTTGCCGCTCAGCGTGTTGGCCGCGTCGTTTCCCGTGATCACGTTCGAGAGCTCGTTGCCGTCGCCATTGATGGCGGACGCGCCGATCAGGGTGAGATTCTCGAGATTGGCGCCGAGCCCATAGCTCACGCTGGCCATGACGGTGTCTAAGCCTTCACCGGCGTTCTCGACCAGGCTGTCGGAGGTGTCTGCGTAGTAGGTGTCGTCGCCGAGCCCGCCGATCAAGACATCGGCGCCGGCGCCGCCGTCGAGCACATCGTCGCCATCCATCCCGAGCAGCCGGTCAGCGCCATCGCCACCCTTCAGGGTGTTGGCCGCGGAATTGCCCGTCAGGATATTGGCCAGCTCGTTACCTTCGCCGTTGATCGCCGAAGACCCCAAAAGCTCAAGGTTCTCGACGTTCGCCGCAAGCACCAGCGAAACCGACGTACGGACGGTGTCCACGCCTTCGCCAGCCAGCTCGGTGATCGTGTCGTTGACGCTGTCGACATAATAGATGTCGTTGTCGACGCCGCCGACCATCACGTCGTCGCCGGATCCGCCATCGAGGATATCGGCGCCGACGCCGCCCACCAGACGATCGTTTCCGCCCATGCCGAAGAGCTGGTCGGCACCGTCAGCGCCGGAAAGCACATTGGCCGCGTTGTTGCCCGTGAGCGTATTGTCCAGCGCGTTGCCAGTCCCGTCGATCGCCGCGGTTCCATTCAGCAGCAGGTTCTCGACGTTGGCGGCCAGCGTCAGGCTCAGCGACGCCCAGACCGTGTCATTCCCCTCGCCCGAGAGCTCGGTGACGATATCCTGAGCGCTGTCGACGACATAGATGTCGTCGCCCTTGCCGCCGACCAGAGTGTCGGCTCCCAGCCCGCCGTCGAGCGTATCGTCGCCATCGAGCCCGTTGAGGGTGTCGTCGCCGTCGCCGCCGCGCAGGATGTTGGCCGCGGAATTGCCGGTCAGTATGTTGGCGAGGCTGTTGCCCTCGCCGTTGATCGCCGATGAGCCGAGAAGCTCCAGCCTCTCAATGTTGGCCGACAGCACGAAGGACGCTGTGGCGCGAACAATGTCGAGGCCTTCGCCCGCCAGCTCGGTGATCGTGTCGTTGGCGCTGTCGACATAGTAGATGTCGTCGCCGGCGCCGCCGACCATGACGTCGTCGCCCGATCCGCCGTCGAGGATATCGGCGCCGAGGCCGCCCACCAGACGATCGTTTCCGCCCATGCCAAAGAGCTGGTCCGCGCCGTCGGCGCCGGAAAGGACATTGGTGGCGTCGTTGCCCGTCAGGGTGTTCGCCAGATCGTTGCCGGTCCCGTCGATCGCGTCGGCGCCCGTCAGCAACAGGTTCTCGACATTGGCCTTCAGGGTCGCCGTGACCGACGCCCAGACCGTGTCGATCCCTTCGCCAGCCTGTTCCGAGACGACATCCTGGGCGCTGTCCACCACGTAGATGTCGTTGCCCTTGCCGCCGACCATGATGTCGGCGCCGGCGCCGCCATCCAGCGTGTCGTCGCCATCGTACCCGTTGAGGCTGTCGTTGCCGTCGCCGCCACTCAGGACGTTGGCCGCCGCGTTGCCGTTGATGACGTTCGCGAGTGAATTGCCCGAGCCGTTGATCGCCAGCGCGCCCGTCAGGGTGAGGTTTTCGACGTTGTCGGCCAGGCTATAGGTCACCGAGGCGCGGACGAGATCCGTTCCCTCGCCCGCCAGCTCGACAATGGTGTCGTTGATGCTGTCGACGAAATAGCCGTCGTCCCCCTTGCCCCCGACCATCAGGTCGTCGCCAAGACCGCCATCCAGCGTGTCGGCGCCGTCCATGCCGTAGAGCTTGTCGTCACCGGCGCCGCCGCTGAGGCCGTTGGCCGCGCTGTTGCCGGTAATGGTGTTGGCCAGGTCGTTCCCGCCACCATTGATCGCCGACGTGCCCGTCAGCAGCAGGTTCTCGACATTCGCGGCCAGGGTATGGGACAGGGACGACTGCACGAGGTCGACGCCTTCGCCCGCCAGTTCGACCACCAGGTCGCCGGCGCTGTCGATCACATAGGTGTCGTCGCCGCGCCCGCCGGTGAGGACGTCGTCGCCCGCGCCGCCGTCGAGCGTGTCCGCGCCGTCCATGCCGTAGAGCTTATCTGCGCCCGCGCCGCCCTTTAGGATGTTGGCGGCGGCATTGCCAGTGATGGTGTTGGCCAGCTCATTGCCTTCGCCGGTCAGCGCGGCGGCGCCGGTCAGTAGAAGGTTCTCGATGTTTGCGCCCAGGACGAACGAAACCGACGCCTGGACCGTATCGACGCCTTCGCTGGCGTTTTCCTTGACCAGGTCGCCCGCGTCGTCGACGACATAGGTGTCGTCGCCCGCTCCGCCCGCCATGGAGTCGGCGCCGGCGCCCCCGTCCAGGGTGTCGTTCCCCGTTCCGCCCTCAAGCGTGTCGGCGCCATCCAGGCCGTACAGCTTGTCGTCGCCCGCACCACCCTTGAGGACATTGGCGGCGCCGTTGCCGGTGATGATGTTCACGAGATCATTGCCTTCGCCATTGATGGCGGCGGCGCCGGTCAGCACGAGGTTCTCGACGTTCGCGCTGAGGGTGAACGAGGCCGAAGCCTGGACGGTGTCGAGGCCTTCGCCGGCGGACTCTCGAACCACGTCCGCCGTGTTGTCGACGATGTAGATGTCGTCGCCGACGCCGCCGGTCATCACATCCGCGCCAGCCCCGCCGTCGAGCGTGTCGTTGCCCGCCCCGCCATCCAGCGTATCCGCGCCTTCCATCCCGTAGAGGATGTCGTCGCCGCCAGCGCCGGAGAGCGCGTTGTTCGCGCCGTTGCCCGTGATGACGTTGTTCAGCCCATTGCCCGTGCCGGCGATGGCGGAGGCGCCAGCCAGCGTCAGATTTTCGACATTGGCGCTCAGGGTGAAGGACGCTGTTGCAATGACCAGATCGACGCCCTCGTCTGCGACCTCGTTGACCTGGTCGGTCGTGCTGTCGACATAGAAGGTGTCGTTGCCGGCGTTGCCGAACATGAAGTCGTCGCCGCCACCGCCATCGATGACGTCGTTACCGGCGCCGCCATACAGGATATCCCGGCCCAGTCCGCCGAAGATCTGGTCGTCGCCGCCCATGCCGTTGATGTCGTTCTGCAGCGCGTCGCCGGTGATGACGTCGTTGAAGGCCGACCCGTAGACGCCCTCGATATTCGTCAAGGTGTCGCCTTCGGCTTCGCCCCCCCGGCCGACGCCCAGCTGCAGGTTGACGTTCACCGCGGCCGTCGATTGCTGGTAAAGCGCGAAGTCTTTGCCGGCGCCGCCGTCCAGCACGTCCGCCCCGGCGCCGCCGTCCAGGAAATCGTCGCCCGCGCCACCGCTCAGCTTGTCCGCGCCGCCCTTGCCATACAGCCTGTCTGACCCGACATCGCCAGCCAGGTCATCGGCGCTTTCCCCACCCTGAAGGAGGAGATTGTTGACGATCTTGAGGTCGAAGTCATCGCTGACCGTCGCGCCGGCCGCGTTCGTGGCGGTCACGCGGATGGTGTAGACGCCAGCCGTCTTGTCCGCCGCGGTCGCGGTGAATTGGCCCGTGGTGCTGTCGAACGACAGCCACGAGGGCAGCGCGTCGCCGTTGGCCATCTTGGCGGAATAGGTCAGGCCCGCGACCTTACCTTGGCCGAACACTTCCGCCGCGGTGGAGGAAATGGCGTCGTCAACGCCGATCGTTTCGATATAGACCCCAGCCCGGGCGAGATTGCCCGCGGCGTTGGGGTGGATCTTGTCCAGCATCAAGCCGGCGGCCGACGCCTGCACATAGGTGCCAAGCGTCGCCATGTCGTTGACATAGATGCCCCCCCGTGCGGCGGCTTCCTGCTGCAACACGGTCCGGTACATGGCCAGATAGTCCTGGCCGCTGCTTCCGATGTCGTTGGATCCGACCAGGATGATCTTGGTGTTCGGAGAGACGGCGGCCAGATCGTCCAGCACGGCGCGCACCAGCGTGCGGTACTGCGCTTCGGTGAGGAGCCCGCGGTCGTTCATCCCCGCGTTGAAGACATAGACCTCCGGCGAAAGCGCCGCGAACCAGGCCTTGCGGAAGTTGGAGTCCAGCAGCGACCAGTTGGTCAGGCTCGAACCGCCAACGCCGATGTTCGAAAATGTCGCGCCGCCGTGGTCGAGCCGGAAGTCCGCCCCGAACAGCGTAACGTGGCCTGTTATGCCATCGAATACGAGGCTGGCGTCGGATTGTCCGCGGTCCGAGCGCACGCTGATGCTCTTCAGCATCAGCGGACCATCCGTGTTGACGACGACACTGGCGCCGTCGCCCGCGCCATGGACGGTCAGCGTGCCGCCGCCGGGTTGCTGCAGATAGTAGACCGTGGCCGTATCCCAGGCCCTGCCCACCTTCCAGCCAAAGGAGTCGCGGCCGTCCGCGTTGCTGATGTCGACGCCCCGGCCGTTGATCGAGTATTTTACCAGCCCAGGCGAAGAGGACGGGCCGGACAGGAACCGAACATTGCCGGACGTGTAGGTGGCGGCCGCGACATTGTTGAAGATCTGCAGGCCCGGGCCCCCATCGCCGTAGGCCGTGCGCAGGCGATCCATCAAGGAGTCGGCGTAGCTGCTGCCGGAAACGCCTTCGGTCAGGCTGTCGATGGCGCCCAGCAGATCCAGGCTGTATCGGGGCGTGGTCGCGGTCGCGGCGCTGAAGGTGTCGGCCTCCAGGCCGAACGTGAAGGCCGCCTTGTTGACGAAGCTGCGGTCGTGGATCGGGTCGGTGAGGGAAACGGCGCCTTGCACATAGACCGTGAGGACGGCCGGGGCGCTGCTGACGCCGCCGTTCACCCGAGTGACAAGCACGTCATAGACGCCGGCGACGCCGTTCGAGACGCTGAGCGCGCCCGTGTTGGGGTCAAGCGACATCCAGGACGGCAGTCCGGCGCCCGATGCTAGCTTGGCCTGATAAACGCCCGTATCGGTGGAGGTCGCGAAGGCGGAGGCGGCCGTCGTATTGGTCTGGGTCGACGCCTGTCCGGCGAGCACGACCCAGTCTGCAGGGTCGCCAATCACGAGCCACGCGCCCATCTCTATTCCCCTCTGAGCGTCCCCGCTCTTACTCGGGCGCCACCCTCTAGTTCCTCGGCGCAGTTCGCCTGGGGCCTAGGCTGCTCAAGCGCATGAGATGGCGCTGAAGGCCTTGGCCGCTGACGGACCCAATTTGAGATTGACTTGCACCAGGCGATGGCCGCCCAAGCCAATCGCGTTAACGGCTTCTCTATGGCGTGCCTGACAACAAAGCCAGCGAAAATCGACGCCAAAACAGCAATCGCGAAGAAAGCGACCGGGTTATAGGCAGCGATGTCGGGAAGGCGCTTATAGAGAGCGCCAATAACAATCGTATGAACAAGGTAAAGGCTGTAGGAGGCGTCACCACCATATCCGAGAATTCGCTCAGGAAGCGCCGGAAGCTTGGTAAATGCGGTAAGGGCGACGACGGCTATAGCGCTCACCGCCGTGCAAATTCTCCATACGACTGAAATTTCGTCGCTGCCGCTCAACTGAAAAGCGAAGAGAGGCGCCGCCATCAAGGCGCAGGGGATCCAGGAGGAAAGCGTCGGCGGTTCGCCGCTGAAACGCTTCCGCGCGAGACCGATCAGCAGGCCGACGCCAAATGTCAGAAGGATCGGGCTGGTCCAGACCTGAAGAAGTGTGCTCGGCTCGCTGCTGTCGAACGGCCAGCGCAGGGCCATCCCCGAAACGACCAGCACAACCAGGGCGCCGAACACAGCCGCCACTCCCGTCTTGAAGCGGAAAGCCATGGCGAGCGCGAAAAGGCCGTAGAAGAGCATCTCATAGTTCAGCGTCCAGCCGACCCCGTGCACCGGCCGCATTTGCCCGTCGGCGTTCTCGACCGGGATAAAGAGATAGGATTTCAGAATCTGATCGGGCGTAATCGCCCCTGGGACGTTCCGCGTGGCCGACCAGACGACCCACGTGGTGAAGAGCCAGTAGATCGGCGCGACCCGAATGAAGCGCCTGAGCAGGAAGCCGCCGATCGCGCCCTCTCTGCCGAACCGATCCTCGTTCGTAATCAGCATGATGAAGCCGCTGATCACGAAGAAAACGTACACGCCCATCTCGCCCATGAGCCAGGCGAGGCTGCTGTATTGTTGTGGAATGGCGCCCGCATAAATCAAGGCGAGCATCGTATGATCCAGCACGACAAGCAGTGCGGCGAAGAACCTCAGGGCTTGAATCGACTGAATCTTGTACATGCCACCCACTCAGCGCCAGCCTAGCAAAGCTAGGCTGCTCACCTAAAAGTAGCTTGTCTATAGCACGTGACGGCTTGTTAAGAAGCTGGACAGCGCCTGTTCATTCTTAAGGCCCATAACATCATTGTGAGGGCGTTTATTTTACTTTCACGGGAACTAATTTCGGATACCCGTGTTCGTGAGCGATTGGCTTGCCGCGCGGCTGCGTCGGTGATTTTCAGCGGGTGGCCAGCGCGATCGCACCCCACCACAGTCCGGCCGAGACCAGCACCGCGAAGGACAGGCCGTACACCCGGGGCCAACGGCCCTCGACCGTCGCCATCGCCGCGGCGCCGTCAGCGTCGAGCGTGGCGCGCAGAGCGTCGAGGTTTTCCTGAGTAAGCTGAACCGTATCGGTCACGCTGGCGGCGGTCGTGCACTCACGCGCGACCGAGTTGGTGATCGTCTTCGGCTTGATCTGAACGCCCGTGGCCATGACAGGTCCTCCTAAGGGCGAGCATTGTCAAAGCGTTCTTAAATTTCCGCTCGACTCTTTCCTTAATTGGGCGGTCACCTTTTTACCACGTTAGGTTATCCTAATAAGAAGTGGGGACTTGGAGGGGCGGATGGAGGCATTGTCGGGCCGGTGGGCCGGTGTGGCCGCAGCCGTGCTTGTTTCGGCGCTCCATGTCGCCCTTGGCGCCAACAATCTCGGGCTTTCGCTGATCGCCGCCGCCGCCGAGGGCTGTCTCTTGGCGGCGATTGCTTCTCGAGGCTGGGCCGGCGTCGAGCTGCGCGCGCGGGCCGGCTGGCTCGCCGCCTTCGGCCTGCTGCTCGCCGGGCTGATCTTCACGGCCGCGCTTCCGCTCGCCTCAAACGTCGGTCCCCGTTGGTTGGCGCGTCTGGCTGCAAGTCTCCCGCCCATCGCGGATCGCCAGGCGGCTTTCGTGGAAATTCTGAAGTTGCTGGGCCTGGCGTGCCTGTTCACATGCGGGCTGCTGATGGGCGGGTCTCTTCGCCGCTACAGGGTGATGGCGACCTGGCTTCTGATCCTGGCGGGCGGCCTGGCGCTTTATGGGCTGCTGGCCAACGCCCTCTGGCCTGATCGCGCGATAGGCGTTCAGAGAATAACCGCGCATGGTCGCCTGACCGCGACGTTCGTGAGCGCGAACACGGCCGCCACCTTGTTCGGCTGCATGGCGGTCCTGGTGTGCGGCTTCCTCGCGAGGCGCGGGCGGAGCCGGCGGCTGTTGAGCCGCTCCATCCTGGATCGCAAGCCCGTCGCGGCGGCTCTGCTGGTGCTGTTCGCGCTCAGCCTTGTCTTCACCGCCTCCCGCATGGGTCTCGCCGCAAGCTGCCTGGCGCTGGCGGCGATGTTCGTGCTGCGCGGAGGGCCAAGTTTGCTCGGACGCATCCGGCCGTCCGTCCTGCTGCTCGGCGGCCTGGTCTTGATCGCGGCCGGCCTGCTCTACGGAGGAAGTCTGGCGCGGCGGCTGCCCGAGCTTTCGACCGATCTGGGCTACCGTCTGCGCCTGATCCAGACGCACTATGCGTTCTTCACCGAGAGGCCTTGGTTCGGCTGGGGCTTGGGGTCGTTCCGTAGCCTGAACAACCAGGCGATCAATGGCGAAAACTTCAGCATTTTCTACGACGTGGGCGCCGCCCACAACGTCTATGTTCAGTGGCTTTCACAGGCCGGGATCGTTGGCGCCGGTCTGATGTGGGCCATTGTGCTGCTGGCCGTCGTGAAGATCGTTCTCGGCGCGATCCGTCCGGGTGAGACTGGAGACCACCTCGCCGCGCTCGCCGCCGTCATGCTGCTGTTCGCGATCCATGGCCTGAGCGACTATGCGCTCGAAGTGCCTTCTATGAGCGCCTTGATGAGTCTTCTGCTGGGGGGCGGCGTTGGTCTCGCAAGCCGGAAGGCGCCGACCCCGCGCGAGCGCGCAGGGTCGGCTGAAGGCCTAAAGCAGGAACTCGGCGCCGCTCAGGGCGCTGGCGCGGACCAGGAACTGCACTTCGGCGACGCCGTCGCCGTCGACATCCCCATAGACGGTCATGAGGCCGTTCCCAGCCGGCGTCGCACGCAACTCGCCGGCCGCGCCGGAGAAGGCGGTGGAGCCGATGAAGCGGAACGCCTGATCTCCAGTTAGGGCGGTGTTCGCGTCGATCGCCGAGAGGTCGATGCGGTCGCCTTCCGCATACGAAAAGTCGTCGAACCGATCCTGCGCCGCGGCGGTTGAATCGCTGACCGCCGTGAGCACGAACCGGTCAGCGCCCGCCCCGCCCATGACGATGTCCGCGCCCGCGCCGCCTTCCAGCCAGTCATTGCCTGCGCCGCCCGACAGCGTGTCGGCTCCGTCGCCGCCATACAGGAAGTCGGCGCCGCCATTGCCGCGGAGCAGGTCGTCGCCGCCCATGCCCCTGATCACG
>NZ_QFQZ01000066.1 GCF_003243465.1 Caulobacter segnis
TCCGACCTCCCTTCGAGATCGGAAAATGTGTCACGGATGTCTCCGAACACCTGTCACGGATGTCCCCGGTCTGAACACCTGCGGGAGAGGGTGGCCGCCGAAGGCGGTCGGGTGAGGGGTCGCGCTCTGCTATCCTGATACGCCTTTCAACCCCTCATCCGTCAGCTTCGCTGACACCTTCTCCCGCAAGGGGAGAAGGAAGCTGACTTCCGCCCACCACCCGTTGGCGACCATCGCGATGTCTGGTGATATCCACCATCGCCGCCGGAGCTCGAGATGCCGCTTTTCCGCTATCACATTACCTGTGGCGCCGAGACGAGGACGATCGAGCTTCGGAAAAGTAATCCCCAGGGCTGGCTGCTGGATGCTGTCAGCGCGGCCTTCCCGGAGATTGCTTCACGAAGGGCCGCAGACGTCATGCGACTGCGGCTCGAACCGGTTAGCGGCGTAAAACAATCCTGGCGGGCCATGCTCCCTGATGAGCCCGCCGACCTAGTGATCCAGGTCTCTGAAACCCGCCGCTGACGTCCGCCTTCCACCCTGAACAGACTTTCAGCCTTTCCGCTCTCGGCACCCGCTCCATCCACCATCTGGAGGATCGTGCAATCGGTCCGGCGGACTGGTCTACCGCCCGCGCCGCGCCATATGGCAAGTCTGCCGCGCGCGATCCTCCCCCGATCGCGGTCTCCAAATTCAAGGACTATCCCATGGCCACCGCTAAAGGCTACGCGGCGCCCGCCGCTGGCGCGCCCCTGGCGCCGTTCACGTTCGAGCGCCGCGACCCCAATCCCGACGACGTCGTCATCTCGATCAAATATTGCGGCGTTTGCCACTCCGACATCCACATGGTCGACAACGGCTGGGGCCAGAGCGTCTATCCGATCGTGCCGGGCCACGAGATCGCGGGCGTGGTCACCGCCGTCGGCGCCAATGTCACCAAGTTCAAGGAAGGCGATCATGTCGGCGTCGGCTGCTTCGTCGACAGCTGCGTGACCTGCAAGGCCGCCCGCGACCTCGACCGCGAGCAGTATCAGCCGGGCCTCGTCCTGACCTACAGCGCCTTCGAGCCGGGTTCGGACACGCCGACCTACGGCGGCTATTCGGATCACATCGTGGTCAAGGAAGACTACGTCCTGTCGATCCCGGAGAACCTGCCGCTGGACGCCGCCGCGCCGCTGCTGTGCGCGGGCATCACGCTGTACTCGCCGCTCCGCCACTGGAACGCCGGCCCCGGCAAGAAGGTCGCGATCCTGGGCATGGGCGGCCTGGGCCACATGGGCGTCAAGCTGGCCCACGCCATGGGCGCCGAGGTCACGGTGCTGAGCCAGACCCTGTCCAAGCAGGCCGACGGCCTGCGCCTGGGCGCGGACCACTACTACGCCACCAACGACCCCAAGACCTTCGAGACCCTGGCCGACACGTTCGACCTGATCATCTGCACCGTCTCCGCCGGCATCGACTGGGGCGCGTACCTGGCCCTGCTGAAGATCGACGGGACCATGGTGATCGTCGGCGCGCCGGAAGAGCCCGTGCCGCTGAACGCCTTCGCCCTGATCCCCGGCCGCCGCACCCTGGCCGGCTCGATGATCGGCTCGATCAAGGAAACCCAGGAGATGCTCGACTTCTGCGGCGAGAACAACATCGTCGCCGAGATCGAGACCATCTCAATCGACCAGATCAACGAGGCCTACAAGCGCATGCACAAGAGCGACGTGCGCTACCGCTTCGTGATCGACATGGCGACGCTGTAGGCGTTCCTTGAATCCGACTTCCCCGGCGAAGGCCGGGGCCCAGATCGAACCCTCGAGCGTGTTTCGTCTTGGCTAGGCTCAAGGCGCGAACGCCCAATCGCTCAGGCTGAATCTGGGCCCCGGCATTCGCCGGGGAGGTCGGGATAGTTAGATCGTTGCGGGTTTGGCCCCCGTCGCCGGCCGATACTTCTCCGCATCTGAGGTGAACTCGGCGTGGCCGTAGCGCTTGAGCTGCCGCTTCAGCCGTCCCACCAGCCGCGCGTCGGCCAGTTGCGCCAGGCCCGGGACCCGCCGCGCCAGGCGATAGGCGGTCAGCTGGCCGGTCGCCAGCGTGGCGACCAGTCCGAACAGCATGAAGTCGCGCGGGCCGATCTCGACCCCCATGCGCTTGGCCGCCGCCACGTCGCCGTTCAGGAAGTTCTGCAGGAAGAAGACCTTGGAGAAGCCGCGCTCGACCTGGTCGAACAGGCGGCTTTCGGGGCGCTCGTCGGGGAGCAGGTAGGCGTTCAGCGTGGCGCGGACCAGCTCGCCGCAGGTGGCGTCGTCGAAGCCGGCGCGCAGGGTGGCGCTGCGGGCGTTCATGGTGTCGACGATCCCTTGCGGGGTGTCGGCCAGCAGGTCCTCGGGCAAGCCCAGCAGGAAGCAGCGGTAGCGGGCCAGCTCGACCCGCGCGCGCTCCTCGGCCGTGAAGGTCTTCCGACCCTCGCCGACGATCTTGTAGCTCATCAGGAAGATCGGGATCAGGCCGGCGGGCATCTGGTCGACCTGGGGGATCGGGATCCCGTAGACGCCGACGTCCCAGAGGTTCGAGCGCTTCAGGGCGTTGAACCGCACCATCGAATGCATCAGCCGCACCATGGCCGCCGCGCGGAAGCCCGCGCCATGCCGCTCCAGCGAGCCGGGCAGAAGGGTGGCGGTGAAGAAGGTCGCGGTCTCGTTCACCCGCCGCGCCGCTGTGTCATTTGACAGGGTCCCGGTCAGGGCCATCGGCAGGGCGGCGTACTTGTTCATGAAGGTGGCGATGAACGCGCCGCGGATCGCGAACGGGCCCAGATTGGCGGCGGCGTTGCGATCCAGGCGCTGGCCTTCGCGGACCAGGTCCATGTCCAGCCAGTCGGGGATCCGCTGCATGTCTGCGATGAAGGCGGCCAGCTCAGGCGGGGCGTCGGGCACGGCGCCGATCCCCTCGTCGCAGGCCTTGGTCAGCATCTCGACCAGCGGTCGAAAGCCGTAGCGCGGCATCAGGGCGGCGTAGGCGTCGGCCACGATATCGCCCAGCATGGTGTAGGCCTTGATCAGGGCGATCTTGTCCGGATCCAGCTTGGCGCGGGCCAGCCGGGGCGCGACGCTCTGCCTGGGGTCGGTCGTGAACCGCTCGGGCGTGATGGCGAAGTCGACGTCGCCATACAGGGCGGGCAGGGCGGTCTTCTGCGAGGCGACCTTGGCCAGGACCTGGTCCAGCGTGTTCATCGGATCCTCGTGACGTCGCGGACCGTCGCCGGTCGGCCTATCGCGCGCAGGGTACGCCAATCTCGTGGCGACGCCACTTGCCCCGACGGATACGGAACAGCGGCGCGGACGGTTCGGTTGGCGCGGGGCTACATTTCGGCCCTCGCCGTCACAAAAAGCGCGCCCCGGTAGAGTCCGCGTCGACTTCCCGACGGAACCGGTATCGCAAGGTCACGTTGTTTCCGCCGGAGGGGCCTCGACGGAGAGTGAACATGACCAACAAGATCGCCCTGCTCGCCGCCGCCGCGTCCCTGACGTTCGCCGGCGCCGCCTTCGCCCAAAGCACCACCTCGACCGGCGCGACCTCGCCGACGACGACCGCCCCCGGTTCGACGGGCGCCATGACCGCCCCGGGTCAGACCACCGCGCCCGGCCAGACCATGACCGCGCCCGGTCAGTCTATGACCACGCCGGGCCAGACCATGGCTCCCGGCCAGACCATGACCAGCCCGGGCGCTTCGTCGGCCGCGCCGGGGTCGACGATGACCTCGCCCTCGGCCAGCACCGCCGATAGCGCCGCCACGCCCAGCTCGGCCAATGTCGCCAGCTTCAAGGTCGGCTCGGCCGTGAAGGACGCCCAGGGCGTTCCGGTCGGCCAGATCAGCAGCACCAGCACCGGCGCCGACGGCTCGACCAACGTGATCGTCACCAACGGCGGCGTGAAGTTCGCCCTGCCGGCCAACAGCCTCAGCGCGGGCGCGGACGGCAGCGTCTCGACGACGGCCACCAAGGCCCAGATCGACGCGACGGTCGCCGGCGCCAAGCCGCAGTAAGCCGTCGTTCCGTTCGACGATGACACCCTTGGCCCGCTCGGCATTGCCGAGCGGGCTTCTCGCTGCTAGCGATGGCCTGCAAAGGGGCGGTTTTTCCGCCGACTTGGGGTTCCCGTATGCCTCCGGCCAACAAGACCAAGCGTGGGTCCAACTCGCTGCTTTGGGATCTTCTGACGTTCGATCGCCTGGTCACCGGGCCGGTGATTCACTTCATCTACTGGGCGGGCCTCGGCGTCGTGGCCCTGTTCGCGTTCTCGGTTGTCGGCGCGGCCGTGGGCCTGGCGCTGAAGGAGCCGGGCGTCGGCTCGCTGCTGCTGGCCTTCCCGGTGCTGGTCGCCGGCCTGCTGGTCGCCGGCGCGCTGGTGCTGCTGTGGCGGGCGTTCTGCGAGTTCTATGTCGCCATCTTCCGCATCAGCGAAGACCTGCGCGCCCTGCGCCAGACCAGCGACGCCGACCACGCCGCCGTCCTGGCGCGGCGTCAGGGGCAGCCGGTCGAGGCGGCGCGAGAGTAAGCCGCTACCGCGCGACCGTCTTCAGCCGCTCGCGAAGGGTCGTGAGGTCGGCCATCGGCATGTTCAGCGCGCAGAACAGCTTCTCCGGCACGCTGGCCGCCTGTTCGCGGAGAGCCTGGCCCTTGTCCGTGAGCGCCACGATGACCCGCCGCTCGTCGTCCGGATCGCGGTGGCGCTCGACGAGGCCGCCCGCCTCCAGCCGCTTGAGCAGCGGGGTCAGGGTGCTGGAATCAAGGTCCAGCGCGTCGCCCAGAGCCCCCACGGTGCGCGGACTCCGCTCCCACAACACCAGCATGGCCAGGTACTGCGGGTAGGTCAGGCCCAGGGCGTCGAGGATCGGCCGATAGAGCCGCGTCATCCGGTTGGCCGCGCCGTAGAGGGCGAAGCACAGCTGGTTGTCGAGGCGCAGGATCTCGACAGGGCTCTCGGACGACGCGGGTTTCTCTGTCATGTCGACTGGCTTACGCCGCCTTGACGCTGATGGCCACGTCGACATTGCCGCGCGTAGCGTTGGAATAGGGGCAGACCTGGTGGGCGGTGGCGACCAGGGCTTCGGCGTCGGCCTGCTTGAGGCCTTGGGTCTCGACCTCGAGCGCGACTTCCAGGGCGAAACCGGCGCCGGCGCTGGCGAGGCTGACCTGGCCCGTCACGGTCGAGCCGGTGAGGGCGATCTTCTGGGTGCGCGCGACGTGGGCCATGGCGCTCTGGAAGCAGGCGGCGTAGCCGGCGGCGAACAGTTGCTCGGGGTTCGTGCCCGTTTCCTTGCCGCCCAGCGACTTGGGCATCGACAGCTGAACGTCCAGCAGGCCGTCTTCGCTGCGGGCGTGGCCTTCGCGGCCGCCGACGACGGTGGCGCGGGTGGTGTAGAGGGTGGTCATGGCGAAACTCCTCGCTCTCGAATGATGTGAGCGATTTAATCGCGTGCGATATAACTTCAAGGTCGCCGCTCGAAAAAGATCGCGTGCGACCGACTTTTTTTAGATCAGGCCGCCCACGCCGCCGCGAAACGGCGCAGCAGCGAGCGCGCCAGGCTGTCCTTCTCGCCCTCGCGGGCTTCCAAGCGCAGGAAGAGGTCGCCGGCGCGGTGGTGGGCGCGGGCGGGCAGGCCGTGGCCGGCGAGGCGAACCAGCCCGCGTTCGGCGGCCTTGGTCGAGATCCAGGCCTGGCGCGGACCCAGCGGCGTCTCGGCCTCGACCCGGCCGCCCTCGGCCAGGACGCGGGGCGCGACCTTGCCGGTCAGCCAGAGGTCGTCGCCGCGCACCAGGGCGCCGTCCAGCGGCCGGTGGCGGACCTCGAACAGCACGTCCAGCAGCCGCACCTTGTCGCCGGCGCGCAGGCCGGCGGGCAGCTTCAGCCGCAGGCGGCGGCCATCGACCGACAGCTCTTCCGAACCGCCGGCCACGGCGGTGGCGATGTCGATATCCAGGAAGGCGGAGTTGGTGGCCGCCGGCGTGGTCACGGCTGGAGCGAAGGTCGTTGGACGGGCCAGGGCGTCCTGCAGCAGGCGATAGGCGGCCTGGACCTCGCGAAACAGGGCCGCGTCGCCGGTCGGACGGTCCGGGTGGGCCCGCTTGGCGGCCTCGCGATAGGCCTTGCGCAGCGCGCGCTCGTCCGCCTCCGCCCCGACGCCCAGCAGGGCGCGCGCGGCGAAAAGCGTCAGGACGGGGCCTTTGGCGGTCATGGCCGCGACCCTGCCGCCAGGATGGTCAACGGGGCGTTAAGTTAAGACTTTCCCTTAAAGGGCCGGGACTGTGGCTCCGCGCCACGACGGGGCCTATATCAGGGTTCATGAGCGACCAGACCCTGATCCCCGCCTCGCCCAGCGAGGACGACTATGTCCGCCAGGTCACCGAGGCCACGCCGCCGCCGCTGCTGTCGGAGGAGGATCCCTTCGCCCTGTTCGCCGAGTGGCTGGAGGAGGCGGGCAAGAAGGAGCTCAACGACCCCAACGCCATGACCGTCTCGACGGTCGACGCCGACGGCATGCCCGACTCGCGCATGGTGCTGCTGAAGGACTTCGATCCGCGCGGCTTCGTCTTCTACACCAACACCTACAGCGCCAAGGGGCGGGAGCTGGCGGCCAACCCGAAGGCCGCGATCCTGTTCCACTGGAAATCGCTGCGCCGCCAGGTGCGGATCCGGGGCCTCGTCGAGCCGGTAACCGAGGCCGAGGCCGACGCCTATTTCGCCAGCCGCGCCCGCCACAGCCAGATCGGCGCCTGGGCCAGCGATCAGTCCCAGCCGCTGCCGGACCGTCTGGCGCTGGAAAAGCGGGTGGCCGAGATGGGCCTGAAGTTCGGCCTGGGCAAGGTGCCGCGCCCGCCGCACTGGTCGGGCTATCGCATCGTTCCGGTCACGATCGAGTTCTGGCGCGACCGGCCGTTCCGCCTGCACGAGCGGCTGGTGTTCGACCGCGTCGGCGACGGCTGGACGACGAAGCGGCTGTTTCCCTAACGCGCCAACCAAGTCGCTTTGAGCTCATTTTCTATTGTCATCCCGGCCGTAGCGAAGCGGAGAGCCGGGACCCAGGGGCGGCGCGCACGGCGTTCCGTCACCCCCTGGGTCCCGGATAGCCTCTACGAGGCTTCCGGGATGACACGAAGGGGCGAGCCATCAGGCGAGCGCCTAAGCCAGACGATATTCGCCGCTGAGCCCCTCGCCCTCGGCGACCACGCGGCCTTCCTTCACCAGCTGGTTCACGTGCGCCAGCACCGACAAGGCCGCCGCCGGATGCAGCCTGGGATCCACCGCCGCGTACAGGCTGGGGACCATGGCCGGTATGGACGTGAAGCCCGCGCCCAGCGCCTCCAGGATTTGGGCCTCGCGCGCCTTGCGGTGGGCGATATAGGCGTCGATGAACGGCCCGACCTCGCGCACCGGGGCGCCGTGGGTCGGCCATAGGGTGTGGAAGTTCCGCGCCCGCACCTTGGCCAGGCTGGCGAAATAGTCGCCCATGTCGCCGTCGGGCGGGCTGACCACGGTCGTCGACCAGCCCATGATGTGGTCGCCGGAGAACAGGGCGTTCTCCTCCCGTAGCGCGAAGCAAACATGGTTGGAGGTGTGGCCGGGCGTGGTCACCGCCTCCAGCGTCCAGCCGCTCCCTGCGATCACGTCGCCGTCGGCCAAGACGACGTCGGGACGGAAGCAGTCGTCGGCGCCTTCCTCGAGACCCGGCGCGGCGGCCTCGCCATGGTCCGCCGGCGCGGGGCGGCCATGGACCTTGGCGCCGAACAGCGCGGCCAGCGGGTGGGCCAGCGGGCTGTGGTCCAGGTGGTGGTGGGTGACCAGGACGTGGGTGACGCGCTCGCCGGCCAGGGCCGTCTTCAGCGCCTCGAAGTGCTCGGGCAGGTCGGGGCCCGGGTCGATCACCGCCACCTCGCCTTGGCCGACGATATAGACGCCGGTGCCGGTATAGGTGAACGGGCCGGGATTGCGGGCGATCACCCGGCGGACCAGCGGCGAGACCTGATCGCAGCGGCCGTACTCGAAGGCCAGCTCGCGGACGAAGGGAATCATGAGGTGGCTCCGTCTGCCGTGCGGCGCCGGTCTTGCGCCGGGCGGGCGGGGATATGCCCTGGGGACCCGGTCATGGCGGCGGACGCAGCGATCATTGTATCAAAACGGCTTCGAGCCGCGGGTCTGGCGATCCTCTGTATCACGCTGGCGCAGTTCGTCCTGGCCAGTTGCCAGGCCGAACCGACGCCGATGGCCGCGCGTGTGATCGCCTTCGCTCAGGCTGGCAACACGCCCGAAAGGTCGTAGCCGGCCCCAAGGCCTTGCTCGACCAGCGTCTGGCGGTCGGCGCCGGCCATCGCCTGGCCGATCGACCAGGTGACGATCGAGCGCGTGCCCGAGCGGCAGAAGGCCAGGACCGGCCCGGACGCGGCCTCGACGGCCTCGCGCACCGTCTCGACCTGATCCGGCGTCGGCCCGCCGCGCACCGGCACATACAGATAGTCCAGGCCCGCCGCCCGCGCGGCCGCCTCGATCGCCGCGCTGGACGGCTGGCTGGGGTCTTCCCCGTCCGGGCGATTGTTGATCACCAGAACGAATCCCTCCGCCGCGGCGCGGGCCATGTCGGCCTCCGAAACCTGGGGGCTGACCGATAGAGAGTCGGTGACGCGTCGAAAATCGCTCATGGCTCCGCCGAACTGAGAAGCGCGACACGGGGCTGTCGCGAGATCATTTTCGCGCTGCAACGGCGCCTAGGCAATGGTCAGGACCCTACCGGCGGCGCCTAGCAAAGCGGCTTCGGGGCTAGGCAGGTTCGTGGGCTGTGATGCGAATTCTTAAAAAACTTTCACGAAAACGCAGGCGTGCGAGGCGATTTGTGGCGACTGTCAATCGGCCGGCGGAATTTTATGGCCAAGTTTCCCCTGCGGCCGAATCCGGCAAAACCGTGTTTTGTAAGTCCTTGAATGCCCAAATAAATCAGCGCCCTGCCGGAGCGGCGGAGCGTGCTTGCCCCATGGGAAGCTTGGGGGCGCCTTGAAAAGTGTCCGCCCTGTGGCGCTTTTGCGACAGGGGAGGGTCATGTGAATTGCAATTTTGTAATGACGATTGACCCTCGGTCTTCCAGCCCCCTAACGTCCCCTTAACCGGGAAAATACTTTCCGGGACACCAGTGATCTGGTGGCGCAATCGGCGGTTTTCCGCTCCAGGCCGGACAAAGTTTCTAAGGGGTTTGTCCGCCTGCCGCCTGCGCCGCCGCAGAGGGGACCATGATCAACATGAATTCCAACGAAGGCAGCGCCATGTTGGCGAGCCAAAAGCGTTTCCGTGACCTGTCGAAGGGGGTTAGCCGCGTCGCCCTAGGTGTGGCGATGAGCACCTTCATCGTGGGCGCGGCTCTCGCCCAATCCCAGACCGGCGCCCTGCGCGTGACCGTCAGCGGCGACAACGGCGCGCCCGTCGCCAACGCCACGGTCACCGTGCGTTCGCCGGACAGCCTGGTCACCAAGACCGGCACGACCGACGCCGAAGGCCGCGTCCGCGTCAGCGGCCTCGACCCGTCGACCAACTACACCGTCTCGGTCGCCTCGCCCGGCTACAACGAGTTCAGCGCCAGCAACGTCGCCGTCGTGTCCGGCCAGGACCGTTCGTACGGTTACGCCCTGGTCTCGCAAGGCAACAAGGTCGAAGAGATCGTCATCACCGGCCGTTCGCTCGCGGCCGTTGACGTGACCTCGGCCGTCGTCGGCACCACCCTGACCCTGCAGACCGTGGAAGCCCTCCCCACCGGCCGTAGCTACCAGAGCTACCTGCAGCTGGTTCCGGGCGTGAAGCCGTCGACCAGCGGCAACCCGTCGTCGCGTTCGGGCGTCAACTACTCGGACGTCGGCGGCTCCACGGGCTCGTCGACCGACAACCTGTACTTCATCGACGGCGTGGACGTGACCGACCCGTCGACGGGCACCTTCGGCGCCAACTTCAACTCGGAAATCATCCAGGAACAGCAAGTGCTGGTCGGCGGCCTGCCGGCTGAATACGCCGGCGGTTCGGGCCTGGTCTCGCGCGTCGTGACCAAGTCGGGTTCGAACCAGTGGCACGGCTCGGTCAACTACTACCTGCAGAACGACAGCCTGGTCGCCAAGGACAAGCACCAGTCGTCGGGCGGCTTCAAGACCTATGACACCGCCTTCACCCTGGGCGGCCCGATCATCAAGGATCGCCTGTGGGTCTTCGGTTCGTACCAGAAGAAGCACCGTTCGGACGAAGTGCTGGATCCGAACACCGGCTCCGTGCGCCGCACCGTGGAAAACAACTCCAAGTACGGCTTCTTCAAGGCCACCTGGCAGATCACGGACAACGACCGTCTGACGGGTACGTTCTTCAACGACCCGACCACCTTCACCGGCTCGTCGGACCAGACGGTTCTGAACAACCGTGACCGCACGACCAAGCAGGGCGGCGACAACTACAAGATCGACTACACCCACACGTGGGACAACCTGCAGGTCAACGGCTACTACTTCGAGCACAAGGGTGAGCTGACCCGTAACGCCGCCGATCAGTCGGTCCGCGACAACGTCGGCTTCCTGAGCACCGCCGGCGCGACCACGGCTCAGCGCCAGCTGGGCGGCTTCGGTTCGAACCTCGAAACGCACCGTAACCGCAAGGAATTCGGCGGCAACTTCGAGTACTACCTCGACACCAACTACGGCAGCCACACCGTCAAGGGTGGCTACATCAACAGCAAGAACATCTACGCCGAAGACGGCAGCGTCCCCGGCGGCGCCACCTACGCCTCGGTCGCGGCCGCTTCGTCGGGCGTGACCTGGGACCAGTACGGCGGTAGCTCGCTGAAGTGGACCACCCGTTCGGTTTCGTCGACCGACAACGCCCGCATCCTGTCGGCTCTGAACGCCAACGCCACCGCGCGCGCCGCCGTCGACACCAACGGTGACGGCACGGTCTCGGTCGCCGAGCTGAACGCCTACAAGTTCACGTCCACCACGGGTAACCCCTACGGCAACGTGAACATGTACCGCGCCCTGCGGACCACCAGCGCCCCCTACAGCGTCGACAGCAAGGGTCAGACCCTCTACCTGCAAGACACCTGGACCTGGGATCGCTTCACCGTCGGCGCCGGCGTTCGCGCCGAGAAGTGGGAGCACTACGCCTCCGACGGCTCGAAGGTCGCGACGTTTGACTGGGAACTGGCGCCGCGCCTGAGCGTCGTCTACGACGTCAACGGCGATGCGCGGTCGAAGATCTCGGCCTTCGTCGGCCGCTACTACGACCCGATCCGCAACAACATGTCGGACTTCGCCGGCGCCCTGACCGGCCCGGTGGACGAAGAGCAGATCTACATCGGCGGTCAGTGGATCACCTTCCGCACCCGCGGCGGCGCCACCACCCCCGACGCCCTGTTCTCGCCGAACACCAAGACCCCGTACACCGACGAGTTCCAGCTGAGCTACTCGAAGACCATCGGCTCGAGCATCGGCGTCCAGGCCACCGTCAACCATCGTCGCACCCGCGACATCATGGAAGACTTCGACCTGACCCTGTACTCGGATCCGACCTGTACGGTGACGAAGTGCGGTCCGAACGGCTACGCCTCGCCGGGCACGCTGTTCTACCTGCCGTACTCGTACTTCGGCTACAACAGCAAGCCGAACTCGAACTACGTGATCGGCACCCTGCCGGAAGGCAAGCGTAACTACACCGGCTTCGAGCTGACGGTGACGAAGTACAAGACCGGCAACTGGTTCGGTCAGGCCTCGTACACCCACAACAAGGCCACCGGTAACTCGAACTCCGACTCCAACGCCGACTACCAAGGCGACTGGATCGCGCTCGACCCGCGTGCGCCGAACGCCTACGGCCCGACGCCCGGCAACATCAAGCACCAGTTCAAGGCCTATGGCTCGTACGACTTCCCGTTCGGCCTGCAAGCCTCGGCGGTGTTCAACTGGAACAGCGGCGCGCTCTACACGCCGGCGGTCAACACCGGTGGTCGCTACTTCGCCCCGATGGTCGATACGCCCTATAACGTCGGCGGCGTGACCGACAGCTGGTACCTGCCGGGCGGCATCGGCAGCGCCAAGGCGCCGTCCTACTACACCCTGGACGCCCGCCTGAAGTACGAGCACGAAGTGCCCGGCCTCGGCGGCAAGGCCGAGTTCTTCCTCGACATCTTCAACATCCTGAACAAGCAATCGACGACGGATGTCATGAAGCTGGTCGCGGGCGACGGCACGTACGATCTCGGCGAGGGCACCAATTGGGTTGCTCCGCGTCGCCTGTACCTGGGCGTTCGCTACTCCTTCTGATCCGAAGGTTCACCTTCGATCGGAGCAATGCCGGCGCGAAAGCGCCGGCATTGTCGTTTCTGGACTGAGGTGGGGAAGGGCTTAGGGAGAGAACCACCCTCACGGCCGGTTCTGGCGCCAGGGTCGGGCGAGCGGGCCTCAACGGGTCCTTTTGGCCTCGCCATGGCGGCCGGGGCTCCCCGTCACATGCACCTGAGCCGCCGATGGGGGCGGCTGGGGTCCTATCCCGCGGCGCCGCCGGGAGGGTAGGGAAGTGGTCGTGATCGCCCCTGCCTTGCTAGGTCGCGTTCAAAGAAAAGGCCGCCCAGGGACGCCCGGGCGGCCTTCTTGCTGTCTGCCTGAAGCGCTCAGAGCCTTAGAGCATGAGGTCAGCCGAAACCGGTTCCCACTTTCGGCCTCACGCCCTAGCGCACCGGCGTGTCCGCCAGCACCGACGCCCCGCCCGGCGCGGCGCGCAGGCGGGCCTTGGCCATCTCGTCGAGGATGGCCTGGGAGCGCGGGTCGCCAAGGACCCAGGCGGCGGCCGCCAGCGTCCGGACCGAGGTCTCGCTGACGCCCAGCAGCTTCTCCAGGGCCTCGAACGGCGACTGGCCGCCGTCGATGCGCTTGAGGCGAACGTCGCCGTTCAGCTTGGCCAGGGCCTTGGCCTTGTCGACCGCCTGGTAGAAGCCGCCCAGCTCGTCGACGAGGCCCAGCTGCTTGGCCTGCTCGCCGGTCCAGACGCGGCCCTTGGCGATCTCGCGCACGCGCTCGGGCGGCAGCTTGCGGCCCTCGGCGACGCGGGTGACGAAGCCGGCGTAGATGCGGTCCATCCAGCCGGCGAACTTGGCGCGCTGTTCGGGCGTGAAGCCGTCGCCCGAGCCGAAGGCCTGGGAATAGTCGCCGCCGACATGCAGCTGCTTGGTGTCGACGCCGAAGCGGGCCAGGGCGTCGCCGATCGCGAACTTGCCGCCATAGACGCCGATCGAGCCGGTCAGGGTCGAGGGCTGGGCGACGATCGAGTCGGCCTGGCTGGAGATCCAGTAGCCGCCCGAGGCCGCGTAGGTTCCCATGCTGACCACGACGGGCTTGCCGGCCGCCTTGGCCGCCTTCATGGCCGCCAGGATTTGCTCCGAGGCCGTGTCCGAGCCGCCCGGCGAGGAGACGCGGAAGACGATGGCCTTGACGTCCTTGTCCTCGGTGGCGTCGTGGAAGGCCTCGGCCACGTCGTCGGAATAGACGTTGCTCTCGCCGCCGAACGGCGAGCCGCCGCCGCCGGTCCCGGTGACGATGGCCCCCTCGGCCCCGATCACGGCGATGGCGGGGCCCGTCTTGGCCGCGGGGGCCTTGGTGCGCGAGGCGTAGTCGCCGAAGTCGACCAGCTTGGCGCCCTTGCCGGCCTTGTCGAGGGCGAAGGCCTGGATCTCGCTGACCTGGCCCACCTTGTCGATCAGGCCCTTCTGCTGCGCTTCCTGAGCGCTGTAGGGGCCGTCCTCGAGCGTGCGGGTCAGCTGCGCCGGGTCGCGCTTGCGGTCGACCGCGGCGCTGACCAGGGCCGTGCGATAGACCGAGCCCATCCACGACAGCGTCGATTCCCGGTGGGCCGGGGTGTAGTCGCTATAGAGGTAGGGATTGACCGCGTTCTTGTACTCGTAGCGCTGCTCGTAGTCGGCCTTCACGCCGTACTTGTCGAAGAACCGCTTGAAGAACATCGACTCGCTGGAGAGGCCGACCGCCTGGAAGCTGCTGTCGGGCTGCATCCAGAACTCGCTGGCCGAGGCGCCCAGCATATAGGTCGAGGTCACCATGCCGGAGGGATAGAGCCCCTGGCTGTGGGCGTAGATCGGCTTGTGGCCGACGTCGCGGAAGTGCTTGAACGCCAGCCGCAGCTCGTCGGCGGCCGCCGGGGCCACGCCGCCTTCGGGCAGGCGCACCAGGATGGCGCGGACCTTGTCGTCCTTCTCGGCGCGGCGCAGCGTCTCGATGATCGACAGGACCGAGTCGCCGCTTCCGCCCAGCGAGGCGAAGGGGCTCTTGGGCGCCTGGTCCGTCAGGCCCTCGCGCAGGTCCAGCTGCAGGACCGTGTGAGCCGGGGTGGGGGCGGGACGCGCGGCCCCCGCGGCGATCACCACGAGCAGGAACGGAACGCCGACCACGAACAACAAAAGACCGACGAACACGCCGGCGACGGTCAGGAAGAACTGCTTCATCGGAAGTCCCGTTGGGAGAAGTCAGGAACAAGCTAACCGGTGTCGCGGATGGTTCCAAACGAAGAGCGCACGACGGCGCGCCGCATCGCGCACCGCGGCGGTCGGCGTCTTGGCGCCTGCCGCTAAAGTTCTGTTTTCTTGGCAAGTTTCCCGCCTCTGGTTGGCGGGGAGGAAATGGTCGGAGTGGCAGGATTTGAACCTGCGACCCCTGCGTCCCGAACGCAGTGCTCTACCAGACTGAGCCACACTCCGACTTGGAGGCCGGCCTTATAGGAGGGTGTTTCGGAGGGCGCAAGCGCCTTTTTCGACGTTCGTGCGACGACCCGAAAAAAGATCGAAAATGGGCTGTTGCATCCATCCGAGTCGTGAGCTATCTCCACCGCCTCGCCGGGCCCTGACGGGTCTCGCCGTTCCTGCTGGGGAATGGTGTAATGGTAACACTGCGGTTTTTGGTACCGTCATTCTAGGTTCGAGTCCTAGTTCCCCAGCCACTTCTCCCCCTGGCTAGTCTTGCGTCTTCCAGGCTCGCGAAGCGAGCTTTGTTCGCCTTTTCCGGCGGTCTTTAGTTTCGCGCCTGGCGGCTTGGCTTTGCGGTCGGAGGCTGAGCGCGCGGCCGCGTCGCGGCGCAGATCACAAGAGCGGCGGGCGTCCATTGCGAGATCCTGCCGAAGACGGCCGATTGTTTTCCAGCCAAATCGAGACGGGTGCTGGCTCGGTCCACGTCACGCCGGAATGTTGGTTCGGTCTCAACGTCTGCGTGTCTATTCTGACTTTTGATACGAGAAATAGATATTCGCGTCCTGAGCGACAATCGCATACATGCGGGCTATTCGCACTTGCGAGACAGCTAAGCGGTTTAGCGCTTTTAACCCTGTTTTCCGGACCTAAAACGAGGTGGTCAGCGTTATAGTTGACGGAAATTTTCCTCGCCGGGCGCGTTCCTCCACAAACGATTGCTAAGCTCTAAAACGAATCAATCATCGCTCTCGCGCAGAACTACTTGTTTTTCTCAAACGAAGGTGTATTTGCGGGAGAATAGGGGAATGGAGTTGTGATCGTGGAAGACAAAGCGACCCTGATCGAGCTTACGGCGGAAATCGTCGCCAATTACGTGGCAAATAATTCTACGCCTGTTTCGGAACTTCCGGCGTTGATCCGCGCGACGCATGACGCGCTGGCGGGCATTGGCGCGCCGCCCGCGCCTCAGGTTGAGACCGTCACCAAGGCGACGCCGGCTCAGATCCGCAAGAGCATCACGCCCGAAGCGCTGATCAGCTTCGAGGACGGCAAGCCTTACAAGACGCTGAAGCGCCACCTCACGACCCACGGCATGACCGTGGCGGAGTACAAGGCCAAGTGGGGGCTGCCCAACGATTATCCGACAACCGCGCCCGCCTACAGCGAAGCGCGTTCCAAGATGGCCAAGGCCCTGGGCCTGGGCCAGGGCGGCCGCAAGACCAAGGCCCCGCGTTCGCGCAAGGGCTGAGACCGGCGCGACGTCGCTGCGGCGGCGTGGCTTCTGGAATCAAAAGGGGGCGTTCCGACGCCCCCTTTTTTTCGCGTGGTCCGGCGCGCAGGTCTGGCGGCGGGGTGACCCGAACCGCTCACACACAAACCTGACGCGCTTTAGGCGACGCCCCGGGTGTCGGCGTGATCGACGAGCGGATCGATCGACAGGGCGCGGCCCAGCGCCTCCACCAGGCGCGGGATCTCCACCGGCTTTGGCACAAAGCCGTCCATGCCGGCTTCGGCGTACAGGCTGGTTTCGTGGGTGAGGACGCTGGCGGTCACCGCGATGATCGGCGTGCGGGCGCGCCCGGTGGCCAGTTCGCGCGACCGGATCGCGCGGCTGGCGTCGACGCCGTCCATGACCGGCATGTGGATGTCCATCAGAATGGCGTCGAAATGGCCGGCCTCCCACATCGCCAGCGCGTCGCGGCCATCGACCGCGAACTGGGCCGCGACGCCGATATGGCCCAGCAGGGTCAGCAGCACGGCGCGGTTGGTCTGGTTGTCGTCGACCACGAGGATCTTGGGCGCTTCGGACGTCGCGTCCTCCGCCTTGGCGAGATCGCTGGCGGGATGGGACCCCGCTTCCGGCTCCACGCGCGGCATCGGCAGGGTGACGGTGAAGCACGACCCGCCTAGCTCGGCCGCCGAATAGGCGATCGCGCCGCCCATCAGCTCGCTCAAGGTCTTGCAGATCGCCAGGCCCAGGCCCGAGCCGCCGGCCCGGCGGGTGCTGGAGCTGTCGAGCTGGACGAATTTCGTGAACAGGCGATCCCGCTCGGCCTCCGGAATGCCAGCGCCGCTGTCGGCGACCCGCGCCGTGATCGTCTGGTCGTCGCCGTCGACGCGCACCCGTACGGCGCCGTCGTCGGTGAACTTGATCGCGTTGGAGATCAGGTTCGACAGGATCTGCCGCAGGCGATCGGCGTCGCCCAGCCGCCACCCCTGCGCGCTGGCGGCGATCTCGAGGTCGAAGTCGAGGCCCTTGTCGCGCGCCAAGCCGCCATACAACTGCCGCAGCCCGTCCAGTTGGGCGGAGAGGTCGAACGGGGCCGGGTGGATTTCCATCTTGCCGGCCTCGACCTTCGAGATGTCGAGGATGGCGTTGATCACGCCCAGCAGCGACTGCCCGGAGGCGGTGATGGTGTCCAAGCGGCGGCGCTGGTCCGGGCTGAGATCGCCGGCCGCCATGATCTGGGCCATGCCAAGCACGCCATTGAGCGGCGTGCGGATCTCGTGGCTCATGGTGGCCAGGAACTCGGTCTTGGCGCGGTTGGCGGTCTCGGCCGACAGCGCCAGGCTCTGGGCCTCGGTCTTCAGTCGCCGGTTCTCGGTCAGTTCGCGCTGGAGCTCGACATTGAGCGCATCGCTGGCCAGGCGGGAGCGCACCTCGCGAAGGACCACGCCGCGCATCAGGCTGGACATGCCTAGGGCAGCGAAAGCACCGGCCAGACTCACGAAGGCGTAGGTGCTGATCACATCGTCGGGGGCCTCCCTGGCCATCACGATCAGGCCGCCGAAGGTGGCGCTGACGCTGACCAGCGCCACGCGACGCGAGGGGGCGGAGGTGGCGAACGCCAGGCCGATGAGCACGAAGTACACGAGCTTCACCGGCTCGAAGTGCAGAATCTGGTAGGCGACGACGTTGGCCAGCAACAGGGCGTTCATGCCCAGCGCCACCAGCTCGAGGCCCCAGCCCACGACGGCGCGGCGGCCGAGCAGGATCCAGGTCGCCAGGCCATAGAAGCAGGCGGTGGCCGACAGGCCTTCCAGGATCAGGAACGCAGGTCCGGTTTCATAGAAGGGGTGCGACAGGGTGATCAGCGCATAATAGATCGCGCTGGTGATCAGATAGCCGCGCATGATGGGCACGTAAGCGCGCATAAGCGCAACTTCCGCTCGCCGATCCGCCTCGGTCTCCTTCACCTGCAAGCCCAGCCCTCGACCACGTCCGACGCTAGTCTATACGCGCGCGAGGTTAAACTTTACTTCGGGCGGACCCCTATACCCCGCTGAGGGACAGTCCCGGCTGGTCGGGCGGTGTCGAACCGCCGCCATTCAGGGGACGCTGCATCCAGACCAGGTCCAGCCAGCGGCCGAACTTGTGGCCCATATCCGGGAAAACGCCCTGCTTTTCAAAGCCGAGGGCGGCGTGCAGGCCGATGGAGGCCGTGTTGCCGCTATCGCCGATCACTGCGCACATTTGCCGCAGGCCTAGCGCCTCGCAGGCGTCGATCAGGGCCTGGAGCAGGGCGCGCCCGACGCCATGGCCCACCACGTCCGGCGCGACATAGATGCTGTCCTCGACGGTGTAGCGGTAGGCCGCGCGCAGGCGAAACGGACCGGCATAGGCGTAGCCCACCACCTTTCCGTCCAGCTCGGCGACCAGATAGGGCAGGCCGCGGGCGAGGAAGGCCTCGCGCCGCCGCGCCATTTCCGCCGCGTCGGGCGGGACCTCCTCGAAGGTCCCGAACCCGTTGAGCACGTTCCAGCCGTAGATCGCGGTGATCGCGGGGATGTCGGCGTCGGTCGAGGGTCGGATCTGCAGCATTGAATTCTCGAAAACTGAAACCCCTCCCCCCTTGCGGGGAGGGGCAGGGGTGGGGGTGTCAGCGCCGAGAGTCGAAGCGCCGAGCCAGCGCCCCCATCCCCAACCCCTTCCCCGCGAGGGGGAAGGGGCTCTAAGCCCAGCCCTTCTCCACGGCCCAGACCGCGAACGCATAGTCCAGCGCGATCTCCTTGAGGAAATCAAAGCGCCCCGACGCCCCGCCATGGCCGGTGTCCATGTTGATCTTCAGCAGGACGGGATTGCCGCTGGTCGTGTGCTCGCGCAGCTTGGCGGTCCACTTCTCGGGCTCCCAGTAGGTCACGCGTGGATCGGACAGGCCGCCGGTCGCCAGCACCGCCGGGTAGGGCTTGGCCGCCACGTTGTCATAGGGGCTGTAGCTGGCGATGTAGTCGTAGGCCTCCTTGTCCTCCAGCGGATTGCCCCATTCGGGCCATTCGGGCGGGGTCAGGGGCAGGGTGGTGTCGCTCATCGTGTTCAGCACGTCGACGAACGGCACGGCCGCGATGATGCCGGCGAACAGGTCCGGGCGCAGGTTGCTGATCGCGCCCATCAGCATGCCGCCGGCCGAGCCGCCATAGGCCACCGTGCTGGCCGGCTTGCCGTAGCCGGCCGCGTGCAGGTGCTCGGCGCAGGCGATGAAGTCGGTGAAGGTGTTCTTCTTCTTGAACTTCTTGCCGTCCAGGAACCAGCCCCAGCCCTTTTCCGAGCCGCCGCGCGGACAGGCCGTGGCCCAGATCCAGCCGCGGTCGACCAGGCTGAAGTTGCGGATCGAGAAGCTGGGCTCCATGGCGATGCCGTAGCTGCCGTAGCCGTACAGCAGCAGCGGCGCCGAGCCGTCCAGCTTGGTCCCCTTCTTCATCAGGACGAAGATCGGCACCTCGGTCCCATCGCTGGCCTTGGCGTTCAGGCGGCGGGTCTCGTACTTCGACGGATCATGGCCGGAGGGGATCTCCTGCGTCTTGCGCAGGGTCCGCTGGCGGCTCTTCATGTCGTAGTCGAACCACTGACGCGGCGTGGTCATCGAGTTGTAGACGAAGCGCAGGTTGTCGGTGTCGTACTCGTAGCCGCCTTCCAACGACAGGGCGTAGGCGGCTTCGTCGAAGCCGATGACGTGTTCGGCGCCATCAGCGGCGGTGACGGTGACGCGGTTCAGCGCGTCGACCTTTTCCAGCCGCACGAACCAGCGCTTGAACGCCATGGTCCCCGAGATCAGGCGGCCGGGCTGGTGCGGGATCCAGTCCTTCCAGTTGGCCTTGCCCGTGGCGCCCTCGGGGGCGGTGACCAGCTTCCAGTCGACGGCGCCGTCGGCGTTGGTGCGGATCACCCAGTGGTCGTTCCAGTGCTCGACCTCGTAGCGGACGCCGACCTGGCGGGGCTGGAAGATCATCGGCTTGGCGGTCGGGTCGGCGGCCGGGATGATCAGCGCCTCGCTGGTCTCCTGGTTGCCGCACGAGATGACGATGTACTTGTCGGAGCCGGTCGCGCCGACGCCGATGAAGAAGCCCTCGTCGGGCTCGTCATAGATCAGCACGTCGTCCTTGGCGGTCCCGCGCGCGGGGCGGCGATAGATCTTGGCCGGGCGGCCGTTGTCGTCCCGGAACGTCCAGAACAGCCACTGGCTGTCGGGCGAGAAGCAGAAGTCGCCCGTGGTGCTTTCGACCGGGCTGTCCAGCACCTTGCCGGTCGCCAGGTCCTTCACATGGATGCGGTAAACCTCCGAGCCCTGCTCGTCGACGGCGAAGGCGTAGAGCTTGTGGTCGGGCGAATGGCTGGCCGCGCCGACCTGGTAGAAGGCCTTGCCCTTCGACTCCTTTTCCTCGTCCAGCAGCACCTCCTCGGCGCCGCCGCCCACCGGCTTGCGGGCGTGAATCGGATGCTGAGCGCCCTTGTCGTAGCGCGTGTAGTACTCGAACGGACCGTCCTTGGCCGGGACGCTGGCGTCGTCCTCCTTGATGCGGCCCTTCATCTCCTCGAACATTTTTTGTTGAAGCGCCTCGGTCGAGGCCAGCATGGCCTTGGTGTAGGCGTTCTCGGCCGTCAGGTGCTCCTTGACGTCGGCCTTGATCAGGGTGGGGTCGCGCAGGACCTTCTGCCAGTTGTCGTCCTTCATCCAGGCATAGTCGTCGGTCCGCTTGCGCCCCAGCTGCTCGATCGTCTTGGGAGTCTTCTTGGCGACCGGTGGGACGGGGCGGGTAGGCGATGAGGACATGGAAGATCCGAAAGCTATTCCAGGAAGGACTGCGGTGGACGAGGTAAGCGCGGCTGCGGCGCTCGTCATCATCTGGCGGCGATTCATGCGAGAAAATTCCCCGTAACCCTGCACAACGCGCGACTGCGGCAGAACGACAACTTGCGGTGCGAAAAACCTGTGGTCAAACTCGCAAGGCGTCGGGCGCAGTGGTTTTTGTAAGCGTAGCGAAGGGGGCGACATGGCGTGGGATTTGTCCGTCGACCTGATCAAGGCGACGGTGCAACTGGAGCAGCCCCTCGGCGATGGCTCGCGCACGGTGGGCACCGGGTTCCTGGTGTCCGACCCGACCCCCGACGGCAAGCCCCGCATCATCCTGGTCACCGCCGCCCACGTCTTCGAGAAGATGCCGTCGATGTCGGCCCGGATCGGCTATCGCATCCAGGGCGCCGAGGGCGTCTGGCGCTATGATCCCGAGACGCTGAAGATCCGCGACGGCGATCATCCGCTGTGGACCAAGCATCCGACCCGCGACGTCGCGGCCATGGTGGTCGAGGCGCCGCCGGAGTTCGCCAAGGCGGCCATTCCGCTGAACTACCTGGCGCAGGACGACACCTTCAACAAGTACAACCTGGGACCCGGCGACGAGATGATGGCGCTGGGCTTCCCGCGCGGGCTTTCCGCGAACCCGGCGGGCTTTCCGATCCTGCGCTCGGGGCGCGTGGCCTCTTACCCGCTGGCCCCGGCGACCAACTTCCCGACCTTCCTGATGGACTTCTCGGTGTTCCCCGGCAATTCCGGCGGGCCGGTGTTCATGGCCGAGGGCGCGCGTCGCCGACCGGGCGCCAGCGAAAGCCAGGAGGTCCAGTTCGTGGCGGGCCTGCTGACCCAGCAGGTCGAGCTGTCGGGCGAGCGGCTGGAGATCGGCATCGTCACCCACGCCAAGTTCATCCGCGAAACCCTGGCCCAGCTCGACAAGGTCCCCGGCGCCACGATGACTCAGGCGCGCGCGGCCAAGCCCGAACCGGCCATGCCCGGCGCGACGCCGGCGGTGGCGGTCTCGGCCATGGCCATGGGCGCGTCCCACTAGCTCGGAACGGACCGCTCTCCGGGCCGTTTCTTCTGCGACCACAACAGCATCGCAGGAGACAGACCATGAGCACCAACCGTATCGAAGGCGCGATGGACAAGGCTGCCGGCGCCACGAAGGAAGCCATCGGCAAGATGACCGACAACGAGCGCCTCGAAGCCGAAGGCGCGGCCCAGAAGGCCAAGGGCGACATCCAGAACAAGGTCGGCCAGGCCCAGGACAAGATCGGCGACGCGATCAAGCGCTGAACCCCAGCCTACGACTGACGAAGAAGCCGCCGGAGCGATCCGGCGGCTTTTTTCTATGCCCGACCCCTTCCGCTCCGCGGCCCGATGGGTGACCTCTGAAAAAGTGGCTTGAGCGTCCGTCAGCGGATGGTTTGCTGGTCGCCTGTGAGAGGGGAGAGCAGCATGCGTGTTTCAGGCAGGGTCTGTGCGGCGGTCATGGTTCTGGCGATGGCGTCGCCGAGCTGGGCGCAGGACTATTCGCAGTTTTCGGACGCCGCGATCGAGCGGGAGCTGGCCCAGAAGGCCGACGTGACCATGTTCGAGATGGTGCCGATGCGCGATGGCGTGCGGCTGGCCACCAACATCTACCGGCCCAAGGGCGCCAAGGGGCCGCTGCCCACCATCCTGATCAAGACTCCCTACAACGAGCTCACCTACAAGGTCGGCAGCAGCCGCAACGCGCTGGAGGCGATCAAGCACGGCTACGCCCTGGTGCTGCAGAACGAGCGCGGCCGGTTCTACTCGGAAGGCGACTGGGAAATCCTGGGCAAGCCGCAGACCGACGGCTATGACACCCTGACCTGGATCGCCAAGCAGCCCTGGTCGAACGGCAAGGTCGGCACGCGCGGCTGCTCGTCCTCGGCCGAGTGGCAGCTGGCCCTGGCCGCCCAGAATCACCCCGCCCACGCGGCCATGGTCCCGCAAGCGTCCGGCGCCGGCATCGGCAAGGTCGGCGAGTTCGAGGAGCAGGGCAACTGGTACACCGGCGGCGTCCCCCGCAACCTGTTCTTCGTCTGGCTGTACGGAGTCGACAATCCCCTGAACCCGCAGCCCCCCAAGGGCCTCGACCAGCCGACCATCGCGCGCCTGGCCAAGTACAACGACCTGGCGCCGAACAAGCCCTCGGTGGACTGGCCCAAGCAGATCCGTCACCTGCCGGTGGCCGACATGCTCAAGGACCTGGGCGAGCCGACGGGCACGTTCGAGGAGCTGATCAACCGCAAGGGCCCGGCCGATCCGGCCTGGCGCAAGGGGGGGCTCTACCACGACGACATGGGCTGGGGCGTGCCGGCCCTGTGGTTCAATTCCTGGTACGACGTGTCGATCGGCCCGAACATGGCCCTGTTCAACCACGCCCGGACGGTGAACTCCGACAAGGAGGCCAGCGCCAACCAGTACGTGGTCGTCACCCCGTCCAACCATTGCGGCTTCAATTCGCGGGTGCTCAGCGGGCCCTACACATCCGGCGACCGGGCCATGGGTTCGATCAACTTCGATGCGGAGAACGAGGTCTACGCCTTCTTCGACCACTGGCTGAAGGGCGATGCGGCCGCGTTCCCGGCGTCGACCCCGCCGGTCCGCTACTACACGATGGGCGCCAACGCCTGGCGCCAGTCCGCCCAGTGGCCGCCGCAGCAGGCCAAGACGGTGCGCTTCTATCTGCGCTCGGGCGGCCGGGCCAACAGCGTCAACGGCGACGGCAAGCTCTCGACCGCCGCGCCCGCCGCCGGGGAGAGGCCGGACCGCTATGTCTATGACCCGGCCAATCCGGTGCAGACCATCGGCGGCGGCGACTGCTGCAACGGCGGCCTGGTGATCGCCGGGGCCTTCGACCAGCGTCCGGTCGAGGCGCGCGACGACGTGCTGGTCTACACCAGCGAGCCGCTGACGGAGGCCATGGAGGTGACCGGTTTCGTGCGGCCCGTGCTGCACGTGTCGTCCGACGCCAAGGACACCGACTTCGCCGTCAAGCTGGTCGACGTCGCGCCCGACGGCACGGCCTATATCATCGGCGACACCATCATGCGGGCGCGCTATCGCGACGGCTACGACAAGCCCAAGATGCTGGCTTCGGGCGCGGTCAGCGTGGTCAAGCCGACGCCGATCACCACCAGCAACACCTTCCTGCCCGGGCACCGCATCCGGATCGAGGTCACCTCGTCGAACTTCCCCAAGTTCGTCCGCAACCTGAACACCGGCGGCGACAACGAGAAGGAGGCGACCTTCGTCGTCGCCCGCAACGCGGTGCACCACGCCGTGGGCCAGGCGTCCTATGTCGAGTTCCCGGTCGTGCCGGCGACCAAGTAGTCCTCAAAAAGGGGAGGTCGAGGTCCGAGAGGACTTCAGACCTCCTCGTAGGTCGCCGCGTAGTCGACCGGAAAGTTCACCGACCGGGCGATGAAACAGACCTTGTGAATTTCGTGATGGATGGCGTCGGCCTTGGCGAGGTCGGCGCCGTGCTCGACCACGATGTGCGGCCGTAGCGTCGCGCGCAGGAAACGACCCGCGCCGTCCGGCGTACTCTCGCCGACCCCGACGGGCGTGTCGCGATAGCCGCGCACCACGATCCCCGCGCTCGACGCCAGATGCAGGTACCACAGCATGTGGCAGGCGCTCAGCGAGGACAGCAGCAGGTCCTCGGGATTGTGCAGGGTCGGGTCGCCGCCCAGCAGCGGATCGTTGGAGCAGCGCACCACCGGCTTGTCGGGTGTGGCGATGGTCCAGGTGCGGTCGTAGCCCCTGTAGGTCCGCGTGCCCTGGCCGCGATCCCCGGTCCACTCGATCAGGCTGATGTAGTCGTGCTGCTTGGCCATGGCTTAGCGCTCCTCCGGCCGAACATCTGTGTCATCCCGGCCGAAGCGCAGCGTAGAGCCGGGACCCAGGGGCTAGCGGCAATGCGGTTGCCCCTGGGTCCCGGATAGCCGCTTCGAGGCTTCCGGGATGACATGGGAAGGGAGACTAAGCTCCGTAGATCACCGAGATCGTCTCGGCGACGCAGGCGGGACGTTCCTCGCCCTCGATCTCGATCGTGCACTCGTTCTTCATCTGCAGGCCGCCGGCCTTGGGCTCGACGCTGACCAGCTTCTGGCGCATCCGCACGCGCTTGCCGACCCGGACCATGCCGGTGAAGCGGACCTTGTCGCAGCCATAGTTGATGCCGCGCGTAACGCCGGTGACCCGCAGGATGCCCGCGCCCAGCATCGGGATCAGCGACAGGGTCAGAAAGCCGTGGGCGATCGGGCCGCCGATCTCCTTGGTGGCGCGTTCGACATCGACGTGGATCCACTGGTGGTCGCCGGTGGCCTCGGCGAACAGGTTCACGCGCTCCTGGGTGATCTCGACCCAGTCGGACACCCCCAGCTCCTGGCCCACCAGGCCCGCGAGGTCGGCGTAGGCGACTTCCTTCATGGCGCTTTCTCTCCCAAACGTTTGTTTGGATTGGTGGCATGTGAAGCCGAACGGAGCAAGCGGTAGCCATCTTTTCAACCGAACTCCCCGGCGAATGCCGGGGCCCAGATTCATCCGAAGCGTTTTGAGTGTTCGCGTCACCATGCGGTGGCGGCCTGGCGCGGCCGTGGGTTCGATCTGGGCCCCGGCATTCGCCGGGGAAGTTGGCCTCTGTTTACGAGAACGTGCTCACCACCAGCCAGACATTGGCCGCCGAGATCACCACGAACAGGAACCAGGCCACGGTCTTCGTGATCCAGCCGTTGGCGAACCGGCCCATCAGCGCCTTGTCGTCGGTGAAGCGCAGCAGCGGCCAGATGGCGAAGGGCAGCTGGGCCGACAGCACCACCTGGGTCAGCACCAGCAGCTTGCCGACCGAGTGCTCGCCCAGCGCCAGGACGCCGATCAGGGCCGGGACGATCGCCAGGACCCGGGTGATCAGCCGCCGCTGCCAGCAGGGAATTTTCAGATTGAGAAAGCCCTCCAGGATCACCTGGCCGGCGATGGTGCCGGTGAAGGTCGAGCTCTGGCCCGAGGCGAACAGGGCGATGGCGAACAGCACCCCGGCCAGGGCGCCGCCCGTGACGGGGGCGAGCAGCTGGTGCGCCTCCTCGATGCCGGCGACCTGCGTCAGGCCGGACCCGTGGAAGTCCGAGGCGGCCAGGATCAGGATGGCGGCGTTGATCAGCAGGGCCAGCAGCAGCGAGACCACCGTGTCGATGGTCGACAGCCGGATCGCGGCGCGCTTGCCGGGTTCGTTGGCCGGCGTCAGCCGCGTCTGCACGATCGAGGAATGCAGATAGAGGTTATGCGGCATGATCGTCGCGCCCAGGATGCCGATCGCCAGGTACAGCGCGTCGCCCTGCCTCAGCGCATCGAGCGAGGGGACGAGGCCCTGCGCCACCTCGCCGGCGTTTGGCGGCGCCAGGATCAACTGGACGAGAAAGCAGATCCCGACCGTCGAGATCAGGCCCAGGATGATGGCCTCGAGCTGCCGGAAGCCCTTGCCCTTCAGGCCCAGCACAATGATCGTGTCCAGCGCGGTCAGCAGCACGCCGCCCCACAGCGGCACGCCCAGCAGCAGCTTGAAGGCCAGGGCGCAGCCCAGCACCTCGGCGATGTCGCAGGCGATGATGGCGAGCTCCGCTAGCAGCCACTGGACCTTGACCGTGCGCGGCCCGAACCGCTCGCGCGACATGCGGGCCAGATCCTTGCCGGTGACCAACCCTAAGCGCATCGACAGGGTCTGCAGCACGATCGCCGCCAGGCTCGACAGCACCACCACGAACAGCAAGGACGTGCCGTAGCGCGCCCCGGCCTCGATGTCGGTGGCCCAGTTGCCGGGGTCCATGTAGCCGACGCTGACCAGCAGGCCCGGCCCCGCCACCCGCAGCATCCGCTTCCAGGTGGGCAGGCCATCGGGCACGGCGACCGCGCCGCGCACCTCCGACGGGCAGAACGGCGCGGTGGCGGTCTTGGGAAGCGAGATCCGGGGAAGGCGGTCGAGCAGGGCGGCGAACATGCGGCCTAGTTAGGGGCGCGTGGGTGGGGTTGTCAGCCCTCGATGGTCAAGCCCCGGCCTATTCAGCGGGTTCTAGCGCCCGTGCGCGGGTGGAGAGCGCGACGGCTTCTTCGTTGGCCGTCGAAGTGTTGGCGGCGGCCGAAGTCTTGGGGCGGCGCTTCGCCGCCGCGCGCGGGGTTGCGGCCTTGGCGCCCGCGACAACCCGGCTAGCGCGTGAGACGCGGTCCGCGAGGGTGGGCTGGTCCTTGAGGGTTTCAAGGCCCTTGATGATCAGCTCGCGTATCAGCTCGCCCTTGCTGATATCGCGGGTAAAAGCGATTTCACGCAGCCTGCGATCGACGGCCAGCGGAAGATAGATGGTGCGTAGAACCATGTTGTCTGCTGCGGCGGTCATTGGAAGGCTCCTCGAAAAAGATCGTCATATGTACATATGAACGCGTGACTCGCAAGTTAACGGCTACATATGTACACATGAACGTGTGATGGTCAGGTCAGTTGCTGAATATACGGAT
>NZ_QFQZ01000067.1 GCF_003243465.1 Caulobacter segnis
CGCCATGACCGAGTCGTTACCGCCGTCCGCGGCTTCCACGACGACGTCGCCGGTATTGTCGACCGTATAGGTGTCGTTGCCCGCGCCGCCCCTCATGGTGTCGATGCCAGCGCCGCCATAAAGGTTGTCGTTGCCGTCGCCGCCGTCCAGCGTGTCATTGCCGTTGCCGCCGGAAAGCGTGTCGTCGCCCCCGCCGCCGACCAGCAGGTCGTCGCCGTCGTTGCCCGTCAGAGAATTCGCGGCCGCGTTGCCGTAGATGCGGTTGGACAGGTTGTTGCCCATGCCGTTAATCGCGTCGCTTCCGGTCAGGGTCAGAAATTCGACGTTGGCGGTCAGGGAGTATGTAATGGAGGAAAACACCCAGTCGGTGCCTTCGTTCGCGGCCTCCTTGACGATGTCGCCGACATTGTCGACGTAGTAGTTGTCGTCACCGAGGCCGCCGTACATCGCGTCCGCGCCCGCGCCGCCATCGAGGGTGTCGTTGCCCGCGTAGCTGGTCAGGACGTCATCGCCAGCATATCCCTTCAGGATATTGGCTCCGGCATTGCCGACGATGTTGTTGTCGTAGCCGTTACCATAGCCGTTGATGTTGGCCGATCCGGTCAGGATCAGGCCCTTGCCCAGCACCCCGAGGGTCGTGGTCGTCGACGCCGTGATCGTCTGGATCGGGCCGGTCGGCGTGATGGCGCCGGGGGGCGTGACAGCTCCGGTCGCCACCTCGACGTCGGTGTAGTTGATTGCGATCTGTTCGGGCGCGGCCGAACGATAGATGCCGTTCTTCCAGTAGGGGCCGATCGCGTCCACATAGCCGAGCGGGCCGCTGTACTGGGCGATCAGGATATTGTTGCGCCAGACATTAACGTGTCCCTCGCCCTTGGGGTCGAACTCCACCTGAATGTCCATGTCGTACCAGGCGCCGCGCTGGATGTCCGCCTCATCCTCGTAGATCACCGTGGTCGCCGGGTTCGCCACGGTCACGGCGTTGGGGTCGCTGCGCACGACGATCTGCATGCGCTCGCCGACCAGTTGGATCGCGAAGGGCGGGCTGACGCCCTTGTCCACCGCGTCTTCCGTCTGGTGAATCTGGCCCATCAGCAGCCAGTCGGCGGTGTTCGCGTCGCCAGGTTCGATCATGAACTTATAGGAGACGGTGTAGTATTGATCGTTCGAAAGCTTGTTGTAGCTGGCGATCTCCGAGCGTTCTTTGCCTGTGGAGTCGTTGGCCCACTTGTCCCCGCTACGGACTTCGAAGCGCATGTTGTCGCCGTTGCTGGCGACGCTCCAGCTTTGGCCCGCGTTCTGAAGCTCATACGTCTTCGGCTCATAATAACTCATGTTTGATCCCCGACCGACTGCAATACTGGAGCCGCGCGATATAGATGAAATGTGACAAGTTTGCGGAGGCCCCAGCCGTAGCCATAGGCAATATCACGGGGCGCTCATCGGGGGCATGCGGTAAAGTGCGTATGCGTTGAACTGTCGCAAACGTGGTTAATCCGACGTCGAAGCGGTTTGCGGCGCCAATTTATTATGCGGCTCACGGAGCGATACTTTGATTCGTGACCATTATCTTATGGCGGAGCTTAGCGCCAGCTATCCATTGCGCGCGAACATCATGATGATAGGAGAGGGTGGGGCGCTGCTACGTCTGAAGGCGCTGAGTGAAGCATGACCATCATCGCACGCCGTTCCGCAATCGGGTTGGTGCTGGCGGCTCTTGGCCTCTCAGGCGCGCGGCCGGCTCCCCCCGCGCCGCGCGGGCCTGGGCCTCGGCTGCGCCGCGGCGTCAATTTCCACCATGTCCTGAACTGGCCGCAGATGTCGGCGGCGGGGGATTACGCGTGGCCGCCCTTCGTGGGAGGGACCTATGAGACCTCGGACGCCGAGCTTCGGCGGCTGCGCGCCAGCGGCTTTGACTTCATCCGGCTGACGGTGGACCCCGCGATCCATCTGGCCGCCGACGCGGCGCGAAGGGCCGAATTGCAGGACATCGTCGCGGCCCGCGTGAAGCGGCTGATCGCGGCCGGCTTCGCCGTCATTGTCGACTTTCATCCTGTCGCGCAGAATCCGCAGTTCGCGCCGGCGCGCCTGATGGCGGACGGCGACGCGTTCGCCGCCTACATGGACCTGGCGGGGACGACGGCGGCGACATTGTCGCGCCTGGACCCTTCCAAGGTCGTGTTCGAGCTGTTCAACGAGCCGCCGCTGTGGCGCGCGGAGGATCAGCCGCGCTGGCAAGCCATGCAGGTCAAGCTGCACGGCGTCGCGAGATCCGCGGGCGGCGCGGCCTTGCCGCTGATGCTCACCGGCGCGAAATGGAGCAGTTATCGCACCCTCATCGCGCTAGACACGCAGCCCTTTCAGGGCAGTAACGTGTACTACACTTTTCATTACTACGAGCCCCACATCTTTACGCACCAAGGCGTGCGCAAAGAGCAGGAGCGCTATGTCAGTAATCTGCCTTGGCCTGCGCGTCCGAGCGACGAGGCGATAGCCGTGACCGAAGCGAAGGCGCTGATCGCCAAGGACGCACAATTATCGGCCGATCAAAAATTGGACGCTTCACGGGCGACGGAACGACTGCTAAAGGCCTACTTCGACGGGGAGGGCGAACGGCGGAATTTGAATTCTGCTTTCGCAGCGATAACGAGTTGGGCTTCAGCACAAAGAATATCTTCATCCAGGATCGTGATGGGAGAATTCGGCGTCGCTTTTCAGCCAACCGCGAGTCCCACGTTCCGTGCTTCGAGAAGCGCCTGGCTGCACGCCGTGCGGTCGGCCGCCGAGGCGCACGGGTTTCCTTGGGCCTACTGGGCTTACAAGGGTTACGGCGGGATGACGCTTTTAACCGATGGCCCTTCCGGCGGCTTTGACGGCGAAGTCGTGAAGGCGCTGGGCCTCTCGAACTGAAATCTAGGGCCTCTTGAGGCCAGCACCGCAGGGTTTGATGCGCTCTCGACTCGGAAGCAAGGCCGATGTGATCGTCACGGCCGGCGGTCAACTCCTTCAGCAGGTCCTCACGATCGTCACGGGCGTGATGATCGCGCGCATGCTCGGCGCGGCCTCGTACGGCATCGTCAACATCCTGCGTAACATCTATACGGCGCTGATCATCCTCGCTCCGGCGGGCCTGGACCTGGCCCTGCTCAAGCACGTGGGTCGGGAAGAGGACGGCGCCCAGACCATTGAGGCGATGATCGGGCGTCTGCGCCTGATCGTGTTGGGCGGCAACGTCGTCCTGCTGGGCGTCGGCTGGCTGCTGCTGGCCGGCCCGCTGATGACCCACGTCTACAGGTTCGCCCACTTCGACGTGCTGCTGCTGATCACCTTGGCCGGCGTGCCGATCGCGGCCGACCTGGCGATCATGGGCGCCTATTATCGCGGCCGTCACCGCCCCGGCGCCTTCGCGCTGATGACGCTCTATATACAGCCAGTCGCGCGGCTGATCCTGGTGTTGCTGTCGATGGCCTTCATGCCGAACACCACGGCAGTCGTGCTGATCAACCTGCTGCAAGTCGCCATCAGCGGCGTGGTCGTGACCGTTCACCACCGCTTGTTCCTGACGCGCGGCGACAAGAGCGCGCCGGCAAAGCCCGCGGGCGAAGGGTGGCGCGAGGCTGGCGGCGTGCTGTCCGAGTCGATCTGGATGGCGCTGAACCTGTTCGTGTACGGCATGCTGCGGTTCGTGGACATCCTGATGCTGGGCGTCTTCGCCTCGGCCAAGCAGGTCGGCGAGTACGCGGCGATCAGCACGGTCGCCCAGCTCGTCCAGGTCTGGCCGCTCGCGGCCAGCCAGACGCTCGGCCCAACGGTGGCGCGACGCTATCACGAGGGCGACATGGCCGGCGTGCGATCGGCCCTCAGCAACTACATCCACATGGCGGCCATCGTCGCGGGCTTCGTCTTTGGCGGCGTGGCCACCTTTGGCGACCGCCTGGACCTGGTGTTCGGCCACAGCTTCCAGTTCGACGCGACGATCGCCTTCCTGATGCCGCTGGGCTACCTGCTCAGCGCGACCCTGGCCCCGATGGGCTATGCGCTGTCGATGACCGGGCGTCACCGGACGGAGCTGGGGATCCTGACGGTCGGGGGCGTCGTGCTCGTGTCGCTCTGCGCGGTGCTGGCGCCGCGGTACGGGGCCATCGGCACGGCCATCGCCGTGGTGCTGACCTTCGCCCTGATCAACATCACGCGCTTCGTCGTCGTGGCGCGGGTGCTCGGCATCATTCCGGGCAAGTTGACGGATCTTTTGCCGCCGGTGCTGGCGGTGGCCTGCGCCTTCCCGTGCAAGCTGCTTCTGGAAAGTCTGCTCGGCCGCGACCTGATCGCCACCCTGGCGGCGTGCGTGCTTTACACGGCCATCTATGGCGCCATCGCGCTGCTGTTCCTGATCGGCGCCACCGAGCGTGCGGCGCTGCTGGGCAAGGTCTCGGCGATGATCAAGAAGCGTGGAGCCGCCTCCTGATGTCTCGTCAGCGAATCCTTCTCTTCGCCCCGCACTTCGCGGAATACAGCCTGCGGCTGGCGACCGGTCTCGCCGCGCGCGCCGAGGTCCTGCTGGTCGTCGACGGCAAGAACCTGACGGCCGAGTGCGAGGACGTCCTGGTGCGCGACGCCCGCGCCGCCGGGGTCCGCATCATCGCCTACAGGTACACCAGCACCCTGGCGCGGGCATTGTGGTTCTTCGTTATCATGGCGCGCGCCGTCCTGTTCCGCATGGACGTGGCGCACCTGCAGGAGCAGGCCGACAAGTCGACCGCGCGCCTGATCAAGGCGCTTTCGCGCCTCGCTCCCGTGGTCCTGACGGTGCACGATCCCCAGCCGCATTCGGGCGTCGACGCCGAGCGCGCCCGGCAGACTGCGGGCTATCGCGCCACCATGCGATCCCTGGCGCGGGTGTTCCATGTGCATGGCGACTACTGCGCGCGCCTGATGCGATCGACGCTCGATGCTCAGGACACCCGTCCGATCGTGTCGACGGCCCATGGCGTTATTCTGGAGCCGACGGCGGAACGCCTCGCGAGCCCGGAGCCCAAGCGCGTTCTCTTCTTCGGCCGCATGGAAGCCTACAAGGGCGTGGACGTTCTCCTAGACGCCGTCGACCATCTTGCGGCGAAGGGCGCGCCTGTACACCTGGTGGTGGCCGGGCGAGGCCCCGAGCTCGATCGGCTTGGCGATCGCCTGCGCAATACGCCGGGCGTGGAGCTCAAGGCGTCGTTCCTGACGCCCGCCGAGGCGATCCACGAGTTTCAGACGTCGAGCGCGGTCATCGCGCCCTACCGCGACGCCACCCAGAGCGGGGTCGTGGCGGCCGCCATCGCCAATGGCCGACCCATCATCGCCAGCCGGGTCGGCGGGCTGATCGACGCGGTGCGGGATGACGTCGAGGGGCTGCTCGTGCCGGCCGGCGACGCCGAGGCGCTCGCAGAAGCGATTGCGCGGATCACGAGCGATCAAGACTTGCGCGACAGGCTCGCCGCCAACGCCGCGGCGTCGGCCCAGACCCTGTTCAGCTGGGACGCGGTCGCGGCGAAACTGATCGACGCCTACGAAGGACTGGACGTGAGGGGAACGAAGGCATGAGCGCGGTCGAAGAGCAGAAGCCGAGGGTCCTGTTTTTCGTGGCGGGACTGGACGTCGGCGGCGCCGAGCGGCACACGCTGGATCTGCGCGCCCGCCTGATGGACAGGGGCTGGGATACGCGGCTGATGGTCTACGGGCCTCGCACCTCCCAGGCCATGCGCGAGATGCCGGGGGCGCGTGATCCGGTCCTGCTGAACCTAAAGGGCATGTCGGACCTGCGAGGCTGGGGCGTGGTGGCCAAGGCGCTGAAGGCTCAGGACGTGGACCTGATCCTCGGCATCAATCAGGCCCCCGCCATCGTGACGACCTTGCTGCGGGTGTTCGGGGCGACCAAGGCCAAGGTCGGCTGCGTCTTCCACACCACCTTGCTGCGTCCCGACGAAGAAAAGCGCCTGCCCCTCTTCAAGTTCGCCGCGAGCATGATGGATCTGATGATCTATGTGAGCGCCAACCAGGCGCGCTACTGGGCGGGCCGGGGGCTGAACGCCAAGCATAATGCGACGATCCAGAATGGCGTGGACGCCTCGCGCTTCACGCCGTCCGAGGATTCTGATGCGGCCAAGGTCGCGCTCGGTCTGGATCCGGAGGATGTCGTGATCGGCATGCTGGCGGCGTTCCGACCCGAGAAGAACCATGAGCAGGCGGTCGAGGCCCTGGCCCTGGCCCGCGCGCGCGGGATGCGCGCGAAGCTGCTCTGCGTCGGCGACGGACCGACGCGCCCCCGGGTCGAGGAGCTGGCCGCGTCGCTGGGCGTCAGCGAGCACGTCGTCTTCGCGGGTGAGCAGCGCAACGTGAAGCCGTTCGTCGCCGCCTTCGACGTGGGCCTACTGTCGAGCCTGCGTGTCGAGACGTTCTCGCTGGCCGCCCTGGAGGCGCTGGCCTCGGGCGTGCCGATGGTGATGTCGGACATCGGCGGCGCCTCCGAAATCGTCGAGGACGGCGTCAACGGCTATCTGTTCGAAGCGGGCGACATGGACGCTTTGGTCGATCGGCTGTGTCGCTTCAGCGACCCCGAACTGCGTCGCGCCATGAAGGCGCGCGCACGGCCTTCGGTCGAGCGCTACTCCATCGAGGCCATGGTGTCGCGCTATGAGCGGCTGTTGATCGACACGGCTGGAAAGCCGTCGCGTTCCTAAGAGACCTTCATCAGAGGCGACATCGTCATGGCGCTGCTAAACACGATCCAACGACTGTCCCACCGGCTTTACGGCGCCAAGCTGGCGCCCCTGGGCCGCGCCCTGGACGGCCTGTCGCGCCTGATGTTCGCGGCGAGCGTTCCGGGGCGCGCCAAGATCGGCCGCAACGTGTTCTTCCACCATGGCGGTCTGGGCGTGGTGATCAACAATCGCGCCACGATCGGCGACGACTGCGAGATCGGCGTCCACGTGGTGCTGGGCGGCAAGGCCCCGATCATCGGCGCCCCGACGTTGGAGCGCGGCGTCATCGTCCATGCCGGCGCGCGGCTCATCGGCCCGATCACCATTGGCGAAGGCTCGATCGTCGCGGCCAACGCCGTGGTGATCGAAGACGTGCCTGCGCGCTGCGTGGTGGCCGGCGTGCCGGCGGTGGTGAAGCGGCGTGACATCGACAACCGGCTTTATCGCCACGACGCGGACCCAGTGGGAGGCGCCGAATGAACGACCCGCAAGGCCAGCCCTTGACCGTCATGATCGTCACGCCGCTCGGCGAAGGCGGCAAGGGCGGCATCGATCGGATCATGGACGGCGTCCGCCGAGACCTCGAGGCGCGGCCGCGCACCGACATGTCCGCGCGGTTCGTCGTCACCCGCGGCCAGGGCTCGATCCTGATGGCCCCGGCGCTGACCTTGCAGACCATCGCGCGTCTGTTCGGGGCCAGGATGACGGCGCGCCGCCCGGTCGCGCATATCAATCTGTCCTCGCACGGCAGCACCATCCGCAAGCTGTTCGTCGCCGCCGCGGCGCGCGCGGCCGGCGTGCCCTATGTCATCCATCTGCACGGATCACGCTTCCGCCAGTATTGGGACGGCCTGCCGACCTGGCTTTCCAACCAGGTCAAGATCATGTTCGAGAACGCCGCGGCAGTGGCCGTGCTGGGCGGCGTGTGGCGTGACTATGTGGAAGCCAAGGCGCCGCGAAGCCATGTCGTGATCCTGCCCAACGCCACCCCCGCGGCGCCCCAGGCGGTCGTCGGCGAGAGCGACCGCACCCGGATCCTCTTCTTGGGACGGGTGGGCGAGCGCAAGGGCGTGCCGGAACTGCTCGACGCCCTGGCGATCCTCAAGGACGACCCGCGCTGGTCGGCGGTCATCGCGGGCGATGGCGACGTCGCCGGCTTCGAAGCCAAGTCCGAGGCGCTGGGTCTCGACGCCGCCGTGCGGTTCACCGGCTGGGTCGGACCGCAGCAGGTCGACGAGCTGCTCAAGAGTTCCGACGTCCTGGTCCTGCCGTCGCATGACGAGAACCTGCCGATGTCGGTGATAGAGGCCATGTCCCACGGGCTCGCGGTGGTGACGACGCCCGTCGGCGCGGTCGAGGACATCATCAAGGACGGCGAGACCGGGCTGCTCGTCCCTGTGGGCGACGCCGATCGCTTGGCGCAGGCGCTGCGATCGCTGGTGGAGTCGCCGGACAGGATCAAGGCTCTGGGCCACGCGGCGCGGGCCTTCCACGCGGAAAACCTCGAGATCAAGCCGTACGTCGATCGGCTCGTCGCCATCTGGAAATCCGCGGCGGTCCGGGCGAAAGCCTGACGGCCAGGCTCAGCGCGACCCGCTGGGCCTGATCCGAACCTGCCGACACGCGGCGATCCCGAGCGGTCGAGCCGCCCCTGTTGAAACCTAACGCGCTCTAGCAAGGAGCTGTCATGTCGCTAGCCTGGTATCTCAAGCGGCTGTCCAACATGAGCCCGGCCGAGATCGCCCATCGGGTCGTCGAGCAGGCCAAGCGGAGCGCCTCGCGCCAGAAGGCCTATGGCTGGGCCGCCTTCGCCAGCGATAGCGCCAAGATTCCCAGCATTCCCGGCCTCGCGGCCGCCCTGGTGCGCGGCGCGTCGGCCGAGCGGCGGACGGCGATCGCCGAAGCCAGCGCGCGCGTGCTCGCCGGAGAGTTCTCGGCCCTGGGCATGGACTGGCCGCGCCGTCCGGCCGAGGCGCTGTTTCCGCCCAGCGTCTGGTCGCTCGATCCGGTGACGGGAAAGGCCTGGCGGAACGATCAGTTCTGCTTCGACATCGCCTACCGCCACGAGCGCGAGCTTGGCGATATCAAGTACGTCTGGGAGTTCAACCGCCTCCAATTCCTGCAGCCTCTGGCGGCCCAGGTCGCCCTGGCCGACGATCCGCAGGCCTTGAAAGCCCTGAACGACGCGATCGGCAGCTGGCATGGCGCCAATCCGCCCTTCCGCGGCCTGGGCTGGAACTCCGGCATCGAGGTTGGCCTGCGCGCGGCGTCACTGATCGTCGTCACCTCGCTGTGCGGCGAGAAGCTTTCCGTGGAGTCGCAGCGGCAGATCCGCGAGATCCTCGCAGCCTCGCTCTACTGGCTGACGCGCTTCCCCTCGGGCTTCAGCTCGGCCAACAACCACCTGATCGCCGAGGCGGTCGGCGAGTTCCTGATCTGTCTCAGCATGCCCTGGGCGCCGAACGCCGAGCGGCATCGCGTGCACGCCGCCCAGGTCCTGGAAGTCGAAAGCCAAAAGCAGATCTTCGCCGACGGCGCGCCCGCGGAGCAGTCGCCGACCTATGGGGCGTTCAGCGCGGAGATGCTGCTGATCGCCGACCTCGCCGGCCGCCTGGCGGGCGCGCCGCTCAAGCCGGATGTCGAGCGTCAGCTCAAGGCGTTCGCCGCCTTTGTCCTGTGGCTCAGCAATGTCGACGGCTCGACCCCGGCGATCGGCGACGATGACGAGGGGCGCGTGCTGACCCTGTGCGCGCATGAGAAGACCTATGCGGACTCCGTCGCGGCGGCGATCCTTGGCATGTACGGCGCGTCGGCTGAAGGCCTCGTCGAAAAGCCACGCCTGGAGCTTCGCGACGCGCTGTTCTCGTCTCCCGCCGGCGGTGGCGAGCCGCTGAGCGGCGCGCGCACCTTCGCCAACGGGGGCTACACGGTGGTCCAGGAGAGCCGGGCCGCGCGCCGAGCGCGCCTGGTGATCGACCATGGGCCGTTGGGCTATCTCGCGATCGCCGCGCACGGCCATGCCGACGCCAACGCCCTGACCCTGACGATCGACGGACACGACGTGATCGTCGATCCCGGCACCTATCTCTACCACTCCGGCGGCGAATGGCGCGACTGGTTCCGCGGCACGCGCTCGCACAGCACCGTCACCGTCAACGGCGCTGATCAGAGCATCATCTCCGGTCCGTTCAACTGGTCTCACAAGGCCAATGGCAAGCTGGAGCTGTTCGAAGACGGCGGAGCGTCGGGCGCCTGGCGCCTGCAGGCCTCGCACGATGGCTACAAGGGTCGCTTCGGCGTCACCCATGTCCGCACGCTCGAGGCGGATGAGCGCGGCTATGTCGTGGTCGATCGGCTGGACGCCGCCAGCGCCGGTTCGGAGCCGGAGGTGGAGGTCGTTTTCCAGCTGGCCGCCGACATCGAAGCCCTGGCGATCGAGGGCGGCTATCGCCTGAGCAAGCAGGGCGTGTTCCTCGCCGATCTGCTTCTGGACGCGGCCGGCGGTGTCTCGGTGACCAGCGGCGGGGCTCTGGGCGAGGGCGGCTGGGTTTCTCCCCAGTTTGGCGTCAAGACGCCCGCGCCGCGGATCTCCTGGCGCGGGCGCATGCCCAAGACCGGTGTTCGAACCCTAGTGCGACTTGGGTGATGACGGCGGGGCCGCGATCGCGTCCAGATAGTTGAAGCGATCGGTCCGGATCATGCTGGCCCGGATGTGGTTCGAGTCGATGTAATACGACCGGCCGTCCGGGGCGGTGAGCGGGCAGACGGTGGCGGTGCAAAGCACCGGCAGCGGGTCGATCACGCGCGCCCCGAGCCGCGCCGCCAGCTTAAGGAGGCGCGCGCGAGACTCCGCCGTCGCCGCTTCGACTTCGGCGCGCGGAAGGTTGCTCAAGTGATCGGCGCCCTTGCCCCAGAACAGGTCCTTGCGGATCTCGCGCGGGATGTCGAACGTCGCATAGGGCGTGGGCAGCATGACCACCACCTCGCCGCCGCGCGCCTTCACCACCGACAGGCTTTGGGCCAGCTGCTCGAAGGACCGGTCGAGCGCGCGCCGGTAGGCTGCAGGATCGTCTTCGACCTTGCAGCCCAAGCGGCCGACGAAGCACAGCTGGTTCGGGTTGCCCGGCTTGCCCGGGGGCGGCGCGTCCAGGTAGACGGGCCAGAACGCCGTCAGGACGACGCGCTTATAGGGCTGTGTCGTGGCGATCTGGAAGGCCTGCTTGGCGAACTGATCACACTCCGAACCGGCCTCGTGCGCCTTCCGAACGCCCAGCAAGGGGGGACAGCCCCCCAGCGTCAGGAACGTGTAGGACTGCCCCTTCGGATTGGCCGCGAAGCGCGCATAGAGCATCTCCGCGTGCGAGTCGCCGATAAAGGCGGTGCCCTGGTTGGGCGAGCCGATCACGCAGGGGGTCAGCTTCCGCGCCGTTCGGTTCCAGGAGCAGGTGTCCGGGAAAGTGCGGTCCGCCGCGGCGATGGCGTAGTCCTTGACGAGTTCGGGCGACGCTGAACCGCGCTGCGGCAGGCCGCCGGCCAGCGTCACGAAGAGAGCAAACAGAACCGCCGACGACCAGAGCGCGCCAAGCGCCAGCATGCGAGGATGCACGCCAAAGCGCATCGTCGCGCCGTCCCGACGTCCTTGGAAGGGCGTCTCGATAAAGGTGTAGGAGCCGTAGGCCAGCAGGAAGATGATCGCCAGCAGCAGGACCTGGACGCCCAGGGTTTCAGGCAGGTCCAGGTAATGGCTGAGGACCAGCACTGGCCAGTGCCAGATGTAGATCGAATACGACCAGGCGCCCAACGTGCTGACGATAGGCAGGCGCGCCCAGAAGGCGTCCTTTTGGCCCGCTAGCAGCACCAAGGTCGCGCCGAGCACGGGCGCGATCGCCCAGTAGGAGGGCCATGGCGTCGCTGGGCCGAAGCCGATGATCGAGAGGCAGATCATGGCGAGGCCGAGATAATGCAGAAAAAGCGAATTGATCCGCTTGGGCTCGGCCGCTTCGGCGTCTCCACCGGGCGCTCGAAGAGCGACCAGGCCGCCGATGATCATCTCCCAGGCGCGGAAGGGCAGGAGATAGAAGGCCGCAGCCTGGTGGGTCGACGTAAATCGGACGCCGGCGGCCAGGGAAATCGCCAGGCCCACCCAAAGCGTGATGGCGACCGCCTTGGGGCTTTGGAAAAGCCGGCGAATGAGAATGAGGCAGATAGGATAGAGGATGTAGAACTGCCACTCCACGCTCGTGGACCAGGTGTGCAGCATCCATTTGAAGTTTGAGTTCGAGTCGAAATAGCCGTGTTCTCGGAAGAACTTCACATTCGATACAAAAAAGTTCGCACTTAATACGTCGAGTGCAAGCTCCCGGTACGACTGCGCATCTACCAGAAAGAACCCGACCAGAAGCGTGACCAAGCCCATGGCGCTGAGGGCCGGAACAATTCTGCGGGCGCGCGCGGCAAAGAAGTCTTTGAAGCTGAAAGTCTTCTTGTCTACACCTCGGATGATTATGCCGGTCATGAGGAAACCGGAGATCACGTAGAACACATCCACGCCGGCGAAGCCGCCTTGGAGACCCAGGAGGTTGAAATGAAAAAACAGTACGGCAATGACCGAGATCGCACGCAGACCGTTAATGTCGTGCCTGTGTTCCATAGCCCCACTTCATTCCTCGCGGTCACCCGTCTGATTTGAGGCGACCGTCTCCATAGGTGTGTTTGAGCGTTAAATCTTTAAAGAAACCGTGTTCAGGGCCACGTTTTCAGTTGAAGGCGCAGAGGCCTTAACAGGAGGATGGGGCGGCCCTGAGAGGAATAGAACTATGCAGGGGAAGGGGGACTGACGACCCGGGGAGCGCGGCCCCGCATCGCCAGCGTGGGAAGAAAGAGATGCTTGCTGGCCTGAAAGCCGCGAGGGGCTCGGTGCGGTCTCGGCTTGGGGGCGTTAGCGGGCCTATCGCAAGCTCCATCTTGGTCATTCAGGCGCCAGTCTTATCCTAAGGCGTGGTGTGGCCCTGATCACGACAAGGGCGGAAAGTCCCTCGGCGGGCGGCGAAGTAGCCGATTTATCGTCCAGTCAAAATGAAAATCATAGGTTGATTTTCGCTGCGCCGGGCGAGGCAGGCCAGCGTGAGGCGATGGCCGGCATGGGGGCGTGCGGCGAATTTATGTGCATATGTGCGGATTGTTCGCAAAAGGCGAATGCCGAATCTAATAGGCTGGCTTTGAAGTCCCGCGCTCAAATGAAGACTTCGCCCGGAAATCGATGTTAAATTTCAATATTAAAAATCTATACCTTTTCTTTTTCAATCTTCATTTGTGTATATTAGGGCTGTTGCCCGCAGTAGTCCGCCTTTTGTGTTGAATAACTTAGCGCGGTTGGGGGCGGTGAAGTGCGAAGATCGCGGCGATCTGGTCAGAAAATTGACACGGGCTGCCGGCGAAACCTCAAAACTGGACGCGAACGTCAGATCGGCGCTGTCTGGCCGACCAAGTTGTCTCCGGTGAGGCTCGGTAGACGGGCACGAAATACGCCGCTCCAAGTCTCGTAAAGCCTATCGAAAGCGTAACGCTACAGCTCTGCGCCGGGAGAGATCGCCGGAGCTTGCTTGAAAGCATCGACTCCTTGGCAGGAGTGGCGCACCCGACACGATTCGAACGTGTGACCTTTGCCTTCGGAGGGCAACGCTCTATCCAGCTGAGCTACGGGTGCATCCCTTGCGGGAAGCGGGTCTTAGCCGAAAGGCGGCCTTGGCGCAAACGGTCTTGAGCGTCGCATGCTAAGCGACGCCCATGTAAATGAACCGCGCGACGAATAGGGCCGCCAGCACGAACAGCAGCCAGTCGCCCGTCTTCGCCTGGCCGCGGATCAGCTTCAGCCCGGCATAGGCGGTGATGCCGAAGGCCAGGCCGTTGGCGATCGAGAAGGTCAGGGGAATGGCGATCACGGTCAGGAAGGCCGGGATGGCGACGGCGGGGTCTTCCCAATCCACGTCGGCCAGAGCACCGATCATCATGGAGCCGACGATGATCAGGGCCGGCGCCGTGGCGGCGGCGGGGATCGCCTGCACCCAGGGCGCGAAGAACAGGGTGACGAGGAACAGCACGCCGACCACGATCGCCGTCAGGCCGGTGCGGCCGCCGGCGGCGACGCCGGAAGCGCTCTCGATATAGCTGACCACGGTCGAGGTGCCCGCCAGGGAGCCGCCGATCGTGGCGATCGAGTCGGCGGTCAGGATGCGGTTGAGGCGCGGGATGGTTCCGTCCGGCTGGACGAGCCCGGCCTTCTTGGTCACGGCGACCAGGGTGCCGACATTGTCGAACAGGTCGACGAACAGGAAGACGAAGATCACCTCGGCGATCGCCATGCCCATGCCGCCGTTCAGATGGAGGGCGGCGGGGACGTCGAGCTTGAAGGCGGTGGCCGTCAAGGCGGCCAGGCCGTACTCGCCAGGCACGATCTTGGCGAGGCCCAGCGCCCAACCGGCGACCGCGGCGACGAGGATGCCGATCAGGATCGCGCCCTTCACCCGCCAGACCATCAGCCCGCCCATGACCAGAAGGCCGAGGACGGCGAGGGCGGCGTTGGGCTTGGTCAGGTCGCCCAGCGCCACCGTCGTGGCGGGATCGGCGACGATGATCCCGGCCTCCTTGAGGCCGATGAAGGCGATGAACAGGCCCACGCCCGCGGCGACGGCCGAGAACAGCGGACGAGGAATGGCGGCGACGATCAGTTGGCGCACGCCCGCCACGGTCAGGACCAGGAAGGCCACGCCCGACAGGAACACGCAGCCCAGCGCGGTCTCCCAGGGCAGGCCCATGCCCTTGACGACCGTGAAGGTGAAATAGGCGTTCAGGCCCATGCCCGGCGCCAGGGCGATCGGGTAGTTGGCGATCAGGCCCATCAGGATGCTGCCGAAGCCCGCCGCGAGGCAGGTGGCGGCCGCGACCGCGGCCACGGGCATGCCCGCCTGGCCCAGGATCGTCGGGTTGACGATCACGATATAGGCCATGGTCAGGAAGGTCGTGAAGCCCGCCAGGACCTCGGTGCGGACCGAGGTCCCCTGCGCCGACAACTTGAACATCCGCTCGATCATTTCCCTGCCCCCCCGTTGGACATCATGCTGGGCGTATTGGACTCGTACCGGTCCCAGTGGGCGGCCAGTTCGCGCACGACGATCGAGCCGACCCGAAAAGCCGCGTCGAAGGCGGCCATCGCGCCTTCGTCATGGAACGCCCGGGGAAACTCCGGCGCCCCCAGGGGCGCACGCGAGTAGTTGCTGGCGGTGCGCAGGACGAGCACCCTGGAAAAGTCCACCTTGCCGTTCTTTGCGTAGAGATCGAGAACATCCAGGATGCCCTGGTCCTCGCAGTCGGTCATCGTGAAGGTCCCGGCCCCGTCGGTCCAGAGCTTGACCCAGTCCTCTGCCCACTGGGTTCGGCGGGCGCCGTGCCAGAAGCGCGTGGCGCCCAGCGCCTCGCCCTTCAGCACGAAGGGCGGCTTGGTCGCATTGGCCTCCCCGGCATAGGGCGCGCGCAGCTTGGCCAGGGCGGGGCTGTCGGGCAGGGGCGTCTGCGCCGTCAGGCCGTAGGCCCAGTCGACGAGCCGCCAGTTCAGCGTCCAGACCATGCCCGAAGAGCCCGCGGCCGAGCCCTTCACGTTGGGCTTGTCCGTTCCGAGGGAATAGAGGCCGTACGGCCAGTCCGCCGGGATCTCGCGATCGTCGACCTCATAGATCGGATCGGCGTCGACGACATAGCGCGCCCAGGCGGCGCTGCCGATGGAAGCGGCCTTGGGATCGACGCCCGCGATGCCGGCGACGATCCAGTAGGTCTTCGAGAAGTCGAACTGCTTGGACAGGATCAGGGCTGCGACGCTCTCCCGCGCGCGGCCGCGCATATCCGTCATCACGCCCAACACCCCGGTCTCGGGCGACCAGCGCGCCGCGTGACGCAGGCCGGGGACGGTGACGGACTCCTTCAGGGGCAGGCCCTCGACCCAGGGCTGGAACTCGCCCGGCCGGTCGCCGGTCACCGCGCCGATCTCGAAGGTCGTCAGCACCACGACCTTGACGGGGATCGGCTTGGCCGCTTCCGCATGAGCCAAGGTCGACAGACCCAGGCACAGCGCCGCCACAAGTCCCAACAGCCGCATAGAACCCCCTCACGCACAAATCGCGGGGAAGCTGGCGCGACCCGGCGAGCCTGGCAAGCGCGTTCGTTTCTCGCGGGCCTGGCTCGAGGCGGGTTGGTTAGTCCTTGGTCGGATCGGCGGCGTTCGGGTCGCCATAGGTGAGGGCGACGAAGACGTCCTCCAGATCGGGATCCTCGGTGGCGATGTCCTTGATCAGGACGCCGCTGGCGCGCACGGCCGCCAGGACCTGCTCGACGCTCGATTGGCCGGTGCGATAGCTGACCGAGAAGGCGCCGCCCGTCCGCAGCTTGGTGTCGAAGCCGGCGAGCGCCGGCGCGGCCGTCACCGGCTGCTCCGGGGTGACCACGACGTTGCGGCTGTCCATTCGGCTGAGCAGCGTCCCCGTCGGTTCGCAGGCCACGACCTCGCCGCGGTTGACGATGGCGATCTGGTCGCAGAGCTCTTGCGCTTCTTCAAGATAGTGGGTGGTCAGGACGATGGTGACGCCCAGCTCGTTCAGGCCGGTGACATACTGCCAGAGCTGGCGGCGCAGCTCGACGTCCACGCCGGCGGTAGGTTCGTCCAGAATCAGGACCGGGGGCTGGTGGACCATGGCCTTGGCCACCATCAGGCGCCGCTTCATGCCGCCCGAGAGTTGCCGGACATAGGCGTTAGCCTTGTCGCCGAGGCCCAGGGCGTTCAGCAGTTCGTCCGTCCGGCGCTCACGCTTGGGCACGCCGTAGAAGCCAGCCTGGACCTCCAGGGATTCGCGCGGGGTGAAGAAGACGTCGGCGGCCAGCTCCTGCGGCACGACGCCGATGGCGGCGCGGGCGTCGCGGGGCCGCTGGTCGATGTCGCGCCCCCAGATCCGCACCGTGCCAGAGCTTTTGCGAACCAAGCCCGCCAGGATGTTGATGAAAGTCGACTTGCCCGCGCCGTTCGGCCCGAGCAGGCCGAAGATCGAGCCGCGCGGGATCTTCAGGTCGATGCCGTTCAGGGCCCGCTTTTCCGGCGAGGTCTTGGTGGCGGCGTAGGTCTTGTAGAGGCCTTCGGCTTCGATGGCGTAGGCGGGCAGGTCCATGAATCGTCCAGAATGCAAACGGCGAGGCCGGAAACGCCGCGTGAAGGGGCCCTGGAGGCGCGCGTCGATTGACGGCGCCTTTCGGCGTCGCATAGGTATGCCTCGTTCGCGGTGACGCCAAGACCGCGATCCGAATTCGAGGACTCCGAAGATGGCCAAGGCCAAAAATACGCCCGCCAACGCGACCGTTCCGACCGCCATGGATCCGGCGGCGATCGCCGGTCCCGCGCCGGAGACGATTATCGTCCATTCGCACCGCATCGCCTGCGACGGCGTCGGCGGGGCATTGGGTCATCCGCGCGTCTGGCTCGAGATGGGTGCGGCCGGCTTCGTCGACTGCCCATACTGCGATCGTCGCTTCGTCGCGGCCACCGGCGAGGGCGACGAGCACGAGCAACTCGCGCCCGGCGTCTACGAAGGCGCTGGCGGCCACTAAGCCGTGAACGACAGCGTGCCGCCGGCCCAGCGGGCCGAGACCCTCGCCAAGGCCTGGGAAAAGGCCGAGTGGCCGCACGAGGCGCCGGTGCTGCGCGCCATCGCCATGCCGTCGGACACCAATCCCGAAGGCGACATCTTCGGCGGCTGGCTGCTGTCCCAGATGGACCTCGCGGCGGCGTCGATCGCCTTTCACCGCGCGGCGGGCCGCTGCGCCACCATCGCCATCGACGGCATGACCTTTATCAGTCCGGTTTTCGTCGGCGACGAGGTCAGCCTGTTCGCCAAGGTCGTCCACACCGGTCGGACCTCGCTCAAGGTCGCGGTCGAGGCCTGGCGTCGCCGCCGTGACGGCGAGCAGGCGCACAAGGTGACCGAGGGCGTCTTCACCTTCGTGGCCATCGACGAGCACCGAAAGCCGCGTCCGCTTCCCGTCTAGACGACCGCGCCGAACGCCTTGCCGATCAGGGCGGTGGCCGCAAGCGCCAGGGCGCCCCAGAACGTCACGCGGATCACCGACTTCAGCGGCGCCGCGCCCCCGGCCCAGGCGCCCAGCCATCCAAGCATCGCCAGCGCCAGCAGCGTGGCCGCCGTGACCACCGGGATCATCACGGCCAAGGGCGCCAGGGCGGTGACCGCCAGCGGCATGGCGGCGCCGACCGCGAAGGTCGCGGCCGAGGTCAGGGCCGCCTGGACCGGGCGCGCCGCCAGATGCTCGGAGATGCCTAGCTCGTCCCGCGCATGAGCGGCCAAGGCGTCGCCGGCGTTCAATTGAACGGCGACTTGCCGGGCGAGATCTGGCGTCAAGCCGCGCGCGACATAGATCGCGGTCATCTCGTCCAGCTCCTCCTCGGGCCTGGTCGCCAGCTCTTCGCGTTCGCGGGCGAGGTCGGCGGCCTCGCTGTCGGCCTGGGAGCTGACCGAGACATATTCGCCGGCCGCCATCGACATCGCGCCCGCCACCAGGCCCGCGCCGGCCGCCAGCAGGATCGGGCCGCGCGAGGCCTCCGCCGCCGCGACGCCGACCACCAGGGCCGCGGTCGAGACAATGCCGTCATTGGCCCCAAGCACCGCCGCGCGTAGCCAGCCGATCCGCGACACGGCATGCCGTTCGACGTGGGCCTTCAAGCGCGCCATGGGCTCCCCTCCGCTCTCGTTTGACCGCAGGAGGAGCCCCCGAGACGCCTGGGTCAAGCGCCGCGCGCGCTTACGGGCTAATGCGTCAGGTCGAATTGACCAGGCGCGACGTCCAGCCAGGCGCAGATATCCAGGATGACCTGGCGTTCGTCGGCCTCGAGCCCGCCGTCGGCGATGGATACGGCCACCGCGGCGGCGGCGACCTCGACGGCCTCGGCGCGGCCCCTAAGCCGACGGACCATCATCTCCGCCTCGGCGCGCGCCTCGTCCGGACGGGTCTCGAACCGGGCGTCGAGAGCTTCGAAGGCTTCCAGGACGTCGTCGACGCCGAAGGGGATCAGCCCGGCCTGGCCGCGAATACGATCCAGCATCCGTCCGCGCTCCTCGGTCGAGACCTCGCCATCCGCGTGGGCGATCAGGGCGCAGGCGGCCACCACGGCGTCCAGTTGTTCGAGTTGCCGCGGAGTCCAGACGTCGGTCGGGGCCAGCGCCTTGCGCAGGGCGTTGTTCATGGTCGTTTCCTCGTTCTCGTTGTTGTTGACGGGTTTGGACATCGCCTCACGCCCAGCGGGCGGTGGCGGCGTCCAGCTCCATCGTCCAGAGCCGCTCCTGCAGGCCTTGTCGCCGCAGGTTCCAGATCTGGATCTTGGCCTTGTCGGGATTGGGCCGCTCGCCTTCTTCGCGCATGGCCATGCTCAGCCGCGCGATCTCCGCGCGAAGCTGCTGGGCGTTCATCAGGGGCATGTCGTCGCTCTCCTCTGTTGGGGAGTGCGCCGATGTCGGACCAAAGGGGGCTGGGAGGGGAAAGCGTCCTCAGGACCCGGCACCGAGCGCACTCGATGCGGTCCGACATCACGGTCGACGCTAGCGTCGAACGTCAGAGGGGCCCGGCCCGCATCTAGGACTTTGGAAGAAACGGGCCGTAACTCAAGAGGGGAGAGCGAAATTTTTGACGCTAGCCCGCGACAGGCGTCCAGAGCACGTCCTCGATCCGGCGAGCGCCGGTCGCCAGCAGGACCAGACGGTCGAAGCCGAGGGCGGAGCCCGACGCCTCTGGCATGTCGGCCAGGGCGGCCAGGAAGTCCTCGTCGATCGGATGGCGCTCGCCGTAGACCCTCGCCTTCTCGTCCATCTCGAGGATGAACCGCCGACGCTGCTCCACCGGATCGGTCAACTCGCCGAAGGCGTTGGCCAGCTCGACGCCGCAGGCATAGAGCTCGAAGCGCTCGGCCACGCGCGGGTCGGCGGCCTTGGGGCGAGCCAGCGCCGCTTCGGGGATGGGGTACTCGCACAGGATCGTGGGCCGGCCCTCGCCAAGGCGGGGCTCCACCTTCTCGACGATGATCCGGCTGAAGATGTCGGCCCAGGTGTCATCCTCGGCGACACGGATGCCCGCCGCCACCGCCTCGGCGGCCAGGGCGTTGCGATCAGTGGTCCCATCGGACGCCACGCTGGCCGGCAGGTCGACGCCCGCATGGCGCCGGAACGCTTCGGCGACCGACAGCCGCTCGGGCGGGGCGAAGGGATCGCAGGCCACGCCCCGGAAATCGAAGCGCCGGGTTCCCGCCGTCTCGGCCGCCAGGGCCACAAGGGCGGCGCAGTCGTCCATCAGCGTCTGGTAGGGCGCTTCGGCGCGATACCACTCCAGCATCGTGAATTCGGGGTGGTGCAGCGGTCCGCGCTCGCGATTGCGCCAGACCTTGCCCAGGCTGAAGATCTTCGCCTCGCCCGCCGCCAGCAGCTTCTTGCAGGCGAACTCGGGCGAGGTGTGCAGGTAGAGCTGAGCCGTCTCGCCGGCCGGGTTCAGCGCCTCGGTGGCGAAGGCGTGCAGATGCGCTTCGGCCCCGGGCGAGACCTGCAAGGCGGCTGTCTCGACCTCCTCGAAGCCCTCGGCCTCGAACCAGGCGCGGAAGGCCTTGGTGATGCGATTGCGCGCCAGGAGGAATGGGCGGCGGTCTTGGTGGACGTCTGTGCGCCACCAGGTCGAGGAAGGGTGCGGCAAGGGCTCTAAACCGAAGAGACTGGAGATTTCGCCCCTTTCGCTATAGGAGGGCGCTCACGGATCAATAGCACGAACGCGCCCGCGGCCTCGCGCGCGCTTTCCACCAAGGACGGTAACTACGTGAAGGTCGCAGCCAGCTCGCTCCGCAAAGGCTCCGTCGTCGATCTCGACGGCAAGCTCTATGTCGTCCTGAGCGCCGAGAACATCCACCCCGGCAAGGGCACCCCGGTGACCCAGCTGAACATGCGCCGCATCTCGGACGGCGTGAAGGTTTCGGAACGCTACCGCACGACCGAGCAGGTCGAGCGCGCCTTCGTCGACGACCGCAATCACACCTTCCTGTACCAGGACGGCGAAGGCTTCCACTTCATGAACCCCGAGACCTACGACCAGCTCGTGGCGACCGAAGAGGTGATCGGTGACGCCGCGCCCTACCTGCAGGAAGGCATGACCGTCATCCTGTCGACCCACAATGACGTGCCGATCGCCATCGACCTGCCGCGCACCGTGGTGCTGGAGATCGTCGACACCGAGCCTTCGGTGAAGGGCCAGACCGCCAGCTCGTCCTACAAGCCGGCCGTGCTCAGCAACGGCGTCAAGACGACGGTTCCGCCGTACATCACCTCGGGCACCAAGGTGGTGATCCTGACGGAAGACGGCTCCTACGTGGAACGCGCCAAGGACTAAGCGCCTCTCGGTCGCTGAAACTGGAAAGGCCCGGCGGGTGACCGCCGGGCCTTCTTGGTGTCTGGCGGATGGCCGGCGGACTAGAAGTCCGCCGACACCGTCACGAAGCCCATGCGCGGCGCTTGCGGGAAGGCCGTGTAGCCGCCCGAATTGCTGGTCACGCCGGCCGTCGAGACGCCCTTCTTGTCGAAGAGGTTGGTGACGTTGGCCGTGACGCGCAGGCCCTTCACGAAGCCCTTGTCGGCCATGTCGAAGGTGTAGCCGGCCTGCAGGTCGACCAGCATCATCGACTTCACCGAGAGATCGTTCAGGTAGGTCACATAGCGCTTGCCGACATAGTCGCCGCTGATCTGGGCGTCGAAGGCGCCGTAGTTGAAGCGGGCGATCGTCTTGTTCATCCACTTGGGCATCAAGGGGACGTACTTGCCGCCAGTGGCGACGGTGACCGGAGTCGAGACGCCGTTCACCAGGGTCGTGCCGCTCTGGTAGTCCTGGTCGTACTTGGCCTCGCTGTACGAGACGGCGTTGTAGAGCTGGAAGTGCTGGCCGAACTTCAGCGTGCCGGCGACGTCCACGCCCTTGGTCGTCACGTCGCCGACGTTGGCCAGGATGGCCGGCGCGGGGTTGATGAAGTTATAGGGCGCGATGTTCAGCAGGCGGTTGCTAAACTTGACGATGTAGCCGTTGATCTGGCCGTCGACACCGGTGATCGGGCCCCAGTTGACGTCGTGGCGCGTGCGCAGGCCCGCCTCATAGGTCCACGAGGTTTCCGGCTTCACCGTCTGCTTGAACAGGTCGAAGGCGGCCTGCGTGCCCAGGCTCCACGGCGAGAAGCCGTAGAAGCCGCTGCCCGCGCCATAGGGGATGAACTGGCGCATGTTCTGCTGGACGTTGACGAACACCTGTTCGTTCTCGGTCGCGTCCCAGAGCAGGCCCAGCTGCGGCAGGAACCACTTGTTCGAGGTGATCGAGCCGGTCGGATAGTGCACGGGCACGGCCACGGTCGGCAGGTTCTGCTGGTTGATCGGGAACTTGCCGGTGGCGTCCTGCAGGCTCGACTTGAAGCCCGCCTGCAGCAGCAGTTGCGGCGTGATCCGCCACTGGTCCTGCAGGTGCAGCTGGATGTCGTTGGTGAAGAACTCGGCGGCGTACTGCGTCAGCACCTTCTTGCCGCGCGGCACGTCGTAGGGCGACAGGTTGTTGTTCTCCTTGGTCATCGGATACCAGGCGCGCTGCTGGGCCGGTTCGTTGTGCTCGAACCAGAAGCCGCCCTTGATCTGATGGTCGCCCAGGGTCCACTCGACCGTCGACAAGGCGCCCGGACGGTTGATCCGGTACTCGGTGGTGCGGACCGCATAGCCCGTGCCGCCGAACAGGTTGACGATGTTGGTAAGGGTCGCGGCGCTGGTCGTCGAGCCGACGACGAGGTTCGGATAGTAGGTCGCGAACAGGCCCGGCAGGCCGGCGGTGTTGACCGGACCCGCGACGATGCCGCGGCCGAAGTTGTAGTGATAATAGACCTGGTTGGTCCAGGTGAGGGTCTCGGTCGGGCGCCAGGCGTACTTGATGTACGAAAGGATGTCCTCGCGCTGCGCGGCGCTGAAGCAGTTCGAGAAGTTGTTGCCCTGCGACGGCGGCGGCGTGCCCGGACCGCCCGTCAGGTTGGCCGTGCAGCCGGCCAGGTCCGGATAGATGAAGGCGCGCGTATAGGGCATGAAGTTCTGCGCGGCCGCGGTCTGCTGGTTGCCGCGCGCGGTGGCGTCTTCGTTCGGCTCCACCTTCATCTGCCAGTCGGCGTAGAAGGTCAGGTCGCCATGCTCGCCTTCCCGGACCAGCTTGAGGTTCACCTGGTGGCCGCGCTGGTGGCCGTCGAAGTCCCAGGCCTTGGCGTCCTGGCGCAGGTACGAGACGTAGCCCTTGAAGCCGCCGGCCATCTCGCCGCTGTCGAAGCGGACGAAGGTGCGGGTCGTGTCGTAGCTGCCCAGCGTCTGGCGCAGGTTGAAGCCGCGCTCGGCCGAGGGATCGCGGCTGAAGGTTTCGATGGCGCCGCCCAGGTTGCTGGTCGAGGCCACGCCCAGCGAGCCGGCGCCCGACGACAGGGTCACGCGCGAGACGTTTTCGCTGCTGACCGCGCGCGAGACCGACAGGCCGTTGTAGTTGCCGTACGCCTGGTCGCCCAGCGGTACGTTGTCCAGGGTATAGCCCAGCTGCTGGGTCGAGAAGCCATGGACGAACAGCGACAGGTTTTGCTCGTTGTTGCCCCACGGATCGGCGGTTCGATAGATCACGCCGGGCAGGAACTGGATGGCCTTCAGCGGGCTGGCGCCGGGCAGGACGCGCTGGATCTGCTGGGCTTCCATCGCGACGGCCGAGCGCGTTTCGCGCTGGCTGGTGATGATCAGCTGCTCGACGGCGGTGTTGTCCTCGGCCGTCGGCGCGGCGGCGGCGGGAGCCGCGGCCGGCGCGGTGTCAGCGGCGCGCGCGCCGGTGGCCAGCAGCGCGGCGCAGGCCGCGCCGCACCAGAGTGCGGTCTTGCGGCCGCCCGCCGCCGGGAAAGTCTTCGACGCCATCTTGGATGTCCCCCAAACTCTATTGCGATGGCCGGGCAATAGGGACGCTCCAAGACGGCTCCGCGACAACGAGGCGACGCCTGTGTGACGGTGCGCGGCCGCCACAGTAGACCGGGGCCGCGCCGCAAGGCGGCCGTGACCGCCAGAAGGAGAACGGCTTATGGACTCAGGGACGCGCGCGCTGACGCTTGCATCAAGGCCGCAGGCGGGCGTCAGATGACCCAATGAGCACGCCCGTCTTCGACCTGGATCTCCTGCCGTTCGCCGCCCTGATGGGTGTCGAGATCGTCCACGCCGCCCCCGATCGCGTCGAGGGGCGCTTGATGGTCCGCCCCGATCTCTGCACCGCGGGCGGCGTTCTGCATGGGGGCGCGGCCATGGCCTTGGCCGACACGCTGGGCGCCATTGGCGCGTTCCTCTCCACGCCCGAAGGCAAGCGGACGACGACACTGGAGAGCAAGACCAACTTCATCGCCCCCGCCGCCACGGGAACGACGGTGAAGGCGACGGCGACGCCGCTGCATATCGGCCGTCGCTCCAGCATCTGGGTCACGCGCGTCGAAGCCGAGGACGGCAAGCTCGTGGCGGTGGTCACCCAGACCCAGATGACCCTGGACTAGGCGCTGCCCAGGTGGCCCCGCCAGGCCTCCCGCAGGACCTTCTTGTCGATCTTGCCGGTGGCGGTCAGCGGCACGGGCGCGAAGACCACGTCGTCGGGCGTCCACCACTTGACGATCCTCGGCGCCAGATAGGCCAGGACGGCGGCCTTGGTGACGGCCGCGCCTTCGTGCGGCTCGATGACCAGCAGCGGCCGTTCCTCCCACTTCGGATGCGGCACGCCGACGACGGCGGCGATCCTAACGCCCGGACAGCCGACGGCGACGTTCTCCAGGTCGATCGAGCTGATCCACTCGCCGCCGGATTTGATCACGTCCTTCTGGCGGTCGGTGATGCGCATGAAGCCGTTGGCGTCCAGCGTCGCGATATCGCCGGTGTCGAACCAGCCCTCGTCGTCGGTGGCGTCATGGTCCTTGCGGAAGTAGCGTCGCACGACCCAGGGACCGCGCACCTTCAGCGCGCCGGACGTTTGGCCGTCCCAAGGCGCCTCGGAACCGTCCTCGGTCTCGACCTTCAGCTCGATGCCGAATTGCAGCCGACCCTGGCGCGTCCAGATCGCCTCGTCCATGGCCTCCTCGCCGAGCGCGGCGAGCGCCGGCGTCGGGGTGGCGACCACGCCGATCGGGCAGGTCTCGGTCATGCCCCAGATCTGCAGCACCTGGACGTCGTAGCGGCGCTTGAAGGTCTCGGCCATGGCGCGCGGCACCGCGCTGCCGCCGATCACCACGCGCTTCAAGGTGGTCGGCGCGGCGTCGTGTTTCTCCAGCCAGTCGAGGTACATCGTCCAGATGGTGGGGACGCCGCCGGTGAAGGTGACGCCCTCGCTTTCGATCAGCTCGTGGAGCGACGCGCCGTCCATGCGATCGGCCGGCAGGACCAGCTTGGCGCCGCAGAGCGGCGCGCTGAACGGCACGCCCCAGGCGGTGGCGTGGTAGAGGCTGGAGCAGGGCATGGCGACGTCGAAGGCCGTAAAGCCGAACGCGCTGTTCAGGCCGCCGGCCATGGCGTGCAGCACGACGGCGCGGTGCGAGTAGAGCACGCCCTTGGGGTCGCCGGTCGTGCCCGAAGTGTAGCAGAGGAAGGCCCCGGCGTTCTCGTCGAAGGACGGCCAATCGATCGTCTCGGGCTCATTGGCGATCAGCGTCTCGTAGCAGAGCGCGCCGACCGCGCCAGGCTCGGTTCGCGCCTCATCCGACAGCATGACGAAGGTGGTCACCGAGGCCAGGCGCGGCGCGATGCGCTCGACCAGGGGCAGGAAGTTGCGCTCGAAGAACAAGATGCGGCTGCCCGCGTGGTCGATCGTGTAGGCGATCTGCTCGTCGGACAGGCGTGGATTGGCGGTGTGCAGCACCGCGCCGACACCCGGAACCGCGTAGAACAGCTCCAGGTGACGGTGGGTGTTCCAGGCCAGGGAGGTCACCCGGTCGCCGGGCGCGACGCCCAGGCGGTGCAGGGCGTGGGCGGCCTGGGCCGAACGGCGGGACAGGCCCCCATAGTCGTAGCGCCAGAGCGGCTCGTCGATGAGCCGCGAGACGATCTCGCGCGCGCCATGCGCCTGGGCGGCATAGGTCAGGATGCCGCTGACCAGCAGCGGCGCGGTTTGCATGAGCCCCGGGATCATCGGCTCCTCCCCACTTTTCTCGTTGGGAGGAGCCTAGAACGTGATCGGTGTTCAGGGAAAGCCGGGTCAGGCGGCGCGGGCGCGTGACGTCCGCTGAGCCGGGGCGTCGCCGACCTGGAAGCGCCCAACCAGCGTGGCCAGTTCGCCGGCCTCGCCCTTCAGCGTGTGGGTCGCGGCGGTGGCTTCCTCGACCATGGCGGCGTTCCGCTGAACGACCTGGTCCATCTGGTTCACCGCGACATTGACCTGGTGCAGGCCGGTCGACTGCTCCTGGGCCGAGGCGGCGATTTCCTTGACCAGGCTGTCGATGGAGGCGACCTGGGTGACGATGGCGCGCAGGGCGTCGCCGGTCTGGGCGACGAGATCGACGCCCGCCTCGACCTGCTGGCTGGAGGTCGAGATCAGTTGCTTGATCTCCTTGGCGGCCTCCGCCGACCGCTGAGCGAGCGCGCGCACCTCCTGGGCGACGACGGCGAAGCCCTTGCCCGCCTCGCCGGCCCGGGCGGCTTCGACCCCGGCGTTCAACGCCAGGAGGTTGGTCTGGAAGGCGATCTCGTCGATGACGCTGATGATCTGGTTGACCTGGTTCGACGAGGTCTCGATCTCGCTCATGGCCGAGACGGCCTGGTCGACGATCTCACCCGAGCGCTGCGCGCCGGCGCGGGCCTGGGCGACCAGGCTCGAGACCTCAAGAGCGCCCGAAGCCGTCTTGCGGACCGTGGCGGTGATCTGGTCCAGGGCCGCGGCGGTCTCTTCCAGGCTGGCGGCCTGCTGCTCGGTGCGACGCGACAGGTCGTCGGAGGCCGAGGCGATCTCTTCCGACCCGGCGCGGATGCCGCCGGTGGCGCCGTTGATGCCGCGCAGGGCGTCGCGCAGGCGGTCGGCGGCGGTGTTGAAATCGCGCTTTAGGCCTTCGGCCTTCGGCGTAAGCTGGGCGTCGATCCGATAGGTCAGGTCGCCGGCGGCCAGGTGGTCCAGCGCCTTGGCCAGGGTGTTCATGGCGAAGGCGTCGGCTTCGGCCTCGGCGGCCTTCTCGCGCTCGCGCTGCTGCCGTTCGGCCTCGACCTGGGCGCGCTGGGCGGTCGCTTCGGCTTCCAGGCGAACCTTCTCGATCGCGGCGTCCTTGAAGTAGGCGACGGCGGCGGCCATTTCGCCGACCTCGTCCTT
>NZ_QFQZ01000068.1 GCF_003243465.1 Caulobacter segnis
GATCCAAGCGCCCTCCCCCGCGACGGGGACAGCTCTGAGTATGGATGCGGTTTCAACGCGGATGATCCAGCGGCGTGTAAAAATGACAAGCCGTTGAAATCGTTGGGTTCGATTTCGTCTACGCGGATCATCGAGCGCTACGAACGCTCGTAATCCTGCCCGGCGGGGGGGAGGTGTCGGCTCGAAGAGACGACGGAGGGGGAAGAGGCAGGGCTAGCAGCACTTCCCCCGCCTTCCGCTGCGCGGACACCTCCCCCCCGCTAAGAGGAGGATTACAAGTCAGGCCCCCTCCGCGCCCACGGCGGTGGTCGCTGGCCCCTCTTTCCCCATCGCATAACATCGTTCAACATCAGTCCGGCGAGTGCGGAGGGGCGGGCATGACGACGATCGACATGGACAGGCGGTTCGGGCCGGGCTCCGACCGTGGCTTCTTCATTGTGATGGCGGTCGTCGTGGCGCTGGTGGTGGCCGCGGGCTTTGGCCCCAGCTATGCGGCCAGCCTGCCGCCGCCCGGCTTGCCCTTCTGGGTGCATCTGCACGGCGCGGCGATGACGGCGTGGATCATCCTGTTCGGCGTCCAGGCCTGGCTGATCGGCCAGCGGAACCTCCGCCTGCACAAGACTCTGGGCTGGCTGTCGATCAGCCTCGTCTTGGCGATCATCCCGCTGGGCTTCGCCACCAACCTGCTGGCCATCCAGCGCGGGGCGGTGCCGCCGTTCTTCAGGCCGGTCGACATGATGGCCGCCGACCTGCTGGACGTGTCCCTGTTCGCGGGATTGTTCGCCTCGGCGGTGCTGATGCGTCGCAAGGCTGCGTGGCACAAGCGCCTGATGCTGTGCGCCACCATCCTGCTGACCTGGCCCGCCGTGGCGCGACTGATCCCGCTGCGGGCGCTCGGCCTGTCGCAGATCATCCCGGCGTCGATCACGATCGTGATCGCCCTGGCCCTGATCGGGCCGCTCTACGACCTGGCCACGCGGCGCCGTATCCATCCGGCCTATTTCTGGGGCGTGGGAGCCATCGTGATCTCCCACCCGCTACACGCGCTGATCGCCAGCCAGCCGGCGGTCCAGGCCTGGGCCAACCGCCTGACGGGCTGACCATCCCGCCTAAAGCGGGATGTTGTCGTGCTTTTTCCAGGGGTTGGAGAGTTCCTTGCCCTTAAGGCTCTTCAGGCCCCGCACGATCCGGCGACGGGTGCCGTGGGGCATGATCACGTCGTCGATATAGCCGCGCTGGGCGGCGACGAACGGATTGGCGAAGGCGTTCTTGTACTCGGCCTCGCGGGCGGCCAGGGCCTCCGGGTCCTTGGCCTCCTGGCGGAAGATGATCTCCACCGCCCCCTTGGCGCCCATCACCGCGATCTCGGCGGTGGGCCAGGCATAGTTGAGGTCGCCGCGCAGGTGCTTGGAGCTCATCACGTCATAGGCGCCGCCATAGGCCTTGCGGGTGATGACGGTGATCTTGGGGACTGTCGCTTCGGCATAGGCGAACAGCAGCTTGGCGCCGTGCTTGATCAGGCCGCCGTACTCCTGCTTGGTCCCGGGCATGAAGCCCGGCACGTCGACGAAGGTGATGATCGGGATGTTGAAGGCGTCGCAGAAGCGCACGAAACGGGCGGCCTTGCGGCTTGAGTCGATGTCGAGCACGCCCGCCAGGACCTGCGGCTGATTGGCGACCACGCCGACCGTCTCGCCGTCCATGCGGGCGAAGCCCACGATGATGTTCTTGGCCCACTCGCTGCTGATCTCGAAGAAGTCGGCCTCGTCGACGACCTTCAGGATCAGCTCCTTCATGTCGTAGGGCTTGGTCGGATCGGCCGGGATCAGGGTGTCGAGGCTGGGCTCCTCGCGCAGCGCCTCGTCGAAGGTTTCACGCTCCGGCGCGGGCTCGCGATTGGACGAGGGCAGGAAGTCGACCAGGCGGCGCACCTGGGTCATGGCCTCGAGATCGTTGTCGAAAGCGCCCTCGGCGACGCCGGACTTGGCGGCGTGGACGCGCGCGCCGCCCAGCTCCTCGGCCGTGACGACCTCGTTGGTGACCGTCTTCACCACGTCCGGACCGGTCACGAACATGTAGCTCGTGTCCTTCACCATGAAGATGAAGTCGGTCATGGCGGGGCTGTAGACGTCGCCGCCGGCGCAGGGGCCCATGATCACGCTGATCTGCGGCACCACGCCCGAGGCCATCACGTTCTCGAGGAAGATGTCGGCATAGCCGGCCAGGCTGTCGACGCCTTCCTGGATGCGCGCGCCGCCGGCGTCGAACAAGCCGATGACCGGCGCGCCGACCTTCATGGCCTGGCGCTGGACCTTGACGATCTTGGCCGCGTGCGCGCCCGACAGGCTGCCGCCGAACACCGTGAAGTCCTTGGAGAAGACGTAGACGACCTTGCCGTTGATCGTGCCCCAGCCGGTGACGACGCCGTCGCCGGGCACCTTCTGGTCCTGCATGCCGAAGTCGGCGCAGCGGTGCTCGACGAACATGTCGAACTCTTCGAACGAGCCCTCGTCCAGCAGAAGGTCGATCCGCTCGCGGGCGGTCAGCTTGCCCTTGGCGTGCTGGGCGGCGACCCGCTTCTCGCCGCCGCCGGCCTTGGCCTGTTCGCGACGACGGTCGAGTTCGTTGAGAATGTGCTGCACGCGCGTACTCCCCTGCCAGGCTTATCGATGGCGGCGTTCCGCCTTGTTAAGCAGGCGTAGCGAGGGCGGAGGCTCGGCGCAAGGCGGACCTTGCGGCAGCGCAGCATAGCTTTTCAGTTCGTTCGCGGGCCGAACACGGCCAGCGCGGCCGCATCAGCGCCTGAGCGCCGCGAACCAGCGCTCGATCATCGCCGCCTCGACCGCCAGGGCCTCAGCCCGCGCCTTGGCCTCGGCGTCCTCGCCCCACTGCTCGGCCTGGTAGATCTCGTCCAGGCGCGACAGGTCCAGGGCGCGCTGGCCGGTCAGCCGTCCGGCCCGGACCGCCAGGGCCAGGACCGTCGAGCCGAACAGGCCGGCCGCGAAGGCCGCGCCCGTCAGGGTGAAGTCGTCCAGGGTCAGGGCCAGGGCCTCGACGGCGGCCAGGGTGGCCGGAGGCTGGGGCTGGTGGATGATCCCGGCGACCGGCGTGAAGGCGAGGCCGTGCTCGGCCTTGGCCCAGTCCAGGATCGCGCCCCATTCCCGTTCCTGCCGCTCGACCAGCGCCTTGGGGCTGTCGGCGCGATAGCACAGTTGGTCGGAGGCGGCGTAGGCCGTGATTTCCTTGGCGACCTCGGCGCGGGTCTCGGACACGCGGTCGATGGCCGTGAAGGCCAGGCGGGTGGCCGGCATCAGGCTGTTGTCGATGAACTCGACCTGCGCGTCCCACTCGGCGGCGACGAGGTCGGCCAGGGCCATGGTCGGCAGGATCAGCGGCTTCCTGGCCGGCGACTTGGGCGTGCGGCTGTCAAGCTGGACAGCGACGCCACCGTCCACCGGCGCGGCCGCAGCCGCCTTGTAGAAGCGCTTGGGTTTCAGCAGCAGCTCGGCTTTGTCGGACACGGGAAACTCATTTTTCGGGACCGGCCGCGACGGAACGGCGGCGGACCCGCGTTGAATGGGCAATGTCACGTCGTCGCGCAAGGGAGAGCGGCCGTTGAGCCTGCCCAGCAAGGACATGATGGCCGCCATCGCGGTCACCCGTTTCGGCCTCGGCGCCCGTCCCGGCGAGATCGAGGCCGCCAAGGCCGATCCGAAGGGTTTCCTGGCCGGCCAGATTCGCCGCGAGGGCGCGGACCTGCCGCAGGACGGCGGCGAGACCGCGGGCCAGCGCTTCGCGCAGATGCGCGACTTCCAGCAGCAGCGGAAGATGGAGCGCGAGCAGAAGGACGGCCAGGCCGACAAGACCGCCGCCAACGCCCAGACCTTCAAGGACGCCCAGCGGGCGCTGCGCGAGAAGGTCGAGGCGGACTTCCTGGCCCGCGCGCGCCTGGCGGCCAACACCGACGCGGCCTTCCGCGAGCGCTGGGCGCTGTTCTGGGCCAACCACTTCACCGTCTCGTCGACCAAGCAGATCACCTCGGTGCTGATCGGTCCGTTCGAGCGCGAAGCGATCCGGCCGCACGTCTTCGACAGCTTCGAGAACCTGCTGGTGGCGTCCTCGACCCATCCGGCCATGCTGACCTATCTGGATCAGGCTCAGTCCATCGGTCCCAACAGCCAGGCCGCGGCCGCCGCCGCGCGCCGTGGAAACGGCAAGGCGGGCCTTAACGAGAATCTTGCGCGCGAAATCCTGGAGCTGCACACGGTCGGCGTCGACGCGGGCTACACCCAGGCCGACGTCACCGAGTTCGCCCGCGCCCTGACCGGCTTTTCGATCGGTCGCGACGCCGAGGACCGCGCGGGACAGTACGTGTTCCGCGAGGCCGCCCATGAACCCGGCGCCCGGACCATCATGGGCCGCCACTACGGGCAGATGGGCCTGAAGCAGGGCATGGCCGTTCTGGCCGACCTGGCGGCCGATCCGCACACCGCCCGCCACGTGTGCGGGAAGATCGCCCGCCACTTCGTCTCCGACGCCCCGCCCTCATCTCTGACCGACCGGCTGGAGCGTCGCTGGATGGAGACGAGCGGCGACCTGGCCAAGGTCGCCCAGGCCCTGATCGAGAGCCCGGAGGCCTGGGATCCGACGCCGGCCAAGTTCAAGACGCCCTACGAGTACACCCTGTCGACCTGGCGGCTGATCGGCGCCGAGCCCTCGGCGTTCGAGCGCCTGGGGCCGATCCTGACGGGCCTGGGCCAGAAGCCCTTCTCCGCCCCCTCGCCCAAGGGCTGGCCGGAGGACGCCCAGACCTGGGCCGCGCCCGACGCCCTGATCAAGCGGATGCAATGGGCGCAGGGCTTCGCCGCCGTCGTCGCCGACCGCACCGACCCAAGCGCCCTGGCGACGGGGGCGCTGGGCGCGCGCCTGACCCCCGCCGTCGCCCAGGCCGTGTCGCGGGCCGAGACCCGCCGCGAGGCCTTCGCCCTTCTCGTGATGAGCCCGGAGTTCCAACGCCGATGAACGCTCCCCTGAACCGCCGCTCTCTGCTGGGCCTGGGCGCGAGCCTGGGCATCGGCGTCACCTTCCTGGGAAGCCAGGCCTTCGCCGCGTCCGAAGGCGATCTGGCCAGGAATAAGCTGGTCGTCGTCATTTGCCGCGGCGGCATGGACGGCCTGTCGGTCTCGCCGCCGGTGGGCGATCCGAACTACGCCGCGCTGCGGGGCTCGATCGCCATGAAGCCCGAGGCGGTGCTGAAGCTGGACGAGACCTTCGGCCTGCACCCGGAGCTCTCGACCGTCCACGCCCTGGCCCGCAAGGGCCAGGCTCGCATCGCGCCGGCCATCGCCAGCCCGGACCGCGCGCGCTCGCACTTCGAGGCGCAGGACGTGCTGGAGACCGGGGCCTCGGGGGTCTATGGCGCCGACACCGGCTGGCTGAACCGCACGCTCGCGGCGCTCGCCCCCACCCGGAAGGTCGAGGGGTTGTCGGTCGGGGCCACCGCCCCGTTGATCCTGCGCGGCAAGGTTCAGGCGGCCAGCTGGTCGCCGGGCAAGGGCGTCGACGAAAGCGCCCGGCTGCCCACCCTGCTGCAGGATCTCTACAAGACCGATCCCCTGCTGGGCCCAGCGTTCGCGCGCGGCCTGGAGACCGAGACCATGGCGCAGCGGGCGATGACCGCGATGGCGCCGTCGCCGGCCATGAATCTGGCGGCCGCCGCGACGCCCGCCTCGCCCGCCCCGGCCTCGATGTCGGCCAGCATGGCCAACGATCGCCAGAACCGCCAGGGCGACGAGGCGGCCCGCAAGCTGGGCTCCACGCTTGGAGGGTTCATGGTCCAGCCGGGCGGCCCGCAGATCGCGGCCATTTCCCTGGACGGCTTCGACACCCACGCCGGCCAGCCGGGCCAGATCGCCACCCGCCTGTCCTACCTGGACGCGGTGCTGGACGGCCTGCACACGGGCCTGGGCGGCGAATGGAAGAACACCGTGGTGATCGCCGTGACCGAGTTCGGCCGCACCGCCCGCGTCAACGGCACCGGCGGCACCGACCACGGCACGGCCTCGACCGGCCTGATCCTGGGCGGCGCCCTGAAGTCCGGCGGGATCGTCGGCGACTGGCCCGGCCTGGCCCAAAACGCCCTGTTCGAGAACCGCGACACCGCCCCGACCCTGGACATGCGCGGCCTGTTCAAGGGCGTGCTGGCCGATCACATGGGCGTCGACCGCGCCCTGCTGGAAACCAAGGTGTTTCCGGACAGCAAGACCGCCAGGCCGCTCACCGGCCTGGTCTAGGACCCGCCCCAGGGCGGAATGGCCGCGCACGCCCCCCGACAGCGCGGCCAGGTGGGGGACCAAGCGGCGCTGCGCCTTAGCGCCGCTTGGTCTGCCGCCGCGCGAACGGGTCCTGTTCGGCCTCGTCTTCCGAGAAGCCGAACTTGCGGAAGCCTTCCTTCATCTCGGGGCTGAGCGGCGCTTCGATGTGCAGCATGCCGGCCGAGGGGTGCGGCAGCAGGATCGAGCGGGCGTGAAGCTGCAGCTTCAGGCCTTCCGAAAGCGGCGCGGACTTCTCGTCGCCGTACTTGGGATCGCCCAGGATCGGGTGGCCCATGGCCTTCATGTGGGCGCGCAGCTGGTGAGTGCGGCCCGTGTGCGGGCGCAGCGCCATCCAGGTGACGCGCGGGCCGGCGCGGCTGATGGTGACGAACTCGGTCTCGGCCGGCTGGGCGTCGGCGTCCTTGGGCTGGGCGGGCACCACCAGTTCACGATCGCCGACCCCGCGCTTGGCCAGGTGCAGCTCCATCACGCCCTCGGTGGGGTGCGGGTTGCCGGCGACGATGGCCCAATAGGTCTTCTGGGCCTTGCGCTTGGCGAAGGCGCCCGACAGGCGCGCGGCGGCGCTGGGCGTCTTGCCCAGCAGCAGCACGCCGGAGGTGTCGCGGTCCAGACGGTGGACCAGCCTCGGGCGGTCGACGCCCTCGCCCCAGGCGCTGAGCAGCTTGTCGATGTGCTTGGTCGTCTTGGTGCCGCCCTGCACGGCCAGGCCCGCCGGCTTGTTCAGGGCCAGGACCTCTTCATCCTCATAGAGCACCAGCGACTTGGCGTAGGCGACGTCGCGCGCCGACAGCTTGCCCTTGTCGGCCGGATCGGGCGCGTCGGGCAGCGGCGGCACGCGGATCTGGCTGCCGGCCGCCAGCTTGGTGTCGGCCTTGGCGCGCGAGCCGTCGACCCGTACCTGGCCCGAGCGGAACAGCTTGTTGAGCTGGATATGGTTCAGGTGCGGCCAGCGCCGCTTGAACCAGCGGTCCAGGCGCACGCCTTCCTCGCCGGCGTCGACGTAGAGGGTGCGAACTTCCTTGGGGGTGCTCATGCAAAGATCCTGCGGGCGATCAGAAGGCCCGCGAACAGGGCCGCCACGGACAGAAGCACGCTGGCGGCGGAATAGGAGAAGGCTTGGAGATAGGCGCGCTTCTGTATCATGAGCGCGGTCTCCAGGGAAAAGGACGAGAAGGTGGTGAAGCCGCCCATCACGCCGACGCCCAGCAAGACGCGCCAGGGCTCGCTCGCCGCCGCGCCGCGATGCGCCAGCCAGGACGCCAGGCAACCCATTAGAAACCCGCCCACGATATTGACGGTGAAGGTTCCATACGGCCAAGCCGAGCCGAACGTGCGTAAAGCGCCGACGCCGACTAGGTATCGCGCGACCGATCCGACGGCCCCGCCGGCGGCCACGAGAAGCAGTTTGTTCATGGAAGTCTTATGCTCCGAGCGGCCGACAACGCCAAGCTCTCAAGATTGTTCCTCTGATTTTCCCCGATTTCTTTCTCGGTAAACAACTTCGGAAACCCGTTTTGATCACCACTCGTTAAGCGCGCGGACGGCATTTTGTCGCGGTATCTTGAGCCAGAGCCATGTCCCGCGCCCCTCAACCCTCCGCCGACGTGACAGACCGCGTGGCCCTGCCGGGCCCCGTGATCCAGCGCCTCGCGGGCACGGACCTGGTGGCGCGCGGGTCGGTCAATGTCATCAGCGTCAAGGCCATACGCATGTGGGCCGGCGACTGGTGGGCCCAGAAGCGAACCGATGTCTGGACCTATGTCGAGCGCAAGCTGGCCGAGCACCTCGACCGCAACGACCTGCGGGCGCGCATCTCGGAAAGCGAATTCCTGATCGCCACGACCCAGGACCAGGGGTTGGCGGCCCAGGCGACCAGCGTGCGGATTCTCGAGGACGTGCTGACCCACCTGCTGGGCGCCGCCGATCCTGCTGAACTGGGCGTCCGCTCGGTAATCGGCGTGGAGGGCGGTCAAGCCGTCTGCCGGCGCATCGACCCTACGATCATCCTGGCCGCTCGGGCCCGCCGCGATTCCGACCGCTCGCCGGTCCGCATCGCGGTCGATCCGTCCGACGAGGCCCGGCGCACGCCCGTCGCCTTCACCACCGCCGCGGGGGCGGCGCTGCGGGTGGACTTCACGCTGGAGCATGTGGTCAACCTGCGCCGCAACATCACCACGGCCGTGCGCATCGAGCCGATGGTCACGCACCTGGCCAGTGGTCGCCAGGCCTCGGCCCGCGCCCTGACCAAGCTCTCCGACCGCGATGTCGCCTTCATCGACGAGTCGAGCCTGAAATATGCGGCGGTGTTCGCGCGCTCGGCCCAGGGCCCCCATACGCCCGAGCTGATCCTGCCGGCCTCGTTCCGCACGCTGGGCACCCAGCGCGGCCGCGACCTGCTGACCGGCACCGCCGGCTTGTCGCTCGGTCTCCTGCGCGGCGGCGTGATGATCGAGCTGGTCGACGTCACACGCGGCACGCCAGCCGGCCGCCTGCTTGAGGTCGTCGGCCTGCTGCGCGCCCTGACGCGGGGCGTGATCGCCAGGGTGCCCCCGGATCGCGAAGCCCTGCGCGTGCTGCGCGACGCCCGCCTGGCGGGCCTGACGCTGGACGCATCGGACCTGGCGGGAGACGCCGGCAAGATCGCCGCCGACATCATGGCGTTCGGCCGTGACGCGCGCGGCCTCGCCGCCATGACGACCCTTCAGGGACTGCCCGCGGAGGGCTTCTTCGCGGCGGCCGAGACTGCCGGCCTCAGCCACGCCGCCCTGCGCGCGGCCTATCCGCTGAAGCGCCAGGCCGCGGCCTAGGGCGCGCCTGCGTCGGGGCTAAAGGCTCTAAATCAGACACTTGGAGCGTGAGGACAGCCGAAACCGGCTTCCACTTTCGGCCTCACGCTCTAGACCCGGCCCCGGCCATAGCCGATCGTCTTGACGATCTCCCGGGCATCGTAGGCGTCGCGGTCGCGCGGCGTCGGGCCCTTGCCGAACACCACCTCGATCGACTGGCTGAACGACGGCCCCGGTCCGAGGTCGAAGCTTGTCCCCAGCCCCAGGCCAAAGCTGGTGCGGCGGCCGAAGCTGGCCGAGCCGCCGCCCACCGACATCCGCGGACCACGATCATAGCCCGAGGCCGAGGTCGAGCGGTCGGCGACGCGGAACCAGTCATAGCCGTCCCGCAGCGCCAATTCCGCCGCGCGCAACAGGGCGTAGTCGGCGATCTGGGCCTGAGGCGCGCCAGGACCGCCCTGGAAGGTGACCCGATAGCGTCCGGCCTCCAGGCGATACTCGGAATAGCCGGTGTCGTTGGGCGCGGCGGCGCGCGCCCGGTAGACGGTGGGCGCGCTGGCGCAGGCGGTCAGCACCAGGCCCGACAGGAGGGCGGCGACGAGCGGTTTGGCGATCTTCATGGGCGTGCCTCTTCAGGCCTGTTCAACGGCGTCCGACGCGGGGTGTTCCGGGATCGGCAACGCCAGCGCGGTCAGCATCTCGATGAAATCCGACGGAAGCGGGGCCATGATCTTGCGCTCGCCGCCCAGCGGGTGCGGGAACGTCAGCCGGGCGGCGTGCAGCATCAGGCGCGGCACGGCCACGCCCCCTAGCATCAGTGCGCCGCCATAGCGGCTGTCACCCGCCAGCGGGCGGCCGATCGAGGCCATGTGAACGCGCAATTGATGCATCCGGCCCGTGTCCGGCGACAGCTCGACCAAGGCCGCCGTCGCATTGGCCGCCAGGGTGCGATAGCGGCTGCGGGCGGTCTCGGCCTCGGGATGGCCCGGCGCGCAGACGCGCATATAGGCCTCGCGGCCGATCGACTCTCGCCGCAGCGGGCTGTCGATCATACCGCCCTTGGGCTCCGGCGCGCCCGGGGCGACGATGGCCAGGTAGCTCTTGCGGAAGCGCTTGGCCATCATGGCCTCGCCCAGGAAGGCCGCGCCGGGCTTGGTCTTGGCCGTCAGGATCACGCCCGAGGTGTCGCGGTCCAGGCGGTGGATCAGACGAGGCCGCGCCTTTCCCGGCTTGGCGAACGCCCACAGCAGGTCGTCCAGCGTGTGAGCCTTGATCCGGCCGCCCTGACTGGACAGGCCGGCCGGCTTGTCGAGCACGATGATCGCCTCGTCCTCGTACAGCACCCACGAGCGAGCCGCCGCGATCTCGTCGAGCGTCAGGGTGATGGGACAGTCGACGGCCTTGGGCTTGGCGACGCCAGGGGCACGGCGGGGCGGACGCGAGCCCGCAGAGGACGGCTTATTCAGCGGAATGTTTCTCGCGACGCTGAGCTTGCAGCTCATCAAGTTCGCGCTTCAAAAAAAGCGCATAGATACCGACACCGATACCGATCGGGCCGAGGATATAGATGATGGCCTCCAGAGGCGTCATGGCTTTTCTCCGCGCGGCGCAGCGTACCACGCGATCGCGTGAAGGACGAGGGCGAGACCAATGCCCACGAAGCTCGCCCGCTTGAAGCCCGCGCCCTTGATGTAGGGCTCGATGAACGATGCGCCCATGACCGCGTAAGCGTAGGTGGTCATGTTCGTGGTGAATAGTTTCAGACGGACCTGCAGATCGGCTTCACGTCTTTCCAGATCGAAGGATGTGGCCATGTTCGTCTCGCTCGTCACAGGCGAGAACAAATAAAGAACAATCTGGACGATAGCGCAACCCTGAGCTCGCCCTACTTGCCGTCCTTGCGCACCTTACCCCACGCTTCGAGCCGCTCGCGCACCTTGGCCTCGGCGCCGATGGGCTTGGGCTCGTAGAAGCGCCGGCGCTCCATGCCGTCCGGGAAGTAGTTCTGGCCCGAGACGCCGCCCTCGACGTCGTGGTCGTAGGCGTAGCCGTCGCCATAGCCGAGCGACTTCATCAGCTTCGTCGGAGCATTGAGGATATGGGCCGGCGGCATCAGGCTGCCGGTCTCCTTGGCCGCGCGGCGGGCGGCCTTGTAGGCGGTGTAGACGGCGTTCGACTTCGGCGCGCTGGCCATGTGGACCACGGCCTGCGCCAGGGCCAGCTCGCCCTCCGGCGAGCCCAGGAAGTCGTAGGCGTCCTTGGCGGCCGTCGTCAGCAGCAGGCTCAGCGGGTCGGCCGCGCCGATGTCCTCAGACGCCATCCGCACAAGGCGGCGGGCGATGAACAGCGGGTCCTCGCCGCCCTCCAGCATCCGGGCCAGCCAGTAGAGCGCCGCGTCGGGATCGCTGCCGCGCACCGACTTATGCAGGGCCGAGATGAGGTTGTAGTGCTCCTCGCGGTCCTTGTCGTAGGCCGGGCGGCGCTTCTGCAGGAACTGGCCCAGCTGCGTCGGGTTCAGCGGACTGTCCGTCCCGATCGAGAACAGGGTCTCGGCCAAGGTCAGCAGGTAGCGGCCGTCGCCGTCGGCCATGGCCACCAGGGCCGAACGGGCCTCGGCGTCGACCGGCAGTGGCCGGTTCTCGGCGGTCTCGGCGCGTTGGAGGAGCTGCTCAAGCGACTCTTCGGTCAGGCGCTTGAGCACGAAGACCTGGCAGCGCGACAGCAAGGCGCCGTTCAGCTCGAACGATGGGTTCTCGGTCGTCGCCCCGACCAGGGTGACGATCCCCTCCTCGACGAACGGCAGGAAGCCGTCCTGCTGGGCGCGATTGAAGCGGTGGATCTCGTCGACGAACAGCAGGGTGGACTGCCCGGCCATGCGTCGCGCGCGGGCCTGTTCGAAGGCCTTTTTCAGGTCCGCGACGCCCGAGAACACCGCCGAGATCTGCTGGAACTCGTAGCCCCCGGCCTTGGCCAGCAGGCGGGCGATCGTGGTCTTGCCGGTGCCGGGCGGCCCCCACAGGATCATCGAGGCCAGGCGATGCGCCGCCGCCATCCGGCCGATCGGACCTTCCGGCCCCAGCAGGTGCTGCTGGCCCACCACCTCGTCGAGGGTCTGGGGCCGCAGGCGGTCGGCGAGCGGGGACGGGGCGTGCGGCGTCAGGCCGGCGGCCTGGAAGAGATCGGACATGACCCCTTCTAGCAGGCCGCCGGGAAAGGCTCCAAACCTAGAACTGCGCCTGTATCAGCTGGCCGCCGCGTTCGATGGTGACGGTCCAGCGTCCGGTGCGGCCCGCCACGGCCGAGGCGAGATCGGCCACCGTGTTGATCTGCCGGCCGTTGACGCTGCGCACGAAGTCGCCCGGGCGCATCCAGCTGCCGGCGTAGCCGGGGCCGATCTTGCTGACCAGCGCGCCGCGCCCGGCGAAGGGGTCGGCGCCGATCTCCTGGGCCACGGCCGGCGAGAGGTTCAGAACCGTCGCGCCGTTGAACGGGTTGTTGCCCGACAGGGTGCGCTCGTCGCGCGCCGGAGTGTCCGGCGCGGCGTCGGCCCGGACGGTGATGGTCTGCTCCCGATCGCCGCGGCGGATCTGCATCGGCACGCGGTCGCCCAGCTTGTGGGTGCCGATGGCGAAGGCGCCGCCGCCCTCGTCGTTCACCGGCTGGCCGTCGATCGCCAGGATGACGTCGCCTTCCTTCAGCCCCGCCCGGTCGGCCGACGAGCCGGGATAGACCTGCGCCACCAGCACGCCGCGCGGCGCGGTCATGCCCAGGCTCCTGGCGATCTCGCCGGTGACGGTCTGGCCCTTCACGCCCAGCCAGGGACGCACGATGCTGTGGCCGCCGCCCAGCGCGGCGCTCACCACCTGGCGCACCACGCGGGCCGGGATGGCGAAGCCGACGCCGCTGGATGACCCCGAGCGCGAGATGATGAAGGTGTTGATGCCCACGAGGTCGCCGTCCATGTCGACCAGCGGACCGCCGGAGTTGCCCGGATTGATCGCCGCATCGGTCTGGATGTAGCTGCCGAAGTCCGCCGCGCCGACATCGGTGCGCGCCAGGGCCGAGACGATGCCGTTGGTCACCGTCTGGCCCACGCCGAACGGATTGCCCATGGCCAGCACGAGGTCGCCGACCTCCAGCTGCTCCTGGTCGTCGATCGCCATGACCGGCAGCTTCTCGCCCTTGGTGTCGATCTTCAGCACGGCGAGGTCGGCGCGCGGATCGTCCAGCAGCACCACGGCCGGGAACTCGCGGCGGTCGGCCAGCTGGACGGTGATGTCGCTCATGCCGTCGATATTGTGGTGGTTGGTGATGATCACCCCGTCGGCGCGGACGATCGCGCCCGAACCCAGCGAGCCTTGCACCTGCGAGCCGCCCCCGCCGCCGCCCGTGAAGAAGTCCCAGAACGGATCGACGCGACGCTGCACCACACGGCGGCTGGCGACATTGACCACGGCCGGCGCGGCCTTCTTCACCACCGGCGAGAAAGACTGCTTCATCGACGCCGCATCCGTCGGGACCCGGCGCGTGGGCTGGGGCATGTCTGGAATGGCTTGGGCGTTGGACTGCCCGCTCGGGTTCGAACAGGCGGTCAGCAGGACAAGGGCGGGCAGCAGGGCGCGAAGGTTGCGCATGGTGGTCAAGGACGGCTCCTCACGGTTCCTCGGGAACTCACCGAAGATTTCTGGCGAGTCTAAGGCGGCGAAAGGTCAAGGTTTCGGCGTGGACTTAAGCCCTCAGGCCGATTGCGGTTCCAGCGCGGGCGCCGGTCTCGCCTTGGCCCAGGCCAGCAACGTGGCGCACAGCATCAGCGCCGCGGCGATCAGGACCGGCAGGCCCGGCAGATGCAAGGTCGCGTCGTGGCGCACCGCGAAGGCGAACGGCAGCAGGAACAGGGACGGGCCGATGATCGACGAGACGCCCATCAAGGCCGAGTTCGCGCCCTGCAGCTGGCCCTGCTCGTTCGGCGCCACGCGGCGCGTCATCAGGCCTTGCAGCCCCGGCATGATCAGCCCAGAGAGGGCGAACAGCGGCAGGCCGCACAGATAGAGCAGGCCCGTCGGCGCCAGGGCGTACACCATGAAGCCGGCGAAGCCCGAGAACAGGCCGATCAGCAGGGCGCCGCGCTCGCCCACGGCCTTGACCACCCGCCCCACGACCAGCGCCTGGACGATGATGCTGGAGATCCCGCTGGCCATCAGCGTCAGGCCGATCACCCCCGGCGTCCAGCCATAGCGGAAGCCCATATAGAGCACGAAGACGCTGGGCAGCACGTTGTGGGCCAGCTGGAACAGGAAGCCGACACCGGCCAGGCCGAGCAGGCCGGGATGGCGAAGCAGCAGCCGCAGCGAGCCCACCGGATTGGCCTTCTTCCAGTCGAAACGGGCCTGGCGACGTTCGGGCGGCAGGGACTCGGGCAGGACGAAGAAGCCGTACAACCAGTTGCACAGCGCCAAACCGGCGCAGACCAGGAACGGCAGGCGGTGGTCGAAGGTCCACAGCCAGCCGCCCAGCGCCGGCCCAAAGGTGAAGCCGACGCCGAACGCCGCCCCCATCAGGCCAAAGCCCTTGGCGCGCGTCTCGGGCGTGGTCACGTCGGCGACATAGGCGCTGGCGGTCGAGAAGCTGGCCGCCGTCATGCCATTGAAGATACGCCCGACGAACAGCCACCACAGGCTGGGCGCGAAGGCCATGAACAGGAAGTCGACGCCCAGGCCGAAGATCGAGGTCAGGATCACCGGCCGGCGGCCGAAGCGATCCGACATCAGGCCCAGGATCGGCGAGCAGAAGAACTGCATCACGCCCCAGGTGGTGGCGAACAGCACGTTCCAGTCGGCGGCCACCGCCGTGTCGCCGCCGCCGAAGGCCTTCACCAGATTGGGAAGCACCGGGATCATCACGCCCAAGGACAGCACGTCCATGATCGCGGTGATGAAGATGAAGCCTAGCGCCGCCTGGCGCCGACCTCCCGTAATCTGCGTATCGCTCATGCGTCGCCCTCCCCGGCCGCCCCTAGTTGGCGGCTGTTCGTCCGGCTCGCAAGCCCCGCCAGCAAGGCGCGCCACCATTCGCCGTGCCGGTGCAGGAACACCGCATTGGGAAAGCCATGTCGCGCGACGTTGTCAGCGGGCACGGCGTCCCAGCCGCGATGCTCGACCGTGACGCGGGTCGCGCCGTCGACAGCGTCGAACCGCACCTCGACCTCAGTCTCCACGCCCGGCGCGAAGCTGGCCTGACGCCAACCGAACACCAGCCGCGCGCCGCGCTCCCAGACCCGCACGCGGCCGACCTCGAAGACCTTGCCCGACGCCAGGCGCTCGACCAGACGCCCGTCCTCGAAGGCCATGGTCCCCGGCGAGCGCGGCGTGAAGGCGAACAGCGGGTTGGGTCGCCACCACAGGCCAATGTCTCCGACGAAGGCGTCGAACACCGCCTCGGGCGAGGCGTCGATGCGCAGCGCGACAAGGATCCTGGAGCTCACCGCGCCTTGCCCTCGACATGGGTTTTCAGCCCCACCAGCTGATCCGCCCACAGGTCCTCGGCGGCGTCGAGCCAGGCCTTCAGCGCCGCCATGGGTTCTGGGCGCAGGCGATAGACCCGGACCCGCGCGTCGAACTCGGGATGGCTCTCTTCGACCAGGCCGGACTGGCGCAGGGCCCGCAGGTGTCGGCTCATGGCGGGCGGGGAAAGCCCCAGGCTTTCCGCCAGTTCTCCCGCCCGGCGCGGCCGCTCCCGCAACAGATCGACCGCCCGCCGGCGATACGGATCGGCCAGGGCCGCCAGGGTCCGGTCCAGAGCTTCGCTCAAGGCTGCCGATCCAGGAGCGTCTTCGGCGCCGCATTTCGCCAGGCGTCCAGCAGGGCGCCGCGCGCCGTCGCCTCGTCGCAAGCGGCCAGGCGCAGGCGCGTCGCTCCGCCCCTGCCCCATCCGCCCGGAACTGAAACGAACACCTCGGGCTCGGCGGCGACGCGCATCTCCTGCTGGTCCGGCGTCAACTTGACCATGGCCCAGGCGGCGTCCGGATTGCCGAGCGTGGCGAAGATCGTCCCGCACCTGAAGTCGACCGTTCCCATGTGCGAGCTCTCGGTCGCCTGGGGCAGCTCCAGGGCGAGCCGTCGGAAGTCGTCAGGACTGATCATGTCGACGGCGCGCTGATCTTGTGGCCGCTACGCGCCTCCATCTCGGCGATCGACACGGACTCGACCGGCGCGGCGACCGTCCAGATATGGCCTTCGGGATCATAGCAGCGGTAGGTGCGGTCGCCGTAGAACTGGGTCTCCGGCTCGGCGAAGATCCGCGCGCCGGCCGCGCGGGCTCGCGCACAATGGACATCCACGTCGCCGGTGATCTGGATATGAACCGTTTGGGTGGTCTTGCCGCCAAGCCCATCCGGACTGGCGAGCCGCCCGTGCCAGGGCGAGCCGATCATCACGGTGGAGTCGCCGAAGGTCAGTTCGCCATGCGCCAACCGCCCCTGATCGTCCTCGACCAGCAAGGCAATCGAAAAGCCGAACGCCTGCTGCAGCCACGCGACGGCGGCCTTAGGATCGTCATAGACGATGGCGGACACCAGACCGGGACGGCGCACGGCATACTCCTTTGCGATGGACGCAATATTTAACGCATATCGCAACTATATGCGCAAGCGCCCCGCGACCTGTCCGTCCGCCGCCACCTACCGCAAGGCGCGTTGGACGATCTTCAGCGAACCGTCGCCTGGCTCCGGCCGCACGCCCGTGATCTTGGCCAGCAGCGGATAGACGTCGACATTGTCGAACAGCGGCAGGCGCACGCCCGCCTTGAACGAAGGCCCATGGCCCACAAACAGCGCGCGCATCATGGGGTCAGCGGGATCGAAGCCATGGGCGCCGCCGTCCTTGTCGTCCCATTTGCCGGGTTTGGCCTTGGCGGCGAGGGTCGTGGTGTACCAGCCGGTCTGCGACAGGCAGACAATGGCCGGCACACGAGGGTTCTTGCCGTAGTGAAACCGCGCCGGAACCTTGCCCTTCTTCCAGCAGGTCATGTGCGGCAAAGGCTTCGTGAGAAAAGCCCGCTCGACGGCGGCCGCCTGCCCGGGCGCCGGCGAGAAGCTGGTCATCGCGCCCCGGGTCACTAGATGGATCTTGGAGAGGTCGATCAGGTCATCGAGCACGATGCGATTGGCCGCCGGCAGCGGCGCCATGCCGTGATCGGCGACGATGATGATGTCGGTGGCCTCGAAACGGCCTCGCGCCTTCAGCCCCGCGACCAGCCTCGCCACGGCGCCGTCGACCCTGACCAGGGCCGCCCGCAGCTCTGGCGAGTCCGGACCGTAGTGGTGCCCCTCGGTGTCGACGGCGTCGAAATAGAGCGTGCTGAAGGCCAGCGGCGGCCCGTCGGCGCTGTCCAGCCAGGCCAGAACCTGATCGACCCGGACGTCGTAAGGCAGGTTGGTGTCGTACTTGGCCCAGCGCGTCGGCCGCGCGCCGTCGATCTGCGTCTCCGAGCCCGGCCAGAACATCGCGGCGGCGGGCTTCCCCTGCTGGACGGCGGAAATCCAGAACGGCTTGGCCTGGTTCCACCAGCGCGGGTCGTTGGCGGTGGGACCGTTCATCGTGAACTTCGGCCCGCCGATGACGGCGTCCTCCATCTCGTTGGCGACCACGCCGTGACGGTCGGGACGCTTGCCCGTGACCAGGGTGTAGTGGTTCGGATAGGTCTGGCTGGGAAACGAGGGCCGCATGGCGCCGCGCACGCCGTCATCCGCCAACGCCTGGATCGTCGGCGTGGCTCCGCGGTCCAGATACTCCGCGCGGAAGCCGTCCAACGAGACCAGGATTGTCAGATGCGGCGCCTTTTCGCGCGCCTGGGTCGGGCCGGCGGCCAGGAGAAGGCCGGCCAGGACGGCTAGGGACAGCAAACGGCGAAGGGCCATGAAGCAAGCTCGACTGGAATAGCGGTTTTAGCCTGATCGACCACGGATGTTTCCGCCGTGTGACGATCGCCGTTCGCGCGGCGCCATGACGGCGACTTAACTTGGCGAGCCCCGGTCGGCTGGCCATAGTTCCCGCGTCGAGCCGACTCGTTCGGCGTCCGGGATTTATCGCATGTCGATCGCCCTCGAGGCCGACCGCCTCACCAAGACCTACGGGGCGGTGCGCGCCCTCGACGAGTTCTCGATCGCCATTCCGGCCGGCGGCGTGTTCGGGGTGCTGGGCCCGAACGGCGCGGGCAAGAGCACCCTGTTCCGGATCGCCCTGGGCCTGGTGCGTCCGACCAGCGGCGCGGCTCGCCTCTTTGGCGCCGCGCCCGGCGACATCACCGCCCTGCGGAAGGTCGGGGCGATGATCGAGACGCCGCGCTACCCGCCCTATCTGACGGCGCGCGACACCCTGACGATGCTGGCGCTTGAGAGCGGCAAGAAGGACGCCGACGTCGGCGGTTGGCTGGAGCGGGTCAGCCTGACCCACGCCGCCGACCGCGCCACCAGCGGCTTCTCGGTCGGCATGAAGCAGCGGCTGGGGCTGGCCGCCGCCTTCCTGACCAAGCCCGAACTCGTCATCCTCGACGAGCCGACCAGCGGCATGGACCCGGCCGGCATCCAGGAGATCCGCGCCCTGATCGTGGACCTGGCCAAGCGCGAGGGCGTCACCGTCATCCTGGCCAGCCACCAGCTGGACGAGGTCAAGCGCGTCTGCGACCGCGTCGCCATCCTCTCGCGCGGCAAGGTGGTGGCGGAAGGCGGCGTCGCCGAACTGACCGCCGGCGAGGCCCGGCTGCGCCTGACCCTGGCCTCTCCCCTCGCCCCGGCGCTGTCGGTGCTGGGCGCGCGCGGCGAGGCCGACGGCCCGGACGCCCTCCTGGCCGACATCCCGCGCGCCGAGGCCCCCGCCGTCATCCGCGCCCTGGTCGAGGCCGGCGCCGAGATCGTCGAGGCCCGCTGGCGCGAGGTCGACCTCGAAGGGGTCTATCTGAAAACGCTGGGGCAGACGCCCACGGCCACGACCGTGGAAGGAGCCGCCTGATGCTCGCCGACGCCATCGCCGCCGAACGCTTTCGCCTGCTGCGCGATCGTTCGACCCTGTTCTGGGGCTTCTGCTTCGCCCCGCTGATCGGCGCCCTGCTCAGCGTGGGCGGCGACCTCTTCCTGCGCTTCGTGATCAAGAAGCCCCTGCCCGGCGTCACGGTCGGCCTGGTCGACCAGGTGATCAAGACCCTGTCCAACGGCGCCTCGACCTTTGGCGCGCTGTTCCTGATGATCGGGGCGGCGGCGGTGCTGGCCGGCGACTACCGCTGGGAGACCTGGCGGCTGCTCACCCCGCGCAACACCCGCCAAAACCTGCTTCTGGCCAAGCTGGTCGTCGTTGGCGAGGCGGTGTTCTGGAGCCTTTTGCTGTCGGCCGTCCTGTCGGCCTTCGCGGCGCTGATCGGCTCGGCCATCAACGGCAAGGCGGTGGCGATGTCGGTGCTCGACCGCAACCCGTTCGACATCGTCGGCGTGCTGGCCATCACCTGGCTGGAAGCCATGACCCTGGCGGCGCTCGCGGCCTGCGTGGGCGTGCTGTCGCGCTCGACGATGGGCGTGGTGATCGCCTGCCTGGGCGTGCGGTTCGTGCAGACGGTGCTCTCGGGGGCCCTGCGGATGATGGAACAGGGGCCGCCCAGCTGGAAACTGCTGTCCATGCCGGTCTTCGACGCCGACCTGCTCCGCGCGGCGCTGCTGGCGCCGGATCAGCTAGGCGCCGCGGGCGGCTCGGCGGGCGTGGCGCTGGCGGCTCTGGTGGTCTGGACGGCGGCGTTGGCGGCGGCGGCGGTGTGGCTGTTCCGGCGGCAGGATCTGACGAAGGAGTAAGGGCGGCGACCGCCTCATCAAAGCGGACCAAACCTGGGACTGCTCAGGGTGGTTTGCGGGCGTTCGGGCGGGGCGCGCCAAGCGGCCGGCTTGCGCCAGAAGCTGCGATCGAGCGAAATAAGCAACCGATGCCGCGCTATCCAAGGACGGCTACAGTATCCCCCACTGTTTCACCAATCTTGGCCACTACGGTGCGCGCGGCGATATTCTGGCGGGCCTTTTCTATCGCGTCAGCAATCTCGAACAACTCGCGCCGATGCGGTTCCGGAAGGCGCTCCTCGAAATCGGGCTCGTTGATCAATGCAATCAACTTGTCGATGTCCTTTCCCCCGTAGCCGCTCGGGAGGTAAGCCTCCAGCGTACCCTCCTTTAGAACGTAGATGTCGTCGGCTCGCTTACCGTCGATGAATTTCGTGATCTTAGCCATGTCTTCGGGCGAAAGGTCAGGGCGGAGTTTTGTTCGCACGGATTTTATGCGCTTCCACTCTTCGGTCGACCCAACCCATTTTCCTTGCGCTATTGTGTCATCGATCATCGCCACGATGGTGGCTCCGTCGAAACTGCTCGGGTCGCCGATAGCCTCCTTTATCTTCTTAGTGTTTACGCCCAGCATGGATTTGATCTCGTCATTTCCGATCTGCTGCACATAGTCGAAGTCCGCGACTAGAATAGTTCGAACGCCGCATGCCTTTAGAAGAGCTGAATAATGAGAAAACATCATCTTACCGTGCACAGCGACGACTTCTACCGTGGCGCCGCCAGCGCTCTCTTTAGCTTCGCGGGCGGCAAGCATTCGCTCCATGACCATGCGGTCGCTGGGGCCTTCTACCAGCACCACTAGGTCAGCGAAAAATATACGTTCGTTGTTCTGACTGTTGATCGCATCAAAACGATGCTTGGTCCCAGGTAGACCTCTCCTTTCAAGCCGCACAATCCGACTGCGCTGGTTCTCCGAAAAGACACGGGAAACATACTGAACGGAGGTCGGCGATATGAAGGTTGGCGAATGGGTAGCCATGATGAACTGATTACCCGTCTCGACGCTAAGTTGCTCAAAGAGGTTCAGCAGAGCCTTCTGCCAGCGAGGGTGCAAATGGAGCTCTGGCTCATCGATCAAGATCAGGGCGTCGCGGACGTCCAACGCGTAGATGGCAAGAAGATAGGTCAGCAGTTGACGCTCGCCGGACGACGCACTTCCGATGCGGAATGCGGAGCCCTGCTTTTCCAGCAAGATTGTATAAGTGTTGTTGTCAGGGTTGATACATTCGACGCTCCACTCGTATCCAAGAGCGGTCAACGCCTTCGTGAGCCGCGTCATATTCGGCTCAGCCTTAAGCTTGTCTAGGGCCCCAGCACCATGCGTCTGTTCTAAGCGGCGGTGGCTCTGAGCGATAGTGGCGATCGCTCTGTTCGAAATGCTACTCGGGTGTTTTGAGGTCATCGCATCGGACTGGCGCTTTAGATCGGACGCGTTAACATTTGCTAGGACGACCTCGGCACTTACGTCCTGCGCGGTGCGGTTGACGGGCAAATAGAGAAGTGTTTCGCGGAGTTCCTGCATTCCGCTCAAGCGGCGCAACGAGTTGTCAGCTTCATAAGCTTGAAGGTAGTTAAGAAAAAGATGTTCACCTGGCGCCCTAGCGAAGACATTGCCATTCTCAATTCTTAATGAAACAACGTCGCCTGCATTTAGGATACTGAGATCCCAGTCAGCTGCCCCTTCACTCCGGCTGCCATGCACGTTTCGCTTTTCGGCCTTCACGAGGCGCTTGGCATCCGCCTTAATCATCGCAATGTTTGCGATGTCTTGCGTCGTCACCTCGAATGCGATCTCAACTTCTTGGGGTTCGCCTTCCGAGCCAGAATACCTGTCTAGCGGCGTGTTGTTGAGCTGATCGTTGTAGGTAAAATCGTGGTAATACGGGTCGTGCGGCTGCGGGATTTGCCGTATGTATGCTGGCGGCATCAGGTAGCGCTTGATGGCGATAATTATTGTGTCGAGTAGGTTTGTTTTACCGCCACCATTCGGGCCAACAAGAATCGCGATTTCGCCGTCCACGAGCAGCGTTTGCTGCTCTAAAAAGCTTCGGACATTCGAAATCTTTACCGATCTAATCTTCATGGCAAACTCTTGTCAGGGTTGCAAAAGATTGAACCCTATCCCCTGGATCTGCGCAATGGATATTCCCCGGCTGCCGGAGCGGGCACGAAGCGGGGGGCACGCGACCATTTAACCTAGAGAAACCGCCGGGATGACATCCGCGCCAGTTTGGAAGAGCAAGCGCCCTCGCGTTAGGCCAAATCGAAGGGCGCGACAGCTAAATCGGTGTGAGTTCGAAATTGCCGCGCGAATCCTCAACCTGGCCGCCTCCGACGCCTCCAGTGAGTCACGCCCGCGCGCTTGGCGACGAAACCAGAACGTCCGCTCAGGGTCGATAGCGGCCTTCAGCGTCCATCCAGATATCCGACCTTCCCGGCGAATGCCGGGACCCAGATCGAACCCAGGGACGCCCATCCGGTCAGCGCGGAGCTAAGTCGCGTCCCTCCACCCGCCCAGGATGAATCTGGGCCCCGGCATTCGCCGGGGAGGTCGGGATATTGAGAATGTCAGCGTGGGTCGAAGGTCTATCCCGAACTAAGCGCCCAACGAAAAAGGCCCCGGATCGCTCCGGGGCCTCTCGTCTCAGCTCACGCTGAAATCTCTTAGTCTTCGGCGTCGTTGACGTAGACCGGACCCGAGTCCTTGCCCTTTTCCGAGACGTCGCGGTCGACGAACTCGATCACGGCCATCGGGGCGTTGTCGCCGTAGCGGAAGCCGGCCTTCAGAACGCGGATGTAGCCGCCCTGACGGTCCTTATAGCGCGGGCCGAGGACCGCGAAGAGCTTGCCGACTTGTTCGACGTCGCGAACCGAGCTGATGGCCTGACGACGCGCGTGCAGGTCGCCGCGCTTGGCCAGGGTGACCAGCTTTTCGACGATCGGACGCAGTTCCTTGGCCTTCGGCAGGGTGGTGACGATCTGCTCGTGCTTGATCAGCGAGGCCGACATGTTGGCGAACATGGCGGTGCGGTGAGCCGAGGTGCGGCCCAGTTTGCGGTGGGCGTAGCCGTGACGCATTTTCTTCTCTCCTGGGCGCTTGGCCCGAGCGGCGTCCTGACGAGGAGCGCCTGATTGTCACCAATCCTGGTCCGTCCCGACCGGGTTCAGAGCGAAGCGCCGGGGCCCTCCACCGCGTAGCGGCTTCAAAAGGCCCAGGCCGCTCCCCCTTTCCGAAGAGAGGAAGAGCGGCCCGGATTTAGCGCGATAGGCTTCGAAGGTTCTTAGATTTGGTCTTCGAACTTCTTGGCCAGGTCTTCGATGTTCTCCGGCGGCCAGTTCGGCACGTCCATGCCGAGGTGCAGACCCATGCCGGCGAGCACTTCCTTGATCTCGTTCAGCGACTTGCGGCCGAAGTTCGGGGTGCGGAGCATCTCGGCTTCGGTCTTCTGGATCAGGTCGCCGATGTAGACGATGTTGTCGTTCTTCAGGCAGTTGGCCGAACGGACCGACAGTTCCAGCTCGTCCACCTTCTTCAGCAGGGCCGGGTTGAACGGCAGTTCCGGCTTGGACTCGTCGGCCGACTTGGCCTTCGGCTCCTCGAAGGTGATGAAGATCTGCAGTTGGTCCTGCAGGATCCGGGCGGCGTAGGCCACGGCGTCCACCGGAGTGACGGCGCCGTTGGTTTCCACTTCCAGGATCAGCTTGTCGTAGTCCAGCGACTGGCCTTGACGGGTCGGCTCGACGCGATAGGCGACGCGCTTGACCGGCGAGTACAGGGCGTCGACGGCGATCAGGCCGATCGGCGCGTCTTCCGGACGGTTACGGTCGGCCGGGACGTAGCCCTTGCCGGTGTTGACCGTGAACTCCATCCGCACCGAGGCGCCGTCGTCCAGCGTGCAGAGCACGTGGTCGGGGTTCAGGATCTCGATGTCGGCCGGGGTTTCGATCTGGCCGGCGGTGACCGGTCCGGGGCCCGTGGCGCGCAGGGTCATGCGCTTGGGGCCTTCGGCGTGCATGCGCACGGCCAGTTGCTTGATGTTCAGAACGATGTCGACGACGTCTTCACGGACGCCTTCGAGCGATGAGAATTCGTGCACCACGCCATCGATCTGGATGGCGGTGACGGCGGCGCCTTGCAGCGACGAGAGAAGAACGCGACGCAGGGCGTTGCCGAGCGTCACGCCGAAACCGCGCTCGAGCGGCTCGGCGACGATACGGGCCTTGCGAGTCGCATCGGCGCCGGTTTCGATCTGCGGCTTCTCAGGACGGATCAGCTCGTTCCAGTTTCTTTCGATCACGTGGCTCGGGTCCCTTGAACGCGGCTCGCCGGCCGCGTTTGGCGCAGCCGGCGAAGGAAGATTGTGGTCTAAAAAATACTAGACGCGACGACGCTTGGGCGGACGGCAGCCGTTGTGCGGGATCGGCGTGACGTCGCGGATGGTCGTGATGGTCATGCCCGCGGCTTGCAGAGCGCGCAGGGCCGATTCACGACCGGAGCCCGGGCCCGAAACGTTGACTTCCAGGGTCTTCACGCCGTGTTCCGCAGCCTTCTTGCCCGCGTCTTCGGCGGCCATCTGAGCGGCGTACGGGGTCGACTTGCGCGAGCCCTTGAAGCCCATCATGCCGGCCGAGGACCACGAGATCGTGTTGCCCTGGGCGTCGGTGATGGTGATCATGGTGTTGTTGAACGAGGCGTTCACGTGCGCCACGCCCGAGGTGATGTTCTTGCGTTCGCGACGTTTAACGCGAGCCGGTTCCTTGGCCATCGGTCAGGCTACCTTACTTCTTCTTGCCGGCGATCGGCTTGGCCGGACCCTTGCGGGTGCGGGCGTTCGTGTGGGTGCGCTGACCGCGGACCGGCAGGCCCTTGCGGTGACGCAGGCCGCGGTAGCAGGCCAGGTCCATCAGACGCTTGATGTTCATCGAGTTCTCGCGACGCAGGTCGCCCTCGACGGTGTAGTCACGGTCGATCGTCTCGCGGATCGCGAGGACTTCGGCGTCGGTCAGTTGATTGACGCGACGCGCATCCTCGATGCCCACCTTCGTGATGATGTCACGAGCGGACTTCTGGCCGATGCCGTGAATGTACTGAAGCGCGATCAAAACGCGCTTGTTCGTCGGGATGTTGACGCCTGCGATACGGGCCACGTCTAATGTTCTCCTAGTCACGCACTAAAGACGCGAACGGCGCGCCCGGCTCGATCCAGAAGACCAAGACCGGCGCGCACGGATCGCGCCCTTTCGCGGAAGCGCCCCGTTATAGGGATCGTTTCGCTTCCGTCAACAACTGAATCCACCGGACATCCGGTGAATTCGGGCTTTGTTAGGCAGCTCCCGAGAGAGCGGCGTCGATGGACGTGGCCACGGCTTCGACCGAACCCATCCCGTCCAGTTCCTTCAGCTTCCCCTGCCCCTCGTAGTAAGGCAGCAGCGGCGCGGTCTGGGCGTTGTAGGCGGCCAGGCGAGTCACGAAGACTTCCGGATTGTCGTCAGGCCGTCCCTGCTCTTCGAACCGTTTCTTGATCCGATCGATCAGAGCCGGCTCGTCTACCTTGAGTCGGAGAACGACGTCGATCTTCTGACCGCGCGCCGAGAGCATTTTATCCAGGGCCTCGGCCTGGGCGACCGTACGCGGAAAACCGTCGAAGATCGCGCCGCCGGCGGCTTCCGCCTCGGGTAGACGATCCTCGATCAGGGCGATGACGATCTCGTCGGTGACGAGCTCACCGCGATCCAGCACGCCCTTGACGCGCTGGCCCAGCTCCGAGCCCGAAGCAATGGCGGCCCGCAGCATGTCGCCCGTCGAGAGCTGGACCATGCCGCGCTCGCTGACCAGACGCTTGGCCTGTGTGCCCTTCCCCGCCGCCGGCGGACCGAACAGGATCAAGTTCATGAAAGCCCCTTCGCGCGTCGCCGAGTCTGCGCCCGGCTGTCTCCCGGAGCAGACCTAGAGCCCCGGCAATAAAAACGGAAGCCGGTTTTGTGACAAACCGGCTTCCGACGCTTGTAATAAAGTCGAAGTCAGCGTCAGCGGCCGCGGCCGCCCCGCAGCTTCGACTTCTTGATCAGGCCCTCGTACTGGTGGGCCAGCAGGTGCGACTGGATCTGGGCGACCGTGTCCATGGTCACCGTCACGACGATCAGGATCGAGGTGCCGCCCAGGGCGAACTGGTTCGACTTGATCGCCATCATCACCAGTTCCGGCGCGACGCAGACGGCGGTGATGTAGGCCGCGCCGATCACGGTCAGGCGGGTCAGCACGTAGTCCAGGTACTCGGCGGTGCGCTTGCCCGGGCGGATGCCCGGCAGGAAGCCGCCGTACTTGCGCAGGTTCTCGGCCGTCTCCTCGGGGTTGAACACGACCGAGGTGTAGAAGAACGAGAAGAAGATGATCAGCAGGGCGTAGAAGATCAGGAACGCCGGGTGGCCGTGCTGCAGCGCGCCCACCACGCCCGGCAGCCACGAGGCCCATTCCGGCAGGTTGGTGGTCGTCACGAACTGCATGGCCGTGGTCGGCAGCAGCAGCAGGCTCGAGGCGAAGATCGGCGGGATCACGCCGGCGGTGTTGATCTTCAGCGGCATGAACGAGCTTTCGCCGCCGATCATGCGATTGCCTTGCTGGCGCTTGGGATAGTGGACCAGCAGGCGGCGCTGCGAGCGCTCCATGAAGACGATGGCCAGGATGGCGGCCACGCAGCCGATCACGATCAGGAACAGCGGGGTGTAGTTGCCCGAGGTCTGGCCCTGCACCAGCATCTGGCCCAGCACGATCGGCAGGCGGGCGACGATGCCGGCGAAGATGATCAGCGAGACGCCGTTGCCCACGCCGCGGCTGGTGATCTGCTCGCCCAGCCACATCAGGAACAGGGTGCCGCCGGTCAGGGCCACGACCGTCGAGATGATGAAGAAGACATGGCCGACGCCGTCGACGACGACACCGGGCTGGGCCGCCAGGCCCATGGCGATCGACGCCGACTGAACCACGGCCAGCACC
>NZ_QFQZ01000003.1 GCF_003243465.1 Caulobacter segnis
GGCGCTCCCGACGAGTCGTTCATCGTCCCTTACATGCGGCCGTTCGAGATCGACGCGGACGGCGCCTGGCTGGCGCGCGAGTGGACGCGCGTGTGCGACACCTGGCGTTGGTTCCCTTGGTTTCGGCCGCAAAGGGCGGCGCGCATGCCGATCGACCAGCCGTCGATCGACCAACTCCACGCCTACGCCCTGGACTATTTTCTGGCGGGCCCTGCCTATCCCTCGGCCTACGCGGCCGCCATGCGCCATGACCCTCGCGAGGCTCTGCGCCGGGTGACCGCGCCGGTCGTCGTGACCGCGCGCGCGGACGATGTGCTGCACGCTCACCTGGATCGTATTCCGACGGATCGCGCGGCGGGAGTCGAGGTCCTGTCCGCGCCCGCCGACGCCAAGCTGTGGCGGGAGATGCTGAGCGCTTTATTCGACCGGGAGACTGGCGCGTCGCGATCTCCGAAGGGTTCGCTCCCCAGCGCGCGTTTCTACGTTGGTTCTCCCCAGGCGCACGTGCGCCGGTTTGGGCGTCGAGACCAAGTCCCTTTGCTCTACCTGCATGACGCGCCGGGAGGCGCAGGTGGCGACGCCGAATGGCTGGCGGCGCTAGCCGCGTGTCGGCCTGTACTGGCCGTCGATTTGCCAGGCTGCGGCTGCAGCGATCCCATCGCCGACGCGTCCTTCGAGGGGCACATCGCGTGGCTCGGCCAGCTGATCGAGGATCTGAACCTGGCGCGGCCTGACATCGTAGCGGACGGAACCTCTGGCGCGTTCGCCCTGGGTTTGGCGGCTCGCAGCCCCGACTCGGTGGGGGCGCTTGTGCTGGACGGGGCGCCGACGCCGCCGCCCGAGACCGTTAGGGCGCGCTGGCGGCGAGAGGCCGAGCTTTCCCTCTCGCCAGAGCGTTGTGGCGCTCATTGGCTGCGCGCCTGGCATATGCTTCGCGACCGCGAGGCTCAGCACCCCTGGTGGGACGGCTCGGCGGAGGCGATCCGTCACCGCGAGCCGGATATCGCTCCGGAAAGGCTTCGCCAGATGACGCTCGACGTGCTCAGGCAGTCGGACGCATGGTCGTCGGCCCTGCGCGCATCGCTGGAGCCCGATCTCGCCGCGCTCGCGCCGCAGGTGCGGTCGCGTGTGCTGTTCCCGTCGGACCCAGGCGACCCGCGCCAGGTCGGCGGCGAGGCGCTGGCCGCTCTGATCGGCAATGCCACAGTCATGCCGCGAGCCGCCTCAATGGCGACGCGCGCGACCCAGTATCTCGATTTCCTCGCCGCCGAGGACCTTTAGGAAAAGGATGCCGCTCTGATGAAGAACCTCGAAGTCGTCCTGGCGCGGCCGATCGCCGACATGCCCGTCGCCGCCGATTTCCAACTCGTCGAGCGCGACGTCGCCGTGGCGGGCGCGGGCCAGCTACTGGTTCGCGTTCTGGACCTCTCCCTCGACCCTTACATCGGATCGCGGCTGCGGGGTCGGCACCTGGGCGGGGTCGCCCCGACCGTGGGCGGCAGCTTGCCGGGCGAGTGCGTGGCGCAGGTGATCGAGTCGAAAGCGGACGGCTTCGCGCCTGGCGATATCGTCGCCGGCGAGGTCGGGTGGAGCGCCTATGGCGTCCTCGACGCCGCCAAAGCGCGCAAGCTCGACCCGCGCGCCCACCCCTCGGCGCACCTCGGCGTGCTCGGCATGCCGGGCCTGACCGCCTGGGCCGGGGTCACCCAACTGGCCAAGGTCGGTCCGGGGGACATCTTCACGGTCGACGCGGCGGCGGGCCCGGTCGGCGGGGTCGCGGGCCAACTGGCGCGACTGCTGGGAGCGAAGGCCTACGGGATCGCCGGCGGCGCCGAGAAGTGCGCCCTGGTGCGCGACGTCTACGGCTTCGACGATTGCTTCGACTATCGCGTGGAAGGCTGGACCGACCGGATCACGGAAGCCTTGCCGGAGGGGCAGACGGTCCATTTCGAGAATGTCGGCGCGTCGGTCCTGACACCGATGCTGCAGCGTCTGCGCGTCGGCGGGCGGATCGTGCTGTGCGGCCTCGCCGAGCACTACCAGAATAGCACGCCGGCGACGCTTCCGGTCGGCACGGTGATCGGTAAGCGCGCCCAGGTCTTGGGTCTGGTCGTTTACGACTTCTATCCGCGCTGGTCCGAATGGGTCGAGCTGGCTACGCCTTGGGTGCTGAGCGGCGAACTTAAGGTGGTCGAAGACGCGGTGGACGGCCTCGATAACGCCCCGGCCCATTTTGAAAAGCTGATGCGCGGACAGAACCAGGGCAAGGCGTTGGTGAAGGTCGCCGGCCGCGAGTGAGCCTCACGAGTTTGCTGGGAGAGGCGCTCGCCCTATGGGGGAGCGCCTTTTTCTTTGCTGCCGTGGAAGGGGAGCGACTGACCATCCATGCGGCGATAAAGGCGTTGGTGCGCCTAAAGCTCAGGCGGCCTAACCGAAATCAAGCGGCTTGACGGGATTAAGTTGTCCGGACATTTAATGACATAAAAATATATCAATTATCCGGTCGACGGATATGAGGAGGAGAATGTCATGGTTCGGAAGCAGGTCCTGATCGGCGCGTCCGCCGTCGCCGCGTTGTTGGCTCCGGGGCTCGCCAACGCCCAGAGCAGCGGCGAAACTCAGCTCGACCAGATCGTGGTCACCGCCCAGCGGCGCGAGCAGAACCTGCAGGACGTACCGGTCTCGGTCTCCGCCTTCAGCGCCAAGCAGCTCGAGGCGCGACAGGTCAGTCAGGCGCTGGACCTGGTTCGGATGGTTCCCAACCTCTTCGGCAGCAACAACACCGCCGTTGGCTCGGCCAACACCTATTACATGCGCGGTCTGGGTTCGACCGAGCAGATCGCCACGATCGATCCGCCGCTGTCGACCTATGTCGACGACATCATCGTCCCGCGCCAGAACGTCAACAACTACGGCCTGTTCGAGATCGACCGGATCGAAGTCCTGCGCGGCCCCCAAGGGACCACCTTCGGCCGGAACTCGACGGGCGGCGCCATCGGCATCATCACCAAGAAGCCCACGGCCGACTTCGGCGGCTTCGTGCAGGCGGGCGTCGGGTCCTTTGACGGCAAGCAGTTTCGCGCCGCCCTGAATGCGCCGATCAGTCCGAAGGTCCTGACTCGTGTCAACGCCTACTACCTGAAGGACGACGGCTATCTCCACAACGACACCACCGGCGAGACCCTGAACGGCAGCAAGAACGTCGGCGCGCGGGCCGCGCTGCGGCTGCTGCCGAGCGACGAGGTCACCATCGACTTCGCGCTCGAGCATATGGAGGCGGAAGGCGGCCCCCTGCGGGCCTATGTCGGCGATAGCCGCCACACCAGCATGCGCGGCGTCACCACGGGGGGGACCGGCAACATCATCGCCGACGCCCAGGCCAACCGGGGCCTGCATTCGAAGTCGGAATCGAACGCCGCGACCGCGACGCTCGAATGGCGTGGCGACAACATCTCGGTCACCAGCCTGACGGGCTATCGCTGGTCAGTCCAAAATTTCATCGCGGACTTCTCGCTGCCGGTGAAGGGGGCGGCGGCGCCGACGCCGTTCTATCTGACCAATGATGGCACCTACAAATCGTTCAGCCAGGAGTTCAAGCTGAACGGGGTCGTGGGCGACAGCTTCAAGTATGTCGCGGGCCTCTACCTGTTCACCGAAGACAACGACACGATGGCTGGTCAGGTTCTGGGCGGCGCCGTCTCGTGTAGCGCGGGCCTGAACGGCGCGGGCAATATGACCTGCGGAGCGGCTCGCGGCTTCTCGAGCGTGCGTGACATTGTCAACACGACCAGCAGCTACGCGGCCTATGCGCAGGGCGAATACAAGCTGTCGGACAAGCTGACGGCCATCGCCGGCGCGCGCTTCACCAACGAGACCAAGAAGATCGAGCTGCGCCCGACGGCCTATGGCGGCATGACGACGTCGGATCTCGCCGCGGCCGGTGTCGACGTCAAGCTGACCGCCAATGTCGTCACGCCAAAGTTCGGCCTGAACTACCAGATCGACGACGACAAGATGCTCTATGTCAGCGCCACCCGTGGCTACAAGAGCGGCGGTTGGAACACGCGCACCGCCTACACGCCGCAGGCCTTCCAGGACTTCAAGCCCGAGTTCACCTGGTCCTACGAGGGCGGCCTGAAGAGCGAGTGGCTGGAACATCGCCTGCGCTTCAACGCCACGGCTTTCTTGGCCAAGACCAAGGACCTCCAGCTTTCGTACACCACGCCGGGCCTGGTGGCGGGGACAACGCTTTCCACGCAGGACAATGCGGGCGACATCCAGGTCAAGGGTCTCGAGTTCGAGTTCTTCGCGCGGCCGACCAAGGGCCTCGATCTCTACGCCACCGCCGGCCTGCAGTCGGGCAAGTACACCTATGTGAACCCAAGAGCCCAATCCTTCACCAACCCGGTGACGGGCGTCTATGTCAACGCGATCGATCCCAGCGACAAGCTCTCGCGCCTGCCCAAGCGCACCCTGGCGGTCGGCGCCACCTACACCCTGGCGGCTCCCGCCCTGGCCGGCGGCTTCACGGGCAATATCGAGGCCAATAACGTCAGCGAGTTCTGGACGACGGCGTCGAATGCGGGGCCGTCGACCCGGACGCCCACGGCGCTGAACACGCTGTCGAAGGGCTACACCCTACTGAACATGTCGCTGGCCTATAACAGCGATAATGGCGACTGGACGGCCGCCCTGGCCTGCAAGAACTGCACGGACAAGGTCTATGTCCACACCGTCTTCAACGGCTACTATTACGGCGATCCGCGCCGCGTGACCTTCTCGGTGACGCGCCACTTCTGATCGCGATAAGTCGGAATAGGAAAGGCCCGGCGAGCGATCGCCGGGCTTTTTTGCGTCAGGTCAGATTTCGACGACCTCGATCAGCGTGCCGTCGGGCCCGGCTATGGTCCCGACGCGGCCGCCGCCGTAGATCGGGCCTTCGCGGCGGGTCGGAGGCGTGATCCAGGGCGCGTCGATCGCATCGAAGTTCGGGTGCTTCAGCGTGCAAAGCGAGACGCCGGGGGGCAGGGCGCCCTCGTGACGCGGGCGCGCGATCGTCTCGTCCGGGTACTGATCGAACTCGATGAAGACGTCCCCGTCATGTCCGCCCATCCGGAAGGCGTGCTTGGTGTCGGCCGGCAGGCCGAAGGCGCCGTTGATCATCGTGTAGACGATCGCGGTGGACGGGCCGAGCGTCAGCTTCAGGCGGCTGGTGAACCATTCGGCCGAGGCGTCCATGTCCGAGCAGGCCATGACCAGGATGAACAGGCGGTCGATGAAGCTCTGCGGGCGCGGCAGGCCCATGCCCTGGGCTTCGGGCTTGATCTCCGTGAGGTAGACGATTTCCTTGTCCGGCCCCTTCACCTGCATCGGATGGATGGTCGGGATGCCGTCGATCGTCTTGGGCGGCCCGATGATCTCGAACGGCGAGCGCAGCATCCGCGCGTTGACGGCCAGGACGTCCTGGTTGCAGATCTCGACCGCCGCCCAGCCGAAGGTGCGCAGCGGCTCGTAACTGGCGATCGACGCGTCCTCTATGAAGCGGAGATAGGCGTCGACGCCGGAGGCCGGGCGCATCACCGCGAAGCGCTTGCCGGCCGAGGCAGGCGCGCCCCAACTGGCGGCCAGGTCGGCCGCGATCACGCCGTCCTCGACCAGCGCATAGTCTAGCCAGTCGGCATAGCGGGCGACCGTCGCGTCGAGATCGGCGGTCGTCAGGGTGGCGGCGCGAAGGAGGTTCATCGAGGATCCAGCGGGTTTGTCGGAAGAGGGACCAGACGCGTCGAGGGCAAGCGCCGGAGACGCTTGCCCTCTCGCGATGCGTGGCCGAGAGGCCGGCTATTCGAGGTTCAGTTCCTCGGCCACGGCTTCGGACGTGATGTCGCCCTTGGCGGCGGCCGCCTCGCCCTCCTGCTGCACGATGCGCAACACGCGGGTGAGGTATTCCTGGGTCCAGAGCCCGCGCTCGGCGGCGGCGTTCGCATCGGGCCGGAAGGTGTCGATCGCCTCGCGATCCAGCACGCCCTTGGCGTCCAGCAGGCGTTCGAGCGTGTCGATCCGTTGGCGGGCGACCGCTAGCTCCTGGGCCACGGCGAGGGTGATCGCCATGACCCGTTCGACCTCGGGGTTCAGGAAATAGGGGCGCTTGCCGGCCGGCTTGGCGGCGGAGGCGAGGAGGGCGTCGTTGATGCTCATTGGGCTTTCCGAGCTCCGATCACGTGCCAGGCGGCCTTGCGGCCGTAGTCTTCCGAGTCGTCATCGGCCGCGTCGGGGAAGACGTCCTTGTCGACTACGGCCGTGACCGCCCCGTGGATCAGCTCCTCGGTCTTGAAGCCGGCGGCGACCATGTACGCGTCGAGGTCGATCTCGTGCAGGGCGCTCCAGAACGGCTCGTTGTTGTAGAAGGCGTCCCAGTCGCGCATCGCCTGCTCGAACAGCGGCATGGCCTTGTCGTACTGCGGCTGCTCGACGTGCAGTACGATGCCGCCGGGCGCCAGCAGGCGATGAGTCTCGCCGAGGATGGCGCGCATCGAACCGAACGACAGCTCGTGCAGGAACATCGTCGTCTGCACCCAGTCGAAGCTGCCATCGGCGAAGCGCGACAGGTCCGAGCCGTCGGCCTGCACGAAGGTGATGTTGTTCGCGCCCAGCGCCTTGGCCCGCGCCGCGCCGTACCGCAGCATCGGCGCGCCCAGGTCCACAGCCACGATCTCCGCGTCGGGGAAGGCCAGCGCTAGCGGCACGGTGTTGTGGCCCAGCGTGGCGCCGATATCGAGGATGCGCTTGGGCTTGAAGTCGGGGAGGTTCTTCTTGACCCAACGTGCCACGGCCACGCCGCCGCCGTCGTTGAAACGGCCCAGCATGCCGCCGGTCGTGGCGAACAGGCCCGCGTCATAGTTCGCGGCGCCCGACACGTCGCCGGGGAAGCGCTCGGTGTGATACGAGCCGGGCATGCAGTGATGGTCGACCGCCGAGACGTAGCGCGGTTGCTTGACGCTCGGATCGAGCGCCAGGGTGTTCGAATGGGCGAGTATGCCCTCGGCCTTGGCGGCCAGCGCCTCGGCCTGGCGCAGGGCTGTCCAGCGGCCGGCCTGCTGGCGTTGCTCCATGGTGGCGCGGCGGAGGCTGGACCAGGTCTGGAAGGCCGGATCCTTGAGCAGCGCCTTGCGGACATCGTGGCGGGTCTTCGGGCCACCCTGCGCCTTGAGCTGCGGCTCGATCCGCGCGTCGTAGGCGACCTTTACGAACGGCATGACGCGCGTCGAGAGGTGCCGGTTCATCTGGGCCAGATAGTTCAGCCGCTCGATCTCGTCGTGCGACATGTCGGGCAGCAGAGGGTGCCGACCCACCACGCGATAGTCGGGCGGTCCCTCGTAGTCCTGCGCAGGGCCGGCGTTCCGCGCCTCTCCAGATCCGTCCATTTCGCTCTCCCGCTAAAGGCCGACGGTTCGTCTCGCCATATGATCTATATGTATATCATTTATCCATGCTAGCGTCGGATCGACAAGATGGTCGCATCCTTAAGGGAAGCGTGAGATCCGAACGGGCGCAAATGAAACAGTCGCTGACCAGCAGCCGGCATTTCGTGGCGGTGGGCGATCGCATCGTCCATTGCAGACGATGGGGCGAGGGGCCTGTCGTGCTGGCGGTGCATGGCTCACCGCAGTCGTCCCGCGCCGTCGCAGGCGTGGCCGAGGTCCTGGCTGGTCGTGGCCTCTGCGTGATCGCGCCCGACACGCCCGGCGCGGGGCTATCGACGCCATTGTCCATGGGGGCGCCGGAGACCGGTGATTTCGCGCGGGCCCTGCTGGCCTTCGCCGACGCCCTGGGCCTCGGACGGTTTGGCGTCTACGGCTTCCATACCGGCGCCTGCACCGCCTGCGCGCTCGCCACGCTCGCGCCGGAACGGGTCGCCGCCGCCGCCCTGGAGGGTCTTCCGGTCTGGACCGAGCAGGAGCGCGCCGACTTCCTGGCGAACTATCTGCCGCCCTTCGCGCCCAGTTGGGACGGCGCCCACATGGCCTGGCTCTGGGCGCGGATGGAGGAGCAGGTCCTGTTCTTCCCCTGGAGCGATCCGACGCCGCGCTCGCGCCTGGCCTACGACCTGTCGCCGCTGGATCGGTTGCACGCCAACGCCATGGACCTGCTGCAGTCCGGCGATGGGTATCGCGCCGTCTATCGCGCCGCCTTCACCTTCCGCGCCGAGGACTGGCTGTCGCCCGCCGGCGCGCCGCGCCTGCTGATGGCGACAAGGGACGACGTGCTCGCCGCGCATCTGGGACGTCTGACGGCCGGCCGGAACGAGACCCTGGTGCGCGACTCGGTCGCCGAGCTGCACGCCGCCGCCGCCGACTACCTGGCCAAGCGTCCCGGCGATGTCTCCCGCGCCGAGCCGATCCAGGGCGACGCGGGGCGCGGGTTCTCTAACGGGTTGACCTGGCGCGGGACTTTGGCGGGCCCTGGCAGGCCCTTGGTCCTCCTGCATGGCTGGGGTGACGACCACACCCGCTTCGATGCGCTGTGGGCCCGGCTGGAGGGGCGTCGCCCCGTGGTCGCCTTCGACCTGTCGGGCCATGGCGCCTCGACGCCAATGACCGGCGACGTCGTGACGACCTTGGCCGAGGCCATCGGAGACCTGGGGCTCGCCGCGCCGGCCATCGTGGGGGAAGGGACCGGCGGCCAGATCGCCGCGGCCTTGGCGGACCAGGGCGTGGCGGGCCCGGCCGCCACCATCGGCGTGGAGGTCCACGGCCCCGCCCGGCGGGCGGCTATCGCCCGTCACGGGGCGCCCGCTCTGGCCCCCGAATGGGACGGCGCGCATCTGGTCCGAGCCTTTCGCGTCGCGCGCCGGGAGCGGCTGTTCCATCCGTGGTTCGACGCGACCGCCGCCGCCGCGCTCGCCGAACCGGGCAGTCTGGAAGCCGCCGACGTCCATCGCCGAGCCGTTCGACTGCTGCGCGCCGCCGACGCCCTTTCGCCGCTCAACACCTGGCGGCTCGAGCACGATCTTGGCGGCGTCGCGCGGCGGCTGGGTGAGCGCCTGACCGTCTTCGCACAGGCTGGCGATCCCCTGTCGAGCCCGGCGCAAGTCGCTGCGCTCGGCGTTCCAGCCCTTCCTCTGCCAACGGCGGTTTCCGGTTGGGCGTCGGCCCTCGAAGCCTTCGCAAGCTGAGGTCCGAGCGCCGGACTCGCCTTAAAATTTCTGGATGACGGCGCGGTTGTGGCGCCGCATCAATGCGGACATGACTATGACCATCACCGGCTCTGCACAGCTCGACGCTGGCCTGCTCGACGAGTCCCTGCCGACCCCGCTGTATCACCAGATCTACCTGATCCTGCGTGAGCGGATCCTCAAGGGGGACTTCTCGAGCGGCAGCCTGCTGCCGGGCGAGCAAGAGCTCGCCAAGCTGCTCGACGTGTCGCGGATCACGGTCAAGCGGGCCCTGAACGAGCTGGCCGAGGATCGCTTGGTCACCCGCCATCGCGGCCGGGGCACCGTGGTGACCGGACGTCCCCCGCGCCGTGTCGTGCGCGGCTCGTTCGACACGCTGCTGGAGTCGCTGAAGCAGATGGGCCTGGAGACCCAGGTCCAGCTTCTGGAAGTGAACGACCTAGCCGCCTCGGCGACCATCGCCGAGCTGCTACAGATGGAGGAAGGCGACGAGGTCCAGCGCGTCGTCCGCATGCGCAAGCTGGAGGGCGAGCCGTTCTCCTACATCATCAACTACGTGCCGGCCGCGATCGCGGCCGGCTATTCGAGGGATGACCTGGAGAACCGGTCCATGCTCGAGCTGCTTGAGAAGGTGGGCGCGGGCGCCTTCGAGGTGGAGCAGTGGATCACCGCGACGGCGGCCGAGCCGCACATCGCCTCGGCGCTGCAGGTGTCCGTCGGCGGACCGCTGCTGAAGATCGAGCGGGTCGTCCGCGACAAGAAGGGGCGGCCGGTGCAACTGGTCATCGGCTTCTATCGTCCTGACCTGTTCGAGTACCACATTCGGGCTCAGCGACCGGAAAAGCGCTAAGCGCCAGATCGGCGCGTGACAGAGCCGACGCGCGAGATATATGGTCTAAACATATATCAATAGGCGTCGTCATGCTCGCTGCCGTCTTCCTTCTGCTGCACCTCCTGGTGTTCGCCTACTGGCTGGGCGGCGACCTGGGCGCTTTCTACACCTCGGCCTACCTCACGGACGCGCGGCGGACTCGCGGCGAGCGGTTGATGGCGCTCAAGGTGTTGGGCGACCTAGACATGGCGCCGCGGACCGCCCTGATCCTGACCGCGCCTACCGGACTGACCCTGGCCTGGGCCAAGGGCTGGCTGCCGCTTCCGCCCCTCGTGGTGGCGGGGGCATGGGGGCTAGGCCTCGCTTGGCTGGCCCTCGCCTGGCGCATCCACCTGCGCCACAGCGGACCATCCAGCCTGGACCGTCGCGTGGACCTGCTTGTCCGCTGGATCGTTCTCATTGTCCTCGTCGGCGCCGGCCTCCAAGGCTTGGCGACGCGAGACATTCCTCTTTTCCTGGCCGCCAAGATGCTGCTCCTGGCGGGGTGCGTGACGTTGGGCCTCGCCATTCGGGCGGTGATGGCGCCGCTGGGGGCGGCCATCCGCGTCCTGGCGGGGCCGACGGGGCCGACGCCGGAAAGCGATCAGGCGATCGGCGCGGTGCTCCAGCGCGCGCGGCCCCTGGTGATCTGTCTATGGCTTCTGCTGATCGCCGCCGCCCTGTTCGGCGCGGCCAAGCCGGTCTGACGTCATGGCCGAGATCCGCATCGCGCTCGCCGGCGCCGTGGCCAATCCGTTGACCGGCGCCGTCGCGCCCGAACTGTCCGCCGCCTTCCCGGACGGCGTGCGGTTGATCGCCTATCCATCCCGCGCGCCCGTCTTTCCCTACACGCCGCTGGATCGCGCGATGCAGGTGCTGGGCCATGTCGAAGCCGCTGAGCGCGCGCGCGCCGACGGCTGCGACGCGGTGGTGCTGGACACTTTTGGTGACTACGGCCTGGATATCCTGCGCGACAGTCTCGGTATCCCCGTCGTCGGCTGCGGCGACGCGGCGCTGGAGGCCGCGGCTCGCCTCGGGCGAACCTTCGGACTGGTGACGACCTGGCCTCGCTCCATGGACTTCATCATCAAGCGCGTGCTGCGTGACTCGGGCCTGGAGGCGGCTTGCCGCGCCATACGCACGATCGGGGGCGAGGACGATCTGGCCGATGTGTCCGAACCGGGCGGCTATCTCGCGAGGATCGCCGCGGGGGAAGCGAGCCTCATGGCGCGCCTTGATGCGGCTTGCCGCGCGACCCTGGAGCAGGGCGGCGCCGAGGTGATCGTCCTGGGTTGCACCTGCCTGTCGCCTGTCGCCGCCGTGATCGCGGCACGCTCCGGCTTGCCCGTCGTGAACCCGCGTCTCGCCGGCGTCCGGCGGGCCATCGACATCGTGGCGCTGGACGAAACGCGTGGTCGCCCCGCGTTCCGTCCCGAGAGCCTGAGGGTGCTCGAAGACATGCTCGACGCCGTGTCGCTGACGCCGCCCGAAGCCTGCCCGACCTGCATCGGCGACCCTGTCGATCCCGAACCCCAATTGTCAGAAGGCGCATGAGACCATGATGAAGCACCGCACGATCCGGGGGCGGATCCTCTACACCTCCAACAAGCCGGGCCGCGAGGGCCAGGAGCGGGGGCGCGAGACCTTCGTCATGCGCAAGCACACCGACGGTAAGGTCACGATCAGCGCCCAGTGCGAGATCGACGAGCCGGATCCGACTGTCCTGCGCGACGTGATCTACTCGATGGACGAGGCGGGACGTCCCATGGACTGCCATGTGCGCCTGACGGTCGGCGACCGGTTCATGGGCTCGGGCTGGTTCCGGTTTGGCGACGGCTTCATCGAGTGCGAGAGCTACGGTCCCTCGATCGGGCGCGTCTCCCAGACGATGCCGGTGTCGGGGCCCTATGACGGTTTCGGCACCCATCCGATCATCGGCGACGCCTACATGACCCGCGTGATGGACCTGTCGCGAGGGCCTCACAAGCGGCCGCTGCGCGCCTTTCTGCCCTCGGTCGACCACCGGGGCGCGACGCCGCCGCTGATCGCCGAGAGCAATCTCTACATGGAGTATGTCGGCGAGGACGAGGCGACCACGCCGGCCGGGACCTTCGCCTGCCGCCATTTCCGCTTCTCGGACGAGGCGGGCGGCATGGTCAGCAAGGACGGCGCCCACCCGGTCTACGACCTGTGGGTCACGGCCGACGACGACCACCTGTTCATCAAGGGCGGCGTCGGCGGCTACATGCAGACCTGGTACGAGCTGGTCGAACTGGAACGCTGAGAAGGGCGCCGGCGGGGAACCGCCGGCGTGCCTTTAGGCGCTGAACCCCGACGGCGTGGACCGCGCGAAGGGAGACGAGAGGGCTTCCGCCAAAGCCAAGGCCGTCGCGGCGTCGCGAGCGATGATCTGTCCAGACAGCGGCAGGCCATCCGGCGACAGGCCCGTGGGGAAGGCGACGGCCGGGGCGCCCATGAAAGCCCCCAGGGCGGTGAAGTCGGCCTGGTTGGCCGGCGCGCCTTGCTCGAACGGGAAAGCCGTTTGGGGGGCGGTCGGCGTCAGCAGGCCGGCGAACGGCGCGAGCAGGGCCTCCACCTCGGCGACAGCCTTGGCAAGGTCGCGATAGGCGCGCGCCAGCTTGATGGCCGGCTGTCCGGCGCCCCAGTCCAGAAGCGCACGGAATTCCGGCGAGAAACCTTCGGGGTCTTCGGCCAAGGCCGCGGCGTGGACGACAGCGCCTTCGGCCTCGCCGACCAGCAGGCCCGCCCGACGCAGGCGGCTAAAGTCGTAGTCGGAGAGGCGCAACGACGTCGTCTGCAGGCCCGCCTTTCGCGCGGCCTCGATGGCGGCGGCGAAAGCGTCGGCCACGGCGGCGTCGACCTCAACCTGACCTTCGAAGTCGAGCACCGCGATCGGACCTTGCACTGCTTGGCTGCCGATCTCTTGGCCGCTGGCCGCCACGGCCAGGAGGCGCGCATCCTCGGCGGAGCGCGCATGGACGCCGACGTGGTCGTAGGTCCAGGAAAGGGGCTCGACCCCAGCGGTCGAGATGAATCCCTTCGCGGGCTTGAAGCCGAACACGCCGCAATAGGCTGAAGGGATGCGGACGCTGCCCATCGTGTCGGTGCCCAAAGCGGCGGCGCAGAGGCCGGCGGCGGTGGCGGCGCCCGACCCGCCCGACGAACCGCCCGGCGTCCAGCCATGGCGATAGGGGTTGTAGCAACGGCCATAAGCCAGATTGTCGGTCGTCGCGCCCAGGGCGCCTTCGTGCATGTTCAGCGCGCCTAGGATCACCGCGCCGGCCGCGCGCAGGCGCTCGACCGTCTCGGCGTCCCGCGCGGGAATGCGGCCGCGATAGGCGCCGACGCCCGAGGTCCAGGGCAGGCCGGCGATGGCGATATTGGCCTTCACCGCGATCGGCACGCCGTCGATGTTCGAGAGCGGCTCGCCGTTCCGCCAGCGGCCGCCGCTGGCCTCGGCGGCGGCGCGAGCGCCTTCGGCGTCGGTCGCCGTCACGGCCCCAAGCATCGGGTTCAGTCGCTCGATGCGCGCCAGATAGGTTTCCGTCGCCTCGGACGGCGTGACGGCGCGGTCGCGGAAGAGGGCGGTCAGCCCCGCGACGCCGGCTTCGACGATGGGATTGTGGAAGCTCATTTGCGTTCGTCGATCAGGCGGATGGGCTTCTGGCGGACATCGATCTGGGTGCGGGCGGCCGTGGCGCCCTTGCAGGTCAACTCCACCTCGACCTCGATGCCGATCTTGCGCTTCAGGGCCTCGCCGAACGCGCGGGCGACGTCCGCATAGGCGGCCTCCGGCGCGGTGGTTTCGGCGACCACGACGAAGCTGTCGCGGCCCGTCTGGTCGCGGCGCGCCAGGCAGATGAACTCGCCGGCGAAGGCGTCAAACTCCTCCAGCATGGCGCCCACGCCGTGCGGGAAGATGTTGATGCCGCGGATCTTGACCATGTTGTCCGAGCGGCCAAGGAAGCCGGCGATACGGTCGTACTGGATGCCGATCGACGACTTGCCCGTCAGGCGGCGTGAGACGTCGTGGGTGTTGAAGCGGATGATCGGATAGAGATCGTCCTTGAACAGGCAGGTGACGACCATGTCGCCCAGTTCGCCGTCGGCCACCGGCGCGCCGGTATCGATGTCGCAGAGCTCGACGTAGTGGGCGTCTTCATGGACGTATAGGCCGTCTTGGTCCGGGCCTTCGCCGGCGATCAGGCCGGTGTCGCCGACGCCGTACCAGTCGAAGCACTGATCGACGCCCCAGACTTCCTTCATCACCGCCTTGTCCTCGCGGCCGAGCTGGCCAGAGATCATGCGAAGCGGGATGTCGCGACCCGGCTCGATGCCGTTATCGCGTGCGACGTCGGCGAGCTTCTTCACGTAGTCGGCGAAGCCGGCGATCACCGTGGCCTTGAAGCGCTTCATCAGCTCGACCTGCTGCAGCGAGCGCGTCTCGACGCCCGTACCGGCCGACATGAAGGTGGCGCTGGTCCAGTGGGTCAGTGCTTCGCGGACATAGTGGCCGCCGTTGATCATGCCGTGGCCGTAGACCGAGTGGATCACGTCGTCCGGGCGCAGGCCCTGGAAGCGGAAGCTACGCGCCAGCAGCAGGTTCTGCACCTCGCGGCTCTTGGGGCCGAACAGCAGCACCTGCGGGTCGCCCGTGGTGCCCGAGGTGGTGTGCATGATCGCCGGCGGCTTCTGGTCGGCCGGATAGCTCTCGAAGCCGGCGAAGTCGCCGAACGGCGGGGCCAGCTTCAGCGACTCCATGATGTCCGACTTGCTGAACATCGGCAGACGCGGCAGGTCGTCGATCGAGCGGATGTCGCCCGGCTCGATGCCGGCCGCGCCCCACAGGCGCTGATAGAACGGGATCTGCCAGGCGCGGGCGACGCAGCGCAGGAACAGCTTGTTCTGGTGCGCGCGCAGGGCGTCACGGCTGACGGAGGTGGCGAAGGCGACGAAGTCATCGCCGATCGGATGCTCGGCCAGCATCTGGTCGAAGTCGATCGAGCGCCAATAGGACTGATGGATGTCTTTCATCGTCTTCCGTCAGATCGCGCCTTGGGCGAGGCGGAACGCCTCCGCGCCGTCGGCAAGGGTGTCGAAGCGGTCCATCAGGGCCGCCAAGGGTTCGTGAAGGGCCGCGAGCCCGACGAAGTCGAGGCAGGCGTGGCCCTTGGCCAGTTGCTGCTCGCGGGTCAGCGGGAAGGCCGGTGAGCCCAGCTGCGCCGTCACCGGCTCGCGGACCTCGCGGCCATCCTTGAGGGTCAGGGTCAGCTCGGCGGGGATGAAGGCCGCCGGGTCTGGGTTGTCGTCGACCGTGACGACGATGCGCGAGGCCAGGTCCAGGACAGCGGCCTCAGACAGGGCCTCCGGCGTGAAGTCGGAAAGGCCGACCGCCCCTCGGGCCAGGGCCACGGCGATCAGGTAGGGCAGGCAGAGGCGCGCGTGCGAAACGGCCATGCCGGGCTGGCTGGCGCGGCCGACCAGATGCCGGATCAGGGGCGGCGCCCGATAGGTTCCGGAGCCGACCTGGTCCGGGCTGAGGCCGTGCGCTTGCCTAAGGTTCAGGGCGGCGACGACGCCGCCGTGGGTGGCGCGGCCGCTGGGATAGGGCTTCACGCAGACTTCGCTGATCCGGTAGTCGCGGCCCAGCCTGTCGAGGGCGTCGGTGAGCTCGTAGCTCTTCTCGAACAGCGTCAGGTAGCCGAATGGTCCGGTGATCGAGTCGATCGGGCCGGGCAGGCCGGCGACGGCGATGTCCACCGCCTGGATGGCGTTCCGGGCCGCGTTGGCGACCTGGACGGGCAGGGCCGGCTTGCCTTCCGTATGGGCCTGCATGGTGCCGGACGAAAAGGCCAAGGCGTAGCCCAGGGCGTTCAGGGTCGTTTCGCGGTCTAGTCTCCGAAGGCGACACAGCGCGGCGACACAGCCGAAAATGCCCGCCGTCGCGGGACGGAAGAACTGGATGGGACTTGTCGCCGCGACGCCCAGCGTCACCGAGACGTCCGTGCCGGCGACCATGGTGGCCAGGATTTCCGAGCCGGGATAGGGACCCGAACGCTCGGCCTCCGCCATCAGCACCGGCACGATGGTCGGCAGCGGGTGCAATACCGCGCCTTCGTGGACCGAGTCGAACTCCTGGCCGTGTGTCTGGAAGGCGTTGATGAAGGCGGCCGATGGCGCGGGCAAGCGCACGCCAGGCCGTCCCAGCACGCCGCAAGCATGATCGGCGGCGGCGCCCCAGCCCTGGACGACCTGCAGGAGTTGGTCGCCGTGGGTGGCGCGCGCGCCGCCGACTCCGACCACCACGGCGTCATAAAGCAGGCGCAGCGCGTCGGCGCGGACGGAGCCCGGCAAGGCGCCCCATTCCACCGACAGCGCGTGATCCACGAGCTGCTCCGACGTCATTCGAGATCGGGGGATCTCAGCCATACCGCTTGATGCTCCGCAAATGTCCGGACATATATCTGTCGCCCGCTATCGACGTAGGGTCAAGCGACGGAACTTGCCTTATCGTAGAGCGAGGTTTTGATGCCTCCGCCGCCAAGGAAACTCGCGCTCGATGCCTACCCCGCGCTATCGCCAGCTGACCGACATCCTGCGCAAGGACATCGAGTCGGGCCGCTATCCGATCGGATCGCTGCTGCCGCCCGAGGTGGAGCTTTGCGAGACCTATGGGGTGTCTCGGCACACCATTCGCGACGCGATCAGGCTGCTGCAGGAAGCCGGCATGGTCGAGCGCCGCCGCGGCCTAGGAACCACTGTCCTGGCCGCCTCACCGCCCGTGTCCTTCGTGCAGCCCCTCGGCAGTGTCTCGGCCCTGTTGCAGTACGCCCGCGACGCGCGGCTTGAGCTGAACGCGGTCGAACGGCGCGGTCTCTCCCCCGAGGAGCGACAGGCCTACAAGCTTGCCGGCGAGGAGGGGGGCGGCGCCTGGCTGTTGCTGAGCGGCGTGCGCGACCGAGGCGACAAGCCGTTGTCCCTGACCCGTGTGCTTGTCCCGCCGCGCTTCGCGGATCTGGAAGCCGAGGCGCGAACCTGGGACGGCGCGTTTCAGGAGCTGATCGCCGAGCGCACGGGTGTCGCCGTCGATCGCATAGAACAGGAGATCAGCGCCGAGCTGCTGGACCCGGAAGGCGCGCGCCTGTTGCGCGCCCGGCGGGGAGAGGCCGCGCTGCGCACCTTGCGACGCTATTTCGATGCGGCGGGCGAGCTCGTCCTGGCCTCCGACAGCCTGCATCCGGCCGGGCGCTTCGTCTACGCGATGACCTATCACCGCGACAGCTGATCAGCGCCAGCCGATGGTGTCGTCGTTCACCGGCGGCACGGTGGGGTCGGGACGGCCAGGTTCGTCGCGGAAAAGCAGCGGCGTGCCGACGATCTCGGAGCCTTCGGCGTCGTGGGCCAGCATGCCGCGCGCGACGAGGTGCGGGTCCTCGAAGGCTTCCTTGAGATTTTTGACAGGCGCGAAGCAGACGTCGCGACCCTCGAACCAGATTTCCCACTCGGCGCGCGTCTTCTGCTTGAACGCCTCGCGCAGGAAAGCCCGCAGGGGCTCCTGCTGGGGACCAGGCGGGTAGGTCGCATAGATCACCAGATCCTCGCGGCCCAGGCCCGACAGCAACGCCCTGGCGAACTTCGGCTCGGCGCCGCCCAGGCTGACCCACTGGTCGTCGGCGGTCTCATAGAGGTTGTACATGGCGTTGCCGCCGAACGAGCGCTCGTCCTTGACGACGTGCGGCTCGCCCGTGGCGAAGATCCGGCCCGTGACGTTGGGCGTCCAGGCGATCAGGCTGTCGAACATGGCGACATCCAGGAAGTCGCCCTTGCCGGTGTCCCGTCGGCGCAGCAGGGCCATCAGCACGCCCGACAGGGCGGTCAGCGAGGCCAGGGCGTCGGCCACGGGCATGTGCGGCATGGCCGGCTTGCCGTCCTGGCCCTCATTGAGAGCGACGACGCCGGCGAGCGCCTCGACCGCGAGGTCGTGGGCGGGGCGGTCGCGGTTCGGACCGGTCTGGCCGAACGCCGAAATCGAGACGTAGACGACGCCAGGATTGATCGCGGCGATCGCGTCATAGCCGACGCCCAGCCGGTCGGCGACGCCGGGGCGGAACGCCTCGACCACCACGTCCGCTTCGGCGGCGAGCGTCATGAAGCGAGCCTTGTCCGCCTCGGCCTTCAGGTTCAGGCGCAGCGAGCGCTTTCCGCGATTGGCGTTGCGGAACCAGACGGTGTGGCCGTTCTTGCGGTAGCCTATGTGGCGCGCCGGATCGCCTTCCTCCCACGGCTCGACCTTGATCACGTCAGCGCCGTGGTCGGCCATCATCAGAGTCAGCATCGGTCCGGGCAGGAACAGGGAAAGGTCCAGGACCTTGACGCCTTCCAGCTTCATCGGCGGATCTCGTTCAGCAGGTCGTCGGTGTGCTCACCGAGCTTGGGCGCGCGGGCGCCGGGCATGCGCTCGCCGTTGATCTTGACGGGGCAGGCCAGCATCCGCAGGCCGTCGGGCTTGTTAGGATGCGCGACGACGTCCCGCATCCCGATCTCGTGGACGAAGGCGTTGTCCAGCGCTTCGCCCAGCGATGTGACGGGGGCGAACGGTACGTGCCCCCCCAGGATCGTGGACCACTCGGCGGTGGTGCGGGTCGAGAGCACCGCATCGACCGCCTCGGTCAGCTCGGCCAGGTGCTTGCGACGGCTGGGGATATCTATGAAGCGCGGATCGCTCTTCAGCTCCGGATGGCCGGTCAGGTCACAGAAGCTCTCCCAGAACTTCGGCGTCTGGCACATCAGCATGCCCCAGCCGTCGGCGGTGCGGACCGCCTGTGAGGGCGCGATCGAGGGGTGGGCGCCGCGCGGCAGCCGACCGACCTCGTGGCCCTCGTTCAGGCGCCAGACCGCTGGATAGCTCAGCTGGTGGAGGGCCACGTCGAACAGCGAGACGTCGACGTCGCAACCTTCGCCGCTGGCGCGGGCCTTCAGGATCGCGGCCAGGATGCCCATGGCGAAGGTCGAGCCGGTCATGAAGTCGACCATCGACACGCCCAGGCGCGTCGGCGGACCGTCGGGCTCGCCGCTCATGCCCATGAAGCCGCATTCGGCCTGCATCAGGTAGTCGTAGCCGGGCCAGCTTTCCCGGCTGTTGTCGCGGCCATAGGCCGACAGGTGCGCGCAGACGATCGACGGCTTGATCGCCGCGAGGTCGGCGTAGGTCACCTTCATCTTGGCCGGCTGGTCGCCGCGCAGGTTGTTGACCACGGCGTCGGCGGTGGCGACCAGGGCTTCGAAGTCGGCGCGGCCTTCGGGAGTCTTGATCTCCAGGGCAAGCGACTTCTTCGAGCGCGAGAAAGTCTGGAAGAACTCGCTGTCCCGATCGCCCAGGAAGAAGGGGCCGGTGGCGCGGCTGACGTCGCCGCCCATCGACCGCGCCTCGATCTTGATGACCTCGGCGCCCAGTTCGGCGAGCAGTTGCGTGCCGTAGGGACCGGCGCCGTACTGCTCGATGGCGAGAATGCGGAGTCCTTCCAGGGGACGCATCAGGCGGGGTTCCTCGCGACCAGTTGCTTGGCGATGATGATGCGTTGCATCTCGTTGGTGCCTTCGCCGATGCACATCAGCGGGGCGTCGCGATACAGGCGCTCGATCGGATATTCCTTGGAATAGCCGTAGCCGCCGTGGATCCGCATGGCCTCGGTGGCGCAGTACACCGCCGTCTCCGAGGCGAAGTACTTGGCCATGCCGGCTTCCATGTCGACCCGCTGGCCCTTGTCGTAGGCCGCCGCGGCGTCCTGGACGAGCAGCTCGGCCGCGCGGGTCTTGGAGGCCATTTCGCCAAGTTTAAGCTGGATCGCCTGGTGTTCGGCGATCGGCTTGCCCATGGTCTTGCGGACCTGGGCGTAGCGGACGCTTTCGCTGAGGGCGCGTTTGGCGATGCCGACCGCGCGGGCAGCCACGTTGATGCGGCCAATCTCCAGGCCGCCGGTCGCCATCAGGAAGCCCTTGCCCTCTTCGCCGCCCACCAGGCCGAGCTCGGCGGAGATGGCGTAGTCCTCGTAGATCAGCTCGCCGGAATCGATGCCCTTGTAACCCAGCTTCTCAAGCTTGCGGCCGTTCCTGACGCCCGGGATCGGTTCGCCGGTCTCGGGGTGGGCCTTGGGCGTGATCAGCATGCTCATGCCCTTGTAGCGGGGCTTGGCGTCGGGATCGGTCTTGACCAGGAGGGCCACGACGTGACCCTCGATGGCGTTCGAGATCCAGGTCTTGGCGCCGTTGACGATGTAGTTGTCGCCTTCGCGGCGGGCGACCGAACGGATGGCCTGGAGATCGGTGCCCGCGTCGGGCTCGGTCAGGCCCAGGCAGCCGCGCAGCTCGCCGGAAGCAAAGCGGGGAAGCCAGAATTCCTTCTGCGCCTGGGTGCCGAACTTCTGCACCACCAGCGCCATCATCAGGTGAGAGTTGAAGATGCCCGTCAGGCTCATCCACTCTTCGGAGATCCGGGTGACGATCTTGGAATAGGTGGTCGCCGATAGGCCCAGACCGCCGTATTCCGGATCGATCAGGGCCCCGAACAGGCCCAGCTCCTTCATGTCCTCGACCAGCTCGGTAGGGTAGATGTCGTCGTGCTCGAGCTTCATCGCGACGGGCGCGACCTTCTTCTCGATCCACTTCTCGATCGCGTCGAGGATCGCGCGTTCCTCAGCTTCGGCCTCGGCGGAAGCGACTTGAGCGTTCATGGCGATGTCCTCAGCCGATCAGTAGGTTTCGACGCGATCCTCGACCGCGTTGCCGCGCGCCGGGATCAGCATGTTGCGCTTGAAGGTGCAGACGACTTCGCCGCGCTGGTTCTTGCCGATCGTGCGGATCGTCACGATGCCTTGGCCAGGCCGCGAGGCGCTCTCGCGCTTTGCCAGCACTTCGCTTTCGCCATAGAGCGTGTCGCCGTGGAACACCGGAGCGGTGAACTTCACCTCGTCCATGCCCAGGTTCGCGATGGCCTTCTGCGAGACGTCCGTCACGCTCATGCCGATCAGCAGGGCCAGGGTGTAGGGGCTGACGACCAGATTCTGCTTGAACTCCGAGGCCTTGGCGAACTCGGCGTCGAAGTGCATCGGATGGGTGTTCAGCGTCAGCAGCGTGAACAGGTGATTGTCATACTCGGTGACTGTCTTGCCGGGACGGTGCTCGTAGACGTCGCCGACGTGGAAGTCCTCATAGTAGCGGCCGAAGGTCTCGCGATAGCGATTGGGGCCGACTTCTTTCCAGTTCTGAACCAAGGTCTTGTTCCTCAGGCGAGTGGGGCGCGCGCGAGCACGCGTTGGGCCGACCGGATCACCGGGGCCTCGATCAGTTTTCCATCAAGCAGGGCGGCCGCGCCGCCGGCGGCGTCGAAGGCCTCCAGCACGCGCCGGGCCTGGGCGATCTCGGCCTCGGTGGGCGAGAAGACCTGATTGACCGTCGCGACCTGCGAGGGGTGGATGCAGGCGCGTCCGCTGAAGCCCAGCGCCTTGACCCGGCGCGTGCCAGCGTCCAGCCCGGCCTCGTCCTTCACGTCGATGTGGGGCACCTCGAGCAACTCGATCCCGGCGTTGGCGCAGGCCGCCGCCAGCGTCGAGCGCGCCAGGAACAGCGGTTCCCAATCCAGCGTCACGCCGAGGTCGGCGGAGTAGTCAGCGCCGCCGAACAGCACCCCCTGGACGCCCGGCGCGGCGGCGATGTCCCAGGCGGCCCTGAGCGCGCCGGCGCTCTCGACGATGGGCCACAGCGGCGGCGCCGCGTCGCCGAGCACGGACCGCACGATTCGGATCTCTTCGGCGTGCCCGGTCTTAGGCAGCATCAGCAGGGCGGGGCGAGCCTCGCTTTCGGCCAGGGCCACGAGGTCGCGCAAGCCCTCGACGGTCCCCAGGCCATTGATGCGCACGCCCACGGCGGCGCTGGGCGGTTGCGCCGCCAGCCAGTCCAGCGTCGCGGCGCGGGCGGCGGCTTTCTGGTCCGGTGGAACCGCGTCTTCCAGATCGATGCAGACCCTGTCCGCGCCGGCGGCCATCGCCTTGTCGAAGCGCTCGGGGCGCGCGCCGGGGACGAACAGGAGTGAACGGATGGACATGACGCCTCTCAAATGTCCGGACATTTATGGCGAGGCGTTAGTCGCGCTGTCAACGGCCGAGCGCGATTGAGGTGCGGCGACCGCTTCCGCGATCGCGAAATGTTTCGCTTCGTTCGCAGGGCGGGCGGCGGTGAAACGCCCGGGGCGCGACGCCTCCGGAACGATCAGTCTCGAACCCGTTGGAGCGCGCCGCCGTAAAGCCTCTCGACGAAGGCGACGTGAGACGCTCTAAATGTCCGTACATTTAGCCTTGCTAGGAGAAGATCATGGCGGCCCGGATCATCGCCCTTTTCAACCTCAAGCCCGGAGTCTCCGTCGCCGACTACGAGGCCTGGGCCAAGGCCAAGGACCTGCCGACGGTCAACGGACTGGGCTCCGTCGCGAACTTCGAGGTCTTCCGCAGCGCCGGCCTGCTGATGGGCGAGGGCAAGCCGCCCTATGAGTATGTCGAGATCATCGACGTCGCCGACATGGACAAGTTCGGCGCCGATGTCTCGACGCCGGGCATGCAGGCGATCGCCGCCGAGTTCGGCGCCTTCGCCGACGCGGTCTTCATCATGACCGAAAAGCTGGATTGGACGGCCTGACCATGGGGCGCTTCACGGGCAAGACCGCCGTCATCACCGGCTCAGGCCGCCGCAAGGGCCTCGGCGAAGCGATCGCGCGACGCCTGGCCGAGGAGGGCGCGTCGATCGTCATCTCCGACATCGGCCGCTCGACCGACCGGGCCACGCCGGGCGCGATGATCGGCGCGACCGACGAGATGGAGGCGATCGCACAGGACCTGCGGGCCCTGGGCGTGAAGGTCAGCACCAAGGCCTGCGACGTTCGGAGATGGGACGAGGTCAAGGCGCTGGCCGACCATGCGGTCGCCGAGCACGGCTCTCTGGACATCTGGATCAACAACGCCGGCATCGGCTACATCATGAAGCCGCTGCTGGAGGTCTCGCCCGACGACTGGGAAGCGGTGATCGGGGTCAACCTCACCGGCGCTTTCTTCGGCCTGAAGGCGGCGGCCGAGACTATGGTCGCCCAGGGACGCGGCGGCCGGATCATCAATATCGCCAGCCAGGCGGCGAAGTCGGGCTTCCCGCACGCCCAGGCCTATACCTCGTCCAAGCACGGCCTGGTCGGCTTGGCCCGCTCCGCGGCGATCGAGCTGGGGTCCCAGGGGATCACCGTCAACAATGTCTGCCCCAATCACGTGACGACCGGCCTGGGCGCCTGGCAGAACGAGTACTTCTCGAAAGTGCTGGGTCTGTCGCTGGAGCAGTATCTCGCCCAGATGGCGGCCCGCATTCCAATGGGCCGGCCGGGGCTTCCGGAGGACACCGCCAACGCGGTGGCGTTCCTCTGCTCGGACGAGGCCGCCTACATCACGGCCGAAAGCCTGAATGTGTCGGGGGGCGAGGAGCCGCACTAGGCCGGGTTCGGCGAGGCGACGCCTGCTTTTGGCGCCCTTCGGAACAACGACAACGCCGGGCGGTTGCTCACCCGGCGCGTCTCATGCGCGCCCTTGTCCGCATGAGAAGGAAGTCGATGATGATCGAAGACATTCGCCCCTTGGCCGTCGTCACCGGGGCTTCGTCGGGGATCGGCTACGAACTGGCGCGGCTGGCCGCGGAAGACGGCTATGACCTGATCATCGCCGCCGACGAGCGCGCGATCTTCGAGGCCAAGGCGGCGCTGGAGCAGCACGGCGTCATGGTCGAGGCGCTGGAGGTCGACCTGTCGACCACCGAGGGCGTCGACCGCCTGGTCGGCGTGATCGGCGGGCGACCGGTGGACGCACTGATGGCCAACGCGGGCCGGGGTCTTGGGCGCGGCTTCCTTGATCAGGATTGGGCTGACGTGCGGTTCGTGATCGATACGAACGTCACCGGAACGGTATACCTGATCCAGCAGGTCGTGCGGGAAATGCGCGAGCAGGACCGCGGGCGGGTGCTGATCACCGGTTCGATCGCCGGCCTGATGCCGGGCTCCTTCCAGGCGGTCTACAATGGCACCAAGGCCTTCCTGGACAGCTTCGCCTGGGCCTTGCGAAACGAGCTCAAGGACACCGGCGTCACCGTAAGCTGCCTGATGCCCGGACCGACCGACACCGAATTCTTCGAGCGCGCCGACATGATGGACACAAAGGTCGGGACCGATCCGAAGAAGGCCGACCCGGCCGACGTGGCCAAGACCGGCTACCACGCGATGCAGAAGGGCGAGGGCGACGTCGTCGCCGGCTTCAAGAACAAGCTCCAGGCCGCCATGGCCGCCGTGACGCCGGAGAGCGTTCTGGCCGAACAGCATCGCAAGATGGCCGAGCCCGGCACGGCCAAGACGGACACGCAGACCTATCAGAAGCCGCTGGGCTAAGGTGGTGGGCCGCGGTGGGCGGTGGTTCGCCGCACCGCGTCTTTCCTGGCCAAACCCTTAGAAGCGGCGGTCCGCCTCGTCCTGGGTGTCATCGCCCATCTGCAGCGGACCCGCGTCGTTGCGGCCGATCTCCTCCAGGTCAGCCTCGTCCGCCGCCACGAACGAGCGGGGCTCCGGCGACAGGGTGGCCGCGCCTCTCGAGTAGCGCTCGTATTCCTCGGCGAAGCGGAGCGTCAGGAACGCCTGGTCCGGCGCCTTTTCCTTCAGTTCCAGGAACCAGGTCCCTTCTTCCTCATAGATGTGATGCAGCACCGCGCCGCGGATGTGCTCCAGCTTGTCGAACCAGGCCTGATCTTCCGGGGCGATGCGTTCCAGCTCGGCCATCTGCATCTTGGCGGTGGTCTGCTCGGTATAAGCCATTCCGGCGTGACCCTTCTCGCCACTCTTGGCGAGGGCGGGGTAGAGGACCACCTCCTCGGCCAGGGAATGGCCGTTTAGCACGGTCGCCAGCGTCTTGAACGCGGCCAGGCGATCGGCCGAATCTGTCGCCGTACGGGCGGTCGCGAAGGCGGCGCGGATCTGGTCGTGATGATCCAGCGCCATGGACAGCCAGTCCCCTTGGGCAGCGGCCGCTCGGGCCTTGGCCGTGGCTTCGGCGCGATCTTCTTCTGTCTCGGGCGGTGTGATCGCCCCCAGAACCTTGTCGACGATGGACATGTCTCGCTCCTGCAAACGGCGGTGCAAGGAGAAGCGGCGGGCGGCGCGGCGGTTCCTAGGGCCAGGCTAGATGCGTGTCGCTCGCATCGGGGTCTAGCGGCGCTCCAGCGCCTGCAGAGTTTTCAGCAGGCGCTGGATCTTGCCGTGGGTCCGCCGCGCCGCGTCCAGACGCTCCTTGGAGCGGTCCGCCGCTTCCGGGACGATGAAGCCGCCCCGCCCGCGTCGCACAACCAGCCCGGCCGCTTCGAGCGCTACGAACCGCCGCCTTACGGTTTCATAGGGCTGTCCAAGCGATTGGGCGATCTGCCTGACCGAGACCGGGCGGCGATCGCGGTCCGGCGGCGGGTTGTCCAGGGTCGCGAACCGGTCGGCCGGCAAATGTGCGCAGTTTCCCGAGCTCAGGGCCGCCAGCACCAAGGCCGCCAGCAGGTCGCCGTCGTGCGACGCAGCCCCCTCGACAAGCTGGTCGAGCAGAAAATCAGCACCCGCGCGGGTGGCGATTCCCGCGTGCGGCTGAAGGTCGGCCGTTGTCGACGAAGACGATAGAGCGCTGTCTAAGGCAAAGCTTGTCATGTCCTTGCTGAAAGCCGTCGGCGCGACAATGACCATATGGCAGGATGTCGCAGTGCGCCGCGGCGATCCGCAACCTGGCATTGAAGGCGACCCGCGCAGCGGGCCGCCTTCAACGGGCTACATGGGAGACACGCCGCCAGGGCTGGTCTGGAAGTCGAAGGCCGGTTCGCGCGCACGGCGCGGGTTGGCGGGGCCCTGACCACCGAAGCCATAGGTTATGCCGATAAATACGGCGCGGAGGTCCAGGTCCATCGCCCGGCGCTCCTTCAGGGCGGCCGTCTGGATGACCAGCTTGTCGCCGAAGGTCTTCAGCGAGTCCTGCACGGTGATCACCCCCGACAGGCGGTCGTTGAACTTGTGGCGGTAGCCCAGGTTCAGCATGCCGGTCGGCTCGCGATAGCCCTGCGGCGTCAGGCGCTTGCCGATGGCGAAGCCGCTGATCTGCAGGAAGTCCTTGGGCGTGGCCTGGACGTTGAGGGCGGCGTAGCCGGAGACGGTCCAGGTCGAGCGGCTGTCGGGGAAGCCGAGGTCGGTGGCGCCGATCTCGTTCCAGGCCGCATTGCCGCTGATCGTGTACGAGATCTTGGGCGTCAGGCGGGCGTTGGCGACCAGTTCCAGGCCGCCGCTGCGGCTCTTGGCGAGGTTGGCCTTGGTGGTCAGCAGGGCGCCGCCGGGCAGCTCGCGCACCACATCCGTGACCCCGTCCCGGGCCTCGCGCCAATAGAGCGTGCCCAGATAGTAGTTGTAGCCCTTGCGCAGCTGGTAGGCGACCTCGAAGGAGTCCGTCACCTGCGGCTTCAGGCGCGGGTCGCCCTGGCGGTAGTTATAGGGGTCCTGATAGATCCGGTACGGGTTCAGGTCCTGCGCCGTCGGGCGTTGGATGCGGCGGCTGTAGCTGGCGTTGACCTGGCGCGTGTCATCGACCTTGTACTGCACGTGCAGCGACGGATAGGCGCGCAGATAGTCGTAGGAGTCTTTCAGGCTTGAGGTGACCTGGTTGGTGTCGATCTGGACCTCTTCCAGGCGCAGGCCCGGCATCACGGTCCAGTCGCCCATAGAACGACTGTAGGTAGCGTAGAGCGCGTTGACCGCCTGCTTGTACTTGAACTGATTGGTCAGCGACGGATCGGTGGTCAGGGATCCGCCCAGTGGCCCCCGAGCCCCGAAGTTGTCGTAGTCGTTGTCGTCGACCTGCAGCTCGTAGCCGGCGACCAGCTTGGCGCCGTCGGGCAGGGGGCGCTTGTACTCCGCCTTCAGGCGCGTCTGGACCAACTCGTCGCCGATGCGGACGCGCTCGGCGTAGTTCGAGACGACCGGCAGTTGGTTGAAACCGTCCGACACGCTGGTCTGGCGGTCGCGGGTGCGCTCCAGGCTGGCGTGGACGGTGAGTTCGTGATCGTCGCCGGACAGCTTGCGGCGCAGGTCGCCCGAGAGGGCGGCCACCGAGCGCTTCATCTCGCCGTCGCCGCGCCGCTGATAGCGGACGCTGGGCGCGCCACTCGGCGTGCGGCCGTCATAGTCCGAGCCGGACTTCGACTTGTAGCTCATGTCGTTGTAGCGGGCCTCGGCGCTGAGGCGCGTCTTCTTGTCGAGGTCGTAGTCGACGCCGGCGCGGGCGTTGTGCGACTGCCCGCGGCTGATGAAGCCGACCTTCTGGTGGCTGGGCGAGTATTTGCCGGTCGCGGCGTCCAGGCGCTCGCGATCGTCCACGATCTGCCCCTTGGCCTTGTCGCGCCGCCAGCCGCCGTCGGCCGACAGCGTCAGGGCCTTGGTGTTGCGGGCCAGGCTGATGCTGGCGTTCTTGCGGCCTTCGGTGCCGACATTGGCGCGCACCGAGCCGGTCGTTCCCACCCCGCGCTGCTGCTTGGTGATCAGGTTGATGATGCCGGCCGAGCCTTCGGGGCTGAAGGCGGCCGACGGATTGGTCATCACCTCGACGCGCTCGAACTGGCTGGCGGGGATCTGCTGCAGGACCTGACCGCGGTTCTCGCCCTTGAACATGCCCGACGGCTTGCCGTCGATCATGATGGTGACGTTGGCGTCGCCACGAAGGCTGACATTGCCCTGCACGTCGACCTGGACCGACGGCACGTTGCGTAGCACGTCGGCGACCGATCCGGTCGTGGCCTGTATGTCCTTGCCCAGGCTGTAGCTGCGGCGATCGATCGAGGTCTTGATGTCCTGGCTGGACGGGGCGGTGATCGTCACGCCCTGCACCTGGTTCGACGGCTCCTTCTTCGCCGGCGGCGGGGAGGCGGTCGTCGTCTGGGCGTAGGCGTTGGCGCTGAACGCGACCAGGCCCGTGGCGGCCATCAGGGCGGCGCGGCGGGTCGTAAAGGTCATGGGAGGTCTCCTCTGTTGCGAGGAACCTGCCAGGACGACTCAAAGCGTTGCAGTGTCTGGGGTCACGCCGTCGGGGTGACGTTTGTCATGTCCCGCTCAGCGCGACGGCGCGAGCGCGTCCACCGTCTGCGGATCGGCTGAGTCAGCCGCGCTGAACACCAAGGTGCGGGTGACGCCCAACCGGCGAACATTCACCTGGTTGACCTGGTCGCCATAGATGTCCGCGAACAGCGGCGCGCGCACGGTGATCGCGGCTGGGACGTCGGCCGGCGAAGCCTGACCGACATATTCGAGCCGGATCTCGTCCGCGCCCAAGGTCATGTCCTTCAGCGTGAGCGCGACGCGTTGGCCGGCGACCGAGACGCTGAAGCGATCGGCCATGTAGCCCTTCAGCGCGTCGACCGCTTCTGGATCGTCGAAACTGGCCTGGGCGCCAGGCGCGATCATCGCCAAGGCCGGCTCGGCGTCATGCGCCGGAATGCGGTGACTGACGCTCACCGCCCCGGTCTTGGCGTCGAGCTCCACGACGCTGAGAGCGCCGTGGCCGCGATGCGCGGCCGCCGGAAGCGGGGCGAGGGCGAGCCCCGCCGCCGCCATCAGTACGACCGCGCGCCGCATCACTTGGAGCTGTCGTCCTTCTTGCTGTCCGCGTTGGGCAGCGTGGCCAGGCTGTCGGGCCCGACCTTCAGGTTGGCGTCCTTCATCCGGTTGGAGCCTTCCGGCGGCTTGACGATCTTGAACGTGGTCGGGACGATCGCGCCTTCATAGACGTTGTTGCCGCGATCGGCGTCCGCCGTTTCCCAAAGCGGGTCGAGCTGGGCGCCTTTCAGCTGCTTGGTCGACACGTACTGCCAGGTGACCTGCTTGGAGTTCTTGCGCCAGATTTCCGCGGGAATGCGGACGGTCTCGGACGAGCCGTCGGCGAAGTCCATCTTCAGGATCACCGGCATCACCAGGCCGCCGATGTTGCGGAAGGTGAAGCGATAGATGTTGTCCTTGAAGTCCTGGGCCGCCAGGTCTTCCGGCGTCAGGTCCTCGCGCGCCGACTTGGCCTTCTTGCGCGCGCTGTCGAACACCGTGAACTCGTCGTTGGCGTTGTAGAAGTCACGCGTCTTGGGATCACGCTCGACGACGGTTTGCGCCTTGTTGTTGGCCGCAGTGCGCGACTCCGGCTCTTTCTCGTTCTGAGCCTTGCGGTTCGCGGCCTCGACGTCGGGATCGCCGCTGTCGATGCGACCCTGAACAATCTTGTCCAGCGCGATGTCGACGTGGTCGGTCGAGTAGAACCAGCCGCGCCAGAACCAGTCGAGGTCGACGCCCGACGACTCTTCCATCGTGCGGAAGAAGTCATACGGGGTGGGGTGCTTGAACCGCCAACGGTTCGCGTACTCCTTGAAGGCGCGATCGAAGAGTTCGCGGCCCATCACCGTCTCACGCAGGATGACCAGCGCCGTCGCGGGCTTGGAGTAGCCGTTCGGACCAAACTGGATCACCGAGTCGGACTGGGTCATCAGCGGCACCTGGTCCTGGCTGACCATGTACTCGACGATGTCCTTGGGCTCGCCGCGACGCGCCGGGAACTTCTTGTCCCACTGCACCTCGGCCTGGAACTCGAGGAAGCTGTTCAGGCCTTCGTCCATCCAGGTCCACTGACGCTCGTCGGAATTGACGATCATCGGGAAGTAGTTGTGGCCCACCTCGTGGATCACGACGCCGATCAAGCCGTACTTGGCGCGCTCGGTATAGGTGAGGGCGCCGGTCTTCTTGTCCTTCACCGGCCGCGGGCCGTTGAAGGAGATCATCGGATATTCCATGCCGCCGACCGGGCCGTTGACCGACTGCGCCACCGGATACGGGTAGGCGAAGGTGAAGTCCGAATAGACCTTCAGCGTGTGGGCGATCGACTTCGTCGAATAGGCGTCCCACAGCGGGCGGGCTTCCTTGGGGAAGAAGGACATGGCCATCACGACCGGGTGCTCGGCCTTGGCGTCCTCCTGCTTCACGCCCAGGGCGTCCCAGACGAACTTGCGCGAGCTGGCCCAGCCGAAGTCGCGGACGTTGCTGGCCTGGAAGATCCAGGTCTTCTCGGTCTTGGCCTTGCCCTTTTCGGCGGCCAGCGCCTCCTCGGGCGTCACGACATAGACCGGTTCGCTGGCGGTGCGGGCCTTGGCCAGGCGGTCGCGCTGGGCCTGCGAGAGCACGGCGGCTGGGTTCTGCAGCACGCCGGTCGCGGACACCACGTGGTCCGAAGGCACCGTCAGGGCGACGCGATAGTCGCCGAACTCCAGCGTGAATTCGCCCGAGCCGAGGAAGGCCTTGTTGTGCCAGCCCTCGTAGTCGGAATAGACGGCCAGGCGCGGGAACCACTGGGCGCCCTCGTAGATGCAGTTGCCGTCCTCGCCCTTGCCGGTGAAGCACTCATAGCCGCTGCGGCCCCCGACGACCTTGTTCTCGACCATGGGCAGAGACCATTCGATCGTGAACTTGGTCTCGCCGCCATTGCCGCGCACGGCCGCCGGCAGGTCGACGCGCAGCAGGGTGTCGACGACGGTGAACTTCAGCGGGCGGCCGGAGGCGTCCTTCACCGAGGTGATCGTGAAGCCGCCTTCCCACTCCTTGAGGCGCTGGATGCGACGCACCTGGCCCAGGCTCATCGCGTCACCCGAGACCGTTTCGGTCATCCGGCTGATCGAGTCGCGCTTGTAGTCCTGGTCCAGCAGCAGCCACAGATAGGGCAGGTTGTCCGGCGAGTTGTTCTTGTAGGTGATCGTCTCCCGGCCGGTCAGCGTCTTGGTGTCTTCGTTCAGGCGCACGGCGACGTCGTAGTCGACCTTCTGCTGCCAGTAGCGATAGCCCGGCGCGCCCGAGGCGTTGCGATAGTCGGTCGGAGTCGGCCAGTCTTCGCCTTCCAGCTGACGGAACTTGTCCTCGATCGGCGCCTTGGTCTGCTTGATGGCGTCGGCGTGAGCGACAGAAGCGGAGAGCGCGGCGGCGATGACGCCGGCCACGGCGTAGCGAATGGAACGCTTGGACAAATTCAGCCCCTCAATTCAGAACCCTGATGAACCCCGGCGACACCTTGGCCATGACGCCAGGAGAAATCATCCCTTTTTTCAGTCCGGCGGCGTTAGAAATTAATCTTGATCCCCGCGCGGACAGTCCTTGGCTCGACGGGGTGGAAGTGAACGTCCTCGATCCCCGTCGCCGGCTCGCCCGGCAGTCTCGAGGCGTAGACGTAGGCGATGTCGTCGCGCTTGCTGTCGGCCAGGTTCAGCACCTCGACCATCAGGCTGGCGCGGCCAAAATCCTGGACGAACAGGGCGTTGACCAGGCTGGTCGGGCGCGATCGTACCGAGTTGTCCTCGATCAGCGGCGCGCCGCCCAGGCGGCGATAGGTGAGCGACACGGTCGAGCCCTTGACCGGCGTCCAGTTGGCGCCGGCGCTGACGACCGAACTGACGGCGTTCGGGATCCGGTCGCCCTCCGGCGGATCGTTCGCGAAGCGGGCGTGCGTGGCGGCGAAGGACCCCGTCAGGCTGAGTCGCGAGGTCGGCCGCCAATCGGCCAGCAGCTCCAGGCCTCGGCGCCGGGTCGCGCCGCTGGCCTCGGTGAAGCCAGCGTCGCCGACATAGACGAGCTCCGACGCCACTCGTAGCGCCCAGGCGGCCGCCGTCAGGGTCAGGTCGCCGTGCTTCCAGCGCATGCCGACTTCCGCGCCGTCGGTCGGCGACAGCAGCGGCGCGCGCTCGGCGGCGTCGCCGGTCACCGGATCGACCTTGATCACCGCCCCACGCGCGTCGTTGGAGTGGAAGCCGCGGCCGGCGTCCGCATAGAGCTCGAAGGTCTTGGAGAGCCGCCAGGCCAGGGCCAGCTTCGGGCTGACCTGCAGGTCGCTGACGGTTCCGGCGTTGCGCGGATCGCCGGCGTCGACGTCGGCGCCCATGGCGTCGGCGCGCAGGCCGACCGTGGCGTCCAGTTTGCCAAAGCGTCGAGAGGCCTCGCCCCACACCGCCGTCGACCATTCCGTCAGCGCGTCGTGCCGGACGGTCGCGCGCCGGAGGCGGGCGGTGGTGCGGTAGAGGCCGACCTTGCCGATGTCGTCCACGCGGGCCGAGACGCCCGTGCGGGCGCTCCAGCCCTCGCCCAGGCTCCAGCGTTTGGTCAGCGCGCCGCCATAGACCCAGCGGCGGTCGACCTGCTCGAACTGGTCGCCATTGACCGGATCATCGAGGAAGTAGGTGAAGTTGGAATAGAGATCGAGCGTGTAACGCTGGACATAGACCACGGCGTCCAGGCCGCGCAGCAGGTCGCGGCGGCGGGCGGACAGCATGTAGCGCGAGGTGTTCCCGCCGTCGGTCGTATCGACGGCGTCCAGGCGATCCAGCAGGCCAGCCTCGACCACGCGGCGGGGGATCTGGTCGGTCGCGTTCCACTTGGCGTCATAGGCGAGGGCGGTGATCGACCAACCGCCGGCGAGCGCGCGGCCCAGCAGGTTGATCTTCCGCAGGTCCTCCGGATTCGTCCACGCGCCGCGCGCGCTGGAGAGGTCGGCGGCGATCAGCACATTGTCGGTCAGCGCCTTGGAGCCGACCGCGCGATAATAGTCGTTCCGCCCCGCCCAAGCCTGCAGGCCGTCGCCGTGCAGGTGGTCGGCGGTCTCGAAGGCGACCGCGCCGGCCGTGGCGAAGTCGCCGTTCTCGGCCGAGTAGGGGCCCTTCTTGAAGCCGATGTCGTGGACGAACTCCGGCGTTAGCAGGTTCAGGTCCAGATAGCCCTGGCCATGACCGTGCGAGGGCAGGTTCAGCGGCACGCCGTCCAGAGAGGCGGCCAGGTCCGTGCCGTGATCGAGGTTGAAGCCGCGCAGGAAATACTGGTTGGCCTTGCCCGCGCCCGAGTGCTGGGTCGCCGCCAGGCCGGGAACGGCCTCGATCAACTCGCCTGGGCGCAATAGCGGTCGGACGGCGAAATCGGCGTAGGAAACGCGGCCCTCGCTGGCCGAGGTCGCGCGGCCAAGATCGTTGGCGCGGCGTCCCCACACCGAGATCGCCTCGACCTCCTGGGCCTGAACGATCGCTGGAAGAGCGGTGGCCAGCAACAGGGCCGGGAGGGAAACTGAACGCGCCATGGCCGGCTGTTAGCGGCGGGCGCCGGCTGGAGCAAGGCCGGCCTTGTCACGCCGCCTTCAGCAGGCCGTCGAAATACTCGATGGTCTTCATCAGCCCGACCTTCAGCGGCGCGGTCGGTGTCCAGTCGAGATGCTGCTTGGCGAGCGTGATGTCAGGCTGACGCTGGCGTGGGTCGTCAGAGGGCAGGGGGCGGTGCACGATCTGGGAAGCGCTGCCCGTCAGTTCCAGCACCAGCTCAGCCAGCTGCTTCATCGTGAACTCGACCGGATTGCCCAGGTTGATCGGGCCGGTCACGTCGTCGCCGGTGTTCATCAGCCGGATCAGGCCGTCGACCAAATCGTCGACATAGCAGAACGAGCGCGTCTGGGTTCCGTCGCCATAGAGGGTGATGTCCTCGCCCTTCAGCGCCTGGACGATGAAGTTCGACACCACGCGGCCGTCATTGGGGTGCATGCGCGGGCCATAGGTGTTGAAGATCCGCGCCACCTTGATGCGCAGCTTGTGCTGGCGCCAGTAGTCGAAGAACAAGGTCTCGGCGCAGCGCTTGCCTTCGTCGTAGCAGGAGCGGATGCCGATCGGATTGACGTTGCCCCAGTAGCTCTCGACCTGGGGGTGGATGCTCGGGTCGCCGTAAACTTCCGAGGTCGAGGCCTGCAGGATCTTGGCCTTCACCCGCTTGGCCAGGCCCAGCATGTTGATGGCCCCGTGGACGCTGGTCTTGGTCGTCTGCACGGGGTCGAACTGGTAGTGCACCGGGCTGGCCGGACAGGCCAGATTATAGATCTGGTCGACCTCGACATAGAGCGGCATGGTCACATCGTGTCGCAGCAGCTCGAAGCGCGGATTGGACAGGTTCTGCGCCACGTTCAGGCGCGAGCCGGTGTAGTAGTTGTCGACGCAGAGCACCTCGGCGCCGCTTTCGAGCAGCCGGTCGCAAAGATGCGATCCCACGAAGCCCGCGCCGCCCGTCACGAGAATTCTCTGCGTATGCATCGCGCGATCTGGCTCCCCGGGACTCAACCTCGACTCCGGTTGTAACGCGTCGCCAGTCGCGTCTCCAAGGTCGGGTTTCGCGTGAGGCTGCGACAAGGTGACGTTTGTCATGTCGCTCCGGTGACGGGCGGCACTGATGCGCCAGGGCGGGCGGGAGCATGTTGGCTTCGACATCGAGGGGAGCCAACCATGTCAGCAAACCTATCCGAAACGCCCGTGGGCCTGCTGAGCCAGGTCACCAAGCAACGCGGCGCGGCCCGGGCCCTGGATGGCCTGGACCTGATCATCCGTCCGGGTCAGTGCGTGGCCCTACTGGGCCCCAACGGCGCGGGCAAGAGCACCAGCGTCGCTCTGCTGACCGGTCGTCTGCGACCCGACACCGGCCAGGTTCGGCTGTTCGGGGGCGATCCCAGGGACCTCGCCACCCGCGGTCGCATGGGCGTCATGCTTCAGGAGACCGGCCTGCCCGCGACCCTGACCGTGCGCGAGCAGGTGGACCTGTTCCGTGGCTATTACCGCCAGCCTCGGCCGCTGGAAGAGGCCCTGCGACTGGCGGGCCTCGAAGGGCTTGAGAACCGCCGGTGCGGAGCGCTCTCGGGCGGTCAGCAGCGTCGGGTCCAGTTCGCCATCGCCATCGCCGGGCGTCCGGACTTTCTGGTGCTGGACGAGCCGACGACCGGCATGGACATCGACGCCCGCCGGGCCCTGTGGTCGGCAGTTCGCGCCGAGATCGCCCGCGGCGCCTCGGTGCTGCTGACGACCCATCACCTGGACGAGGCCGAGGCCTTGGCCGACCGGATCGTCGTCATCGACCATGGCCGCGTCATCGCCGACGGCACGCCCGAGGCGATCAAGAGCCAGGTGTCGGCGGTGGCGATCCGCTGCCGCACGCGCCTGACCGATGCGGAGCTCGCCAGTCTCGCCCGCGTGACCAGCGTCAGCCGCGACGGCGGGCGGGTCACCCTGCTGACCACCTCCGCCCCCGCCACCCTGCGCGAGCTCCTGGCTCGCGACGAAACCATCGATGACCTGGCCGTCGCCGGCGCTTCGCTGGAAGACGCCGTCACCCGTCTCGTCCAAGCCGGTTCGCCGGCGCAACGTCAAACCGAGGTCGCCTGAGATGTCCGCCCTGCACACCCTGGCCGTCTATGGCCGTGAAGCCCGCGCCCAGATCGTTTCGACGGTGCGGACACCCCAATTCGTCGTGCCCAGCGTTGTCCTGCCGATGCTTTTCTATGGCGTCATGGGCTTGGGGCTCAGCAAGGGGCGCGAGGACGTCGCGCACTTCATGCTGGCCAACTATGTGATCTTCGCCGCCATCGCGCCGGCCATGTTCGGCTTCGGCGCCGGGGTCGCGGCCGAACGCGAAGCCAAGTTGATCGAGCTGAAGCAGATCGCGCCTCTGCCCGCCGGAGGATATCTGGCTGCGCGTCTCGCCGCGGCGCTGACCTTGATCGCCGCCTCGGTCGCCCTGCTGGGCGGTCTGGCCTGGTTTGGCGGCGTGCGGATGGACGCCTGGCGCTGGGCGGCGACCCTGGGGCTGGGATTGGTCTCGACCATACCCTTCGCCATGATCGGCCTGAACATCGGGTTGCGGATGGGCTCCCAGGGCGCGACGGCGCTGGCCAACCTCGTGTTCCTCGCGCTGTCGCTGTTCGGCGGTCTCTGGATCCCGCTCAGCGCCATGCCCAGCTGGTTCGGCGACATCGCCAAGGCCATGCCCTCGTATCACCTTGGCCAACTGTCCCAGATGCTGTCGGGGACGCAGCCGGTGGCCCAAGTCGAGCAGCACGTTTCCTTCCTGGTCGCCGTGACCCTGGCCGCGGTGTTCGGGGCTTGGGCGGCCTGGCGTCGTCAGGCGGCTTGACCGTGAGCTTCTGGGCGCGCGACACCGGGCGGATGAGCCAGGAACCCACCCCCTCGCCGACGGGCGCCGCGCGGCGCCCGGCCCAGGCGCCGGCCTCGCCGCTGCGCGGCTGGGAGCGGCGCTGGCACCTTGTCTGGCTGATCTACGTTCCGTTCTACTTCATCAGCTGGCTCTACCGGAAGCCAGGCTTGGTCGAGGTGATCGCCTCGTTCGCCGGGGCGGCCGCCTTTCTGACCCTGTTCGTGATGATCTGGCGGCGACGGGGACGCCCTGAGCTCTGGCAGGTGGTGGCGATCTTCTCCATCGGCCTGGCCTTGTCCCCCTTCAACGTCGGCTGGAGCGTCTACACCATCTACGGCATGTCCTTCGCCGCCCGGATGACGCCCCGGCGAACGGCGATCCGGACGATGATCGCGCTGGAGGTCGTGCTGCTCGCCCTTGGTCCCTTGATGCAGGCCCACGGCCTGTCGGCCTGGCTGTCGGGGCTGCTGTTCGGCGCGATCGTCGGCTTCGCCGGCCTGATGCAGAGCGACATGGAGCGCAAGAACCAGGAGCTCGCCGTCGCTCACGAGGAAGTCCGCGCCCTTGCGACCACCGCCGAGCGCGAGCGTATCTCCCGGGACCTGCACGATCTCCTGGGCCACACCCTGACTCTGGTCGCGGTGAAGGCCGAGCTGGCCGCCCGCCTGGTCGGTCGCGACCCCGAGGCGGCCGAGCGCGAGATGCAGGCCGTCGCGGCGACCGCCCGCGAGGCCCTGAGCGAGGTGCGGACCGCCGTGGTCGGCATGCGCGGCGCTTCGCTGGCCTTCGAACTGGACAAGGCGCGCCAAGCTCTGGCCGCCGCCGGGGTCAAGGCCGAGATCGCCGCCCTGACCACGGACGGCCATCCGGCTCAGGAAGCGGTGCTGGCCATGGCGCTGCGCGAGGCGGTCACCAATGTAATCCGCCACGCCGGCGCCACCCGGTGCGACATCCGACTGGAGCCGACGGCGTCCTCCCTGGTCCTGACCGTCGCCGACGACGGGGCGGGCGGGCGGCTGGCGGAAGGTTCGGGCCTCAAGGGCATGCGGGCCCGCCTGGCCGCCATCGGTGGCGGCCTCAAGATCAAATCCGACAAGCAAGGCACCCGGCTTGTGGCCACCGCCCCCTTGGAGACCGCGCCATGATCCGCGTCGTGATCGCCGAAGACCAGAAGATGGTGCTGGGCGCCCTGAGCGCCTTGCTGGAGATGGAGGGGGACATTCAGGTGGTCGGCCGCGCCGCCGACGGCGGGCAGGCGATGACATTGGTCCAGGCCGAGAAGCCGGACGTGCTGATCTCGGACATCGAGATGCCGGGTCTGACGGGGATCGACGTCGCCGCGCGGCTGAAGTCCGAAGGTGCGTCGACCCGCGTCCTGATCGTCACCACCTTTGGTCGCCCAGGCTATCTGCGCCGCGCGCTCGACGCCGGGGTCAAGGGCTATCTCCTGAAGGATGGTCCCAGCAGCGTCCTGGCCGCCGCCGTCCGGACCGTGGCGGCCGGGGGGCGCGCCATCGCGCCGGAACTCTCGGAAGCCATCTGGGACGCCGAGCCCGATCCGCTGAGCGACCGCGAGCGCGAAATCCTGCGCCTGGCCGAGGAGGGACGCTCGAACAAGGACATCGCCGAGGTGCTGGACCTGTCGCCGGGTACGGTCCGCAACTACCTCTCCGAAGCCGCCCAGAAGTTGGGGGCGGCCAACCGCGTCGAGGCGGGGCGGATCGCGCGGTCTAACGGCTGGCTCTAGCCGCGGCCCCAGAGGCGCTCCCACTTCCAGCCGGTCAGGTCCTCGACGATCTGCTTGGACTCGGGCGTCTCGGCTTCGGTCGCGCCGGCGCGCAGGCGTTCGACCTCGTGGACCAGGACAGCGTGGGTGCGGGCGTTCAGGCGGAAGCGCCAGGAGATGATCATGCCGGCGATCATCACCAATAGCGGTCCGCCGACCATGACGAGCACCAATGCATTGAGGGCCTCTGGCGTCTGTTGCGCCAGCGGCTGGCCCTTGGGCGCCGAGACGAAGCCGCCCAGGCCGATCAGGCTGGTGGTCAGCAAGATCGCGCCGGATTGGGCGACCTTGCGGGTCAGGGTCATGACGCCGGCGAAGATGCCTTCGCGGCGCTGGCCGGTGACCGCCTCGTCGACGTCGGGCAGGTAGTTGTAGACGCCCCAAGGCACGAAGTTCAGCGTGCCTCGGCCCAGGCCCGCCAGGATGATCGGCACGAATAGCCAGAAAAGAACGCTGGCCGGCGCCCCACCGCCGAAGATGTTGCCGTTTAATCCGGCGACGCCCTCGGCGAAACCATTGGGGCGGATCAGGTAGAAGGCCAGGAAAAGCAGCAGGGCCGCTCCGACGCTCGTGATGGCCATGCGGTAGGCGATGACAGGGCCGGTGCGGATGATGACGCGGATGGCGATCATCACCGAGATCAGTTGGGCCACGTACATGGTCGTCATCAGCTGAGAGATGATCAGGGTCGAGCCGACCATCACCGTCGCCACGAACAGCGGGAAGGCGGTGTTGAAGATGTCCTGGCTGATATAGCCGCCCAGATACAGCGACAGGTGCTGGCGGAAGGCCTTGATCTTCAGGGTCGAGAACAGGTCGCGGAACATGTTGACCGGGATCATCGCCGCCTTGCCCCAATCCATCGGCTCAGGCTGGATCAGCTTCTCGTCCTCGGTGTAGGGGCGCTCCCAGGACAGCAGGATCACCAGGGTCACGACCAGGCTGAACAGGACGCCGAAGATCGCGGCCATGATCAGGAAGGTGTTGGGCGAGTCCTTGCCGCCGAAGTGGTTGATGATCAGGGTCGGCAGGTATGAGGCCAAGATCGCCGAGCTCTGGGCGACCAGCATCCGCGCGCCCGCGAACTTGGCCTTCTCCTTGTAGTCCTTGGTCATCTCCGCGGCGAGGGTCTCCCACGGGATCAGGAACATCGTGTAGACGAACTCGAAGAAGATGAAGGTCGTCAGGTAGTAGGCGAAGGTCTGGCCCGTCACGAAGATCAGGGCGAAGGCCGGCAGCAGCGGGATGGTGAGGATCAGGAAGATCTTTCGCCGCCCGATCTTTCGCCCGATCCAGGTATGGCGAAGGTTGTCGGAAACATAGCCGATCAGCGGGCAGGTGATCGCTTCCAGAAGGCGCGGAAGGCCCAGGATCAGGCCGGTCTCGACCGGCGAGAGGCCGCAGAAGGTGATGAAGAAATAGGCCAGCCAGCCGGTGATCACCGCCTGGGCGCCGGCGCCGAGCATATCGCCCGAGCCCCAGCCCCAGTAGTTGATCCAGGTCGGCTTGCGGACGTCCGGCGTGGCCATTTGCATTTCTTCCCGTTGAGGGGTCTTGCCGCCCCATCGGTCCAGCCGCGAGGGCTGGACCGTAATCGATACAAAGGCTTGTGAGGCCTAGATGAAGGCGCGCTGGAACTCGCCCAGCGCCAGCATGGCCAGGGACTGGCCGTAGGGCATCGAGGTCAGCGGAATGTCCTTGTAGCCCTGGATGGTGTCGAACACCGGCGTGCCGAACGAGACCTGCTGCAGCTCGCCCTTGTCGTCGATATTGGCCAGCACGCCTTTGATGGCGCGGATGGCGACGGCCTCGTAGTCCTTGCCGATGTAGCGCTTACGCACGGCCTTCAGGATGCCGTAGGCGAAGCCGGCCGTGGCCGAGGCTTCCAGGTACGAGGTCTTGTCGTTGATGATCGTATGCCAGAGGCCTGTCTCCTGGTCCTGGAACTGCGTCAGCGCCTTGATCTGGGCCTCCAGCGCGTCGATCAGGAAGGCGCGCAGGCCGTCGCCCGGCTTGAGGTCCAGCAGCTCGATGAACTCGGGGATGGCGATCGTCACCCAGCAGTTCCCGCGCGCCCACAGGGCGTCGGCGAAGTTGTGGCGGCCCAGGAACGTCCAGCCGTGGAACCATAGGCCGGTCTTGCGGTCGGCCAGGTACTTGATGTGGACCATGAACTGGCGCTTGGCCTCCTCGACGAAGTCGGGGCGGTCGAGCAGCAGGCCGATCTTGGCCAGCGGCAGCACGCTCATCATCAGCGTGTCATCCCACAGTTGCTGCGGGTTTTCGCTGTTGAAGACGATGTGCTGGAAGCCGCCTTCCTCGGTGCGCGGGCCCTCGTACATGACGTAGTCGGCCCAGGTCTCGAGATAGGGGATGTAGGTGTGGTCGCCGGTGGCCTCGTAGAGGTAGGCCAGGGTCAGGAACGGCGAGACCGTGTTGATGTTCTTGGTCGGCGTGCCGGCCTCGAAGCGGTCGGCGAACCACTTGACCATGATGTCGAAGGCGCGCTCGTCGCCGTGCATCTCGTACTGCTTCCACAGGCCGTAGAGACCGACGCCGTGGGTCCACTCCCAGTCGTTCCAGCCTTTGGTGTCGATCACCCGGCCGTCGTCGAGGCGCAGCAGGAACTCGCCGGTCTCGTCGGTGATGTCGACCAGGTTGCTGATCAGGGCGGCGATCTTGGCCTTGATGTCCTTGGCGTCCAGGCCATGGGCGAGATTGGGCACGGGTGTCTCCAGGAGTCCGGTATCAGGGTTTGAAGTCGGGGGCTGGCACGCGGGCGACGGGGATGCCGCCGCGCACGGTCCGCAGGTTGACGAGCTTGACGGTCTCCAGCGCGTCGCCAGGAGCGCCGTCGCTGGTCACCGCCAGGGCGATGGTGTTCTTGCCGCGCGGGTCGATGATCCCGGTGGGCAGGACGAAGGTCCGCTGCGGGCCGACATGGGCGATGAACTGGCCCATGTTCCAGCCGTTGACGAAGATCAGCACCCGGTAGCGCTTGTTCGGCGAGCGCGGCAGGCTCGGATCGCCGATCGTCAGGCCTAGGCTGACGTCATGATCTTTGGGCAGGGCCAGATCGAAGCTCGTGCGATACCAGGTCGTGCCGGCGTAGGGCTGGGTGGCCGCCATGTCGGCCTTGGCCCAGGCGGCGTCTGGGAAGCCCGGCAGGTGCCAGCCCTCGCGTTCGCCGAACTGGCCGCCGTTGTTCAGCGAGCCGCGCGCCGGATCGGCGATGTCCTCGCCGCCCTTGTTGCCCTGGATTTTCCAGGCGATCGGCACGGCGAAGCTGTAGGTCCCCGGACCCGACAGCGAGGCCGAGACGAGGCCACGCGCCTCCTTGTGGAAGTCGTCGGCGTCGAGGTCCCAGTTGTGGCCGTTGTTGCGGACCATGACCGACAGGACGTGCTCGCCCGTTCCGCGCAGCTCCGCGGGGATCTGGAAGGTCGCGACACCGGTCGTGATCGGACGCGGCAGGCCGCCGTCCAGCTCGTGCTGGCCCAGGAACTTGCCGTCCAGCCAGACCTGCAGCATGCCCGCGCCGCCGGCGCCGTAGTGCAGGGTCAGGGTGTCGATGTCGGCGCGGCCCTGATAGCGGCCGCGGTACCAGACGTCGCCGTTGTGGAAGCCGTAGGCGCTCATGTCGAGCGCCGGCTGGCCGGTCGGACCGCGCACGGTCGAGCCGCTGCGACGACCTTCCGTCCTCATCCACTTGCTGTCGTCGAACTTTGGATCGGCTTCCGGCGAGCCGGTGGCCGTTCTCCAGTCGAGCTTGGCCAGATCGGGCAGGGTGATCGCGGCCGGGCCGGGGAGGGCCTTGTCGGCCAACAGGCTGCCAGACGCGGTCGCCTTGGCCGCGACCTTGGCGCCGTTCCAGCGAATGGCGGTCACGGCCTTGGGCGCGAAGACTTCCAGCGGGCTGTCGGTCTCGGTGTCGCCGGTCAGGCTGAGCACGGCGCCCTTTGTCGTCGCGCCGCGAACGAGACCCGGGCCTCGGACCAGCAGGCCGTCGCGCCGCCAGAAGGTCTGGCCCGTCTCGGCGTCCGCGAGAAGCAGGGTGAGGGACGGGCGACCGCCGCCGGTGATCCGCACGCGGGCCAGGCCTTTATGGGCGTAGGTCAGCTTCAGGTCGCCCTTGGCGGCGTCGAAGCTGGAGGCGACTTCGCCCTCCAGGATCTCGACCTTCGGCGCGCCGGCGTAGCGCAGCACCGTCTCGCCCGCCTCGCCGGCGCGGCCGTAGAGGAGCGCGAGGTCGCCGTCGTTCCACTTCAGGTGCGTCTGGATCTCGGACGTCGAGTAAACCAGCCGCTGACCGCCCAGGTCATAGCTGGCCATCAGCAACTTGCTGTCCTGGCCCTTGATCCGGCTGGGGACAACGTACTCGCCGTCGCGGGTCTTCACCTTGAAGGTGAAGGCCTCGTCGCCCGTGGCGCTGCTGGGATTGTGGACCACCACATAGAGGTGGCTGCCGGTCTCGGCGTTGACGTTGTGATAGACCCGGACCTTGTCGTTCGAGGGAACGACAGCCTCGCCCCTGTCCATGCGGGTGAGGTCGGGGACGGCGGCGATGAACTCGCCCATCTGCTTCATCACCCGCGCCTTGTCGCGCAGGCCCCGGGCCTCGTCGATGGCCGAGCCGTAGTCGTAGGACGTGAACACGACCGGCGCCGGCAGCCAGCCCCAGCTGGTCCCGCCGTAGGTCATGTAGAAGCTCTGCAGCGTCAGGCCGTTCGCGATGTTCGTGCCATAGAACACCCGTTGATAGCCGACACCCCGGTGGAGGGCGGTGCAGTCATAATCGCCGTTGCTGCCCCAGTAGTCGAACCAGCCGCCGCCGAACTCGGCCAAGAAGCCCGGCGTGTTCGGGCTGGCCGAAGCCCCGCCCTTGGCGCCGCCGGTCCCATAGATCCCCCAGTCCGGCGCGACGCCGGGGCTGGAGGGCGTCGAGTCGACCTTGCAGTTGCCGCCCGGATAACCGTCGAAGGCGTAGAGGTCGTTGGGCCCTTCGACCGTGCCCGGGACGTTGGCGCCCTTGGGGACCCAGTAGCCGTTGCGGCCCTTGTCGTTGTGGAAGATCGGCACGGTGATGCCGTCGGCCTTGGCCTTGTCGGCCAGCCACTTCATGTAGCGCTGCTGCGGCGCGCCGACGACGTCGAGCTCGTTCTCGATCTGGTGGGCGATCACCGTGCCCTGGCCCGTGGTCAGTTGGTGGCGGGCGATGACGGCGTTGATCCGGGTCAGCCACTCGTCGGCGGCGGTGACGTACTCCGGCGCGTCGGTGCGGGCGCGGGCCTGCTGGTTGACCAGCCACCCGGGGAAGCCGCCCCGGGTCAGCTCGGCGTTCACATAGGGACCAGCGCGGGTGATGACGTAGAGGCCTTCCTCCTTGGCCATGGTCAGCACGCGATCCATGTCGCGCACACCCTGGAAGTCGTAGACCCCTTGCTTGGGCGAGTGGTAGCCCCAGTCGAAATAGATCGCGACCGTGTTGTAGCCGCTGGCCTTCATCTTCTGGAGAATGTCGCGCCACAGGTCGGGGCTTGGCACGCGGAAGGGGTGGAACTCGCCGCCCCAGGAGAACAGCCGCTGGCCGTCGACCAGCAGCGAGTACTTGTCCCAGGTGATCTTGTGCGCTTGAGCCGGCTTGGCCGCCACGGCGTTGTCGCCGCCTTCCTTCAGGACAGTGAAGTGACGGACCGTGCCTGAGAGCTCAGGCAGCTCGGTCTTCGGCGTCCAGGTGCGGAAGCCGTCCTTGCTGTCGGAGTGCCAGTAGCGCTTGGCCATGTACTCGTCGAAATAGATGCGCCAGCCGCCGTCGGGCGCGCGGGCGAGGGCGGGGCCTTCGAGGTAGCGGCCCCAGCCGGCCCAGTCGCCGGTCCCCTTCGGTTGCCAGGGGCCGTCCAGCGACGGCGCGGTCCACAGCTCGATGAACTTGCTGGTCTCGTTCTTGGCGAACGCCTGGTAGAGGCTGCCCTCGCGCACCACGAAGGTGTCGATGAAGTTCGGACCCAGGCCCGCCAGCGGCTTCGGCGCGCTCCAGGCCGTCAGCGACGTGTCGCTGGCGGTGATCCGGTAAGGCTGGAACTGGCCGGCGATACCCGTGGTCGAGACCGACAGGATCAGGCTCAGCGCGCCGTCATCGTCGACGAACCACTCCGGCGCCCAGCTGTTGGTCGCGCCAGGAACCTCGACCTTCACATCGCGCAGGAACGTCCAGGCCGTCAGGTCCTTGCTACGCGCCAAGCCGATCGTGTCGCCAGACCAGCCGGTGGTGTAGGCGACGTAGTACCAGCCGTCGGTGTGCTTCATCACGCTGGGATCGCGGATCAGCCCCTTGGGCGGCGTGTAGGCCAGCGGCTTCTTCAAGGTGAAGCGCGTCCCGTCCGCCGAGTCGTAGACGCTCATGTTCGACTGGCTGGCGTTGGTGAACGCCGTCATCGTGTAGTGGACGGGCTCGGCCAGCGCTGTTGTCGCCAGCAGTGCCGCCGTCAGACCCAGGAGGAGGGGTGAACGCATCCTCAGCCCTCGAAGTAGAAGACAGGCTTGAGCGGCCACTCAACGGGTTTGTTGTCGGGATGCACGGCCATCAGGTCGGCCATATAGTCCCACCAGCGCTTCATCACCGGCTGCAGCGGCAAGGTGTCCTTGTTGTGGTCCGGGCGCAGACGCAGCACGGCGAAGAGGCTCATCGTCTCCTCATCCAGGAAGATCGAATAATCGTAGATGCCAGCATCGCGAAGGGCCTGGGCCAGATCGGGCCAGAGTTCGTCATGGCGACGTTCGTACTCGGCCGCGACGCCGGGCTTCAGCTGCATGCGGAAGGCGAGGGGCCGGCTTTCCGTGGTCGTGCTCATGTCGTCCTCCCGTTCTTGTTCTTGTCAGTTCGGTAGTCGGTAGATCCGCGGGGCGTTACCGGCGAAGAGCGACTCTCGCTCGTCGTCGCTGAAATCCGCCGTGATCGCGTCATAGGCCGCGTAGAAGGCGCCGAAGCTTCCGTGGACCTTCTCGACGGGGAAGTTGCTGGCGAACATGCAGCGCTCGACGCCGAAGGTCTCGATCACCTGGAGCACGAAGGGCTTGAAGCTCCCGACGGTCCAGGCGCGGTCGATCATCGCCAGGCCGGAGATCTTGCAGCTGACATTCGGGCGCTCGGCCAGGGCCGCCAGGCCGTCGCGCCAGGCGGCGAGACCCGCGTCGTCGCGATCGGTGGGCATGCCCGCGTGATTGACGATCAGCGGAATGTCCGGATGCACGTCGGCCAGCTCGGCGGCCACGGCCATCTGAGACGGATAGAGTTGCAGGTCGAACGACAGGCCGTACTTGGCCAGCAGGGCGAAACCCTGGCGCCACTGGGCGTCCAGCAGCTTGTCCGTTGGCCCGTAGGTCTTCGCCGGGTCCTTATGCCAGTTGACGATCTGGCGGACGCCCCGAACGTTCGGGCGCGCGGCGTGCGCCGCCAGAATCGCCTCGACGCCCGGATCATCGAGATTGGCGCCAGCGACAATGCCGCCGATCACGCCGCGCTGGTCGGCGATCGACTGGAGCCAGTCGGTTTCCGATAGCTGGTCCTTGGGCGGCAGGCCGCATTCGACATGCACGACCTCGACGACGTTCCAGCCCTCGGCGTCGGCCAGATAGTCGTCGAGCCCATAGGACCTGTAGGCGATCGGCGTCATGTCGCCGGCCGGATTGTTCGGCAGCGGCGTGTCCTGAAGCCAGGCGTAATAGTGCCGATCGAGGTCCCACAGGTGCATGTGGGGATCGACGATGGGGCCCGTGTACGCCATGGCTCCAATCTCTCTCGTTCTAGAACGTGGTCCGGCCGCCGGAGGTGTCGAAGGTCGCGGCGGTGGTGAAGCTGCACTCCTCCGACGCCATGAAGCAGACCATGGCGGCGCTCTCGTGGACCTCGCCCAGGCGGCCCATCGGGATCTTGCCCTTCATGTACTCAACCTGGCTCGGCGGCAGCTGCTCCAGGATCGGGCTCTCGAAAGTGGCGGGGGTGAGGCTGTTGGCGATCACGCCCTTGGTGGCCAGTTCCTTGCCCAGCGACTTGGTCAGGCCGATCACCGCCGCCTTGGACGCCGAATAGGCGCCGGCGTTCGGATTGCCTTCCTTGCCCGCCACCGAGGCGACGTTGACGATGCGGCCGTAGCCGCCGGCCAGCATGAACGGGACCACGGCCTTGCAGCAGTAGAAGACGCCGTTGACGTTGATGTCGAACACGCGCTTCCAGCTGTCGGTCGGGTATTCGTAGACCGTGGCCGTGGCGCCGGTGATCCCGGCGGAGGCGACTAGGATGTCGATCCGGCCGAGGGCTTCGTTGGCGCTCTCTGCGGCCGCCAGGACAGAGGCCTCGTCCGAGACGTCGAGCGCCGCGGTGTGGCTCGCGCCGACCTCTGCGGCCGCCGCCTTCAGCCCGTCCGTGTCGAGGTCCCACAGCGAGACCTTGCCGCCCTCGGCGACGATGCGGGCGGCGACGGTCTTGCCCAGGCCGGAGGCGCCGCCGGTGATCACGGCCGTACGGCCAGCGAAGCGATCGGCGTAGACTTTGGAAGAGGAGGTGGAGCTCACGCGACGCCTTCCTTGGTCCAGGCGATGACGGTCTGGCGTTGCGAGCCAAGCTTTTCGATGCCCAGTTCCATGACGTCGCCGGGCTTCAGGAAGATCTTGTCGGGCTTTTGGCCTTCGCCGACGCCGGGTGGGGTGCCGGTGGTCAGGATGTCGCCCGGCTCCAGGGTGATGAAGCGGCTCATATAGGCGATCAGCTCGGCGACGCCGAAGATCATCGTCTTGCTGTTGCCGGTCTGCATGCGCTTGCCGTTGAGGTCCAGCCACATGTCCAGGTTCTGGCAATCTCCGACCTCGTCAGCGGTGACCAGCCAAGGGCCGACCGGACCGAAGGTGTCGCAGCCCTTGCCCTTGTCCCACTGGCTGCCCAGCTCCTTTTGGAAGGCGCGCTCGGAGACGTCGTTGACCAGCACGTAGCCGGCGACGTGGTCCAGGGCGTCGGCCTGCTCGACATAGCGCGCGCGCTTGCCGATCACGACGCCCAGCTCGACCTCCCAATCGCCCTTCACGGCGTCCTTGGGCAGCATGACGTCGTCGTTGGGGCCGTTCAGGCAGCTGATCGCCTTGGTGAAGAAGATCGGCTCGGGCGGCGGCTCCAGGCCGGCTTCCTTGGCGTGGTCGGCGAAGTTGAGGCCGATGGCCAGGAACTTGCCGACGCGGCCAACCGGCACGCCGTAGCGGGGCGAGCCTTCGACGACGGGCAGGGTGGACGGATCAATAGCGGCCAGCTTTTTCAAGCCTTCGGGCGTGATGGTCGCGCCGTCAATGTCGGACACGTGGGCCGACAGGTCGCGGATCTTGCCGTCGGCGTCGAGCAGGCCGGGCTTTTCGGAGCCCTTGGGGCCGTAACGGAGCAGTTTCATAGGTCTTGCGCCTTGAGGGAGGACTAGCGGGCGTAAGGCCGGTGCAGACCGACCTCGCGATTGAGTTCGACGCCGAAGCCCGGCGCGTCGGAGAGCTTGAGCTTGCCGTTCACCGGCACGGGTTCGCCGATCAGCTGCGGGTGGAACATCGGCACCACCTCGTCGGCCTTGGGCGCCATCATCAGGAACTCGGCGAACGGGCTGTTATGGCGCGTGATGACGAAGTGGTAGCTGTAGACGCTCGAGCCGTGCGGGATCATCAGCACGCCCTTGCTGTCGGCCAGGTTGGCGATCTTGATCAGCTCGGTGACGCCGCCGCACCAGCCCACGTCCGGCTGGATGATGTCGCAGCACTCCATCTCCAGCAGCATGCGAAAGCCCCAGCGCGTGGCTTCGTGCTCGCCGGTGGTGACCAGCATGCCCGTCGGCGCGTTCTTCTTCAGGTCGCGGTAGCCCCAATAGTCGTCGGGGCTCAGCGCCTCCTCGATCCACTTGAGGCCATACTCATGGGCCTTGTGGGCCAGCTTGGTGGCGTAGTTGAGGTCCAGCGACATCCAGCAGTCGAACATCAGCCAGAAGTCCTCGCCCACGCGCTCGCGCATCGTGGCCAGCTCTTCGATGTTCTTGCGCAGGCCTTCCTCGCCCTCGGCGGGCCCGTGGTGCAGGGGCATCTTGCCGCCGATGAAGCCCATCTGCTTGGCCAGATCCGGGCGCGCGCCGGTGGCGTAGAAGGTCAGCTCGTCGCGAACCTTGCCGCCCAGCAAGGCGTAGACCGGCTCCTGCCGTAGCTTGCCCAGCAAGTCGTAGAGCGCCAGGTCGACGCCGGAGATGGCGTTCACCACCAGGCCCTTGCGGCCGTAGTACTGGGTCGAGAAGTACATCTGGTCCCAGATCTTCTCGACTTCGGTCGGGTCGCGGCCTTCCAAGAAGCGGGAGAGATGCTTTTCGACGATGTAGGCGGCCGGCTCGCCGCCGGTGGTGACCGCGAAGCCGATCGTGCCGTCGGCGGCCTCGATTTCGACGACCAGCGTGCCCAGCACGTTGATGCCGAAGCTCTGGCGGCTCTGGCGGTACTCGGGATAGCGCGACATCGGCGTGGCGATGTGGTCGTCGATCCAGTGGCCGTCGCCCTGGTCGTGATAGTCGGCGCCGCCGCCCCGGACGACAAAGGCGCGAACGTGCTTGATGACGGGGAACGCCATGGACGACGAGGCTCCAACCAATTGGCGGGCGCGCTGAACGCCCCCCCTCCGAGACAAGGAAGGCCCGTCCGCCGAACATTTCGGCCAGACACGGCGCGGTTTGGCCGCGCCTACCTCCCCAACACAACCTATGACACGCTATCGCTCCGCTTGGTGCGGCGGCCCCATAGAGTCGCTGCCCGGCGGCTTGCCTTGCGTTCCACAATATGAGAGGTAGTGCTATAAAATGAAACGAGCGTCAAGGGGAGCGGAGACGATGGCGGAGGACGACAAGACGGCGCCCAAGTCTCCCAGCGGCAGCCAGACGCTGTTCAGGGGTCTGGACCTGTTGGATGTCGTCGCCGAGTCCGGGACCATCGCCTTGCCGGCCCTCGCCAAGCAGCTGGGCCTGACTCGCAGCACCACCCATCGGCTGGCGACGGCCCTGGTGGAGCGTCGATTGCTGTCGCAGGCGCCGCGCGAGGGCTACAGCCTCGGCTCAAAGCTTCTGGAGCTGGGCTATCTGGCCAGTCAGCAGATGGACCTGCCGCGGATCGCGCGGCCGCATCTCGAAAAGCTCTGGGAAGACACCGAGGACACGGTGCACTTGGGCGTGCTCGACGACGGACGAGCGCTCTATCTCGACAAGCTGACGGGCCGGCGGCGGATCAATATCAGCTCGCGCGTGGGCGACCGCCAGCCGATCCGCTCGACGGGCCTGGGCAAGGCGCTCGTGCTGGATGAGGTCGAGGAGCGCTGGCGTGATCTCTATCGCTCGGAAGGCCCGCCGCCGCCCGGCGCGCCCGACGAGACGCAGTGGATCGACTGGATGCGCGACTACGCCAAGCGCGGCGTCGCCTTCGACTTGGAAGAGAACGAAGACCGCATTCGCTGCGTGGCCGCGCCGATTCGCGGCGCGGCGGGCCAGATCGTCGGCGCGATCAGCGTCTCGGGCGCGGCCCAGTATATGGACGACGACCGCATGAAGACTCTGGTCGACGACGTACGCGACACGGCCAACGCCATCGGCCGCGATCTCGGCTGGAACGGAAAGCGGGTCGTCCGCTGATGAGAAAAAGCAAGAGGTAGGGATGCTGCTGAAGGACAAGGTGGTGCTGGTGACCGGCGCCTCCCAAGGAATCGGAAAGGCCGCCGCGATCGGTTGCGCCCGGCACGGCGCGGACGTGGCGATCAACTACCACTCCGACGAAGCCGGCGCGGCCGACGCCGTGCGCGAGATCGAGGCCCTGGGTCGCCGCGCGATCGCCGTGAAGGGCGACGTCGCCGAGGTCGAGACGGCCAGCGCCTTCGTCCAGGCCGCCGTCGACGCCTTCGGCAAGGTCGACGTCTTCGTCAACAACGCCGGCATCTGCCCGTTCCACGCCTTCCTCGACATGCCGCCCGAGGTCATGGAGCGGACCATGAAGGTCAATCTGTTCGGCGCCTATTACATGGTCCAGGCGGCGGCCAACCAGATGGTGAAGCAAGGTCACGGCGGCGCGATCATCGCCGTCAGCTCGATCAGCGCCCTGGTCGGCGGCGGCATGCAGACGCACTACACCCCGACCAAGGCCGGCGTGCACAGTCTGATGCAGTCGACGGCGATCGCGCTGGGCAAGCACGGCATCCGCTGCAATTCCGTGCTGCCCGGCACCATCGAGACGGCGATCAACAAGGAAGACCTCGCCGACGTCGCCAAGCGCGAGTACATGAGCGGCCGCATCCCGCTCGGCCGTTTGGGCGAGCCGGACGACCTAGCCGGGCCGATCGTGTTCCTGGCCTCGGACCTCGCCAAGTACGTGACCGGCGCGGCGCTGCTGGTCGACGGCGGCGCTTTCGTGAACCTGCAGTAGGCTGATGATCGTCTCATCCACGACCGATTTCCGTGAAGCGGCGCGACGCAAGCTGCCCCGCTTCCTGTTCGACTATATCGACGGCGGGGCCTACGCCGAGCGGACCCTGGGCCGCAACGTCTCGGACCTCGCCGACATCGCCTTGCGTCAGCGCGTGCTGAAGGACGTCTCGGCCGGCGATCCCTCGACCACGCTGTTTGGCGTCAAGCAGGCCCTGCCGGTCGCCCTGGCGCCGGTGGGCCTGACGGGAATGTACGCCCGCCGCGGCGAATGCCAGGCCGCCCGCGCCGCCGCCAAGAAGGGCGTGCCGTTCTGCCTGTCCACCGTCTCGGTCTGCGACGTCGACGAGGTCAGCAAGGCCTCGACCGCGCCGATCTGGTTCCAGCTCTACGTGCTGCGTGACCGGGCCTTCATGCGCGACCTGCTGACCCGGGCGCGAGAGGCCGGGGCCACGGCCCTGGTGTTCACGGTCGACATGCCGGTGCCGGGAGCCCGCTATCGCGACGCCCATTCGGGCATGAGCGGTCCCAACGCCGCCGCCCGTCGCCTGGTGCAGGCGATGTTCAAGCCGTCCTGGGCCTGGGACGTCGGCGTGATGGGACGTCCTCACACCCTGGGCAATGTCGCGCCGGTGCTGGGCGAGAACTCTGGCCTCGAGGACTTCATGGGCTGGCTGGGGGCGAACTTCGATCCCTCCATCCAGTGGAAGGACCTCGAATGGATCCGCGACCTCTGGAAGGGCCCGCTGATCATCAAGGGCGTATTGGATCCCGAGGACGCCAAGGCCGCCGCCGACATCGGCGCGGACGGCGTCGTGGTCTCCAACCATGGTGGCCGACAGCTGGACGGCGTGCTGTCCAGCGCGCGAGCCCTGCCGGCGATCGCCGACGCGGTCGGTGATCGCCTGACCGTGCTCGCCGACAGCGGCGTGCGCTCCGGCCTGGACGTCGTCCGGATGCTGGCCCTGGGCGCCAAGGGCGTCCTCTTGGGCCGCGCCGCCGTCTACGCCCTGGCCGCGCGCGGCGAGACCGGCGTCACCCAGCTCCTCGACCTGATCGAGAAGGAGATGCGCGTGGCCATGGCCCTGACAGGCGTTCGCGATGTCGCCAGCATCGATCGGTCTATCCTGGCGGAGCTGAAATCGTGATCGCCGCGCTCGCCTTGGCCGCCGCCTTGGCGGCCGCGCCCGCACCGACGTCCCCTGGGCCTCGGATCGTCATCGCCAGCGACTCCACCGCCGCGAACTACACCGCCGACCGCTATCCGCAGATGGGGTGGGGGATGGTGCTCAAGTGTTCGCTGGATTCAGGCGTTCAGGTGGTGAACCTGGCGCGCGGCGGTCGCTCGACCAAGACCTTCATCGAGGAGGGGCTGTGGGACCAATTGGTCGCCCAACTCCAGCCCGGCGATACGGTGCTGATCCAGTTCGGCCACAACGACGCCGACACCAAGAAGATCGAGCGCCACACCGATCCGAACGGCGTCTACGACGTCAATCTGCGACGCTTCGTAGCCGATGTCCGAAAGGCCAAGGCCACCCCGGTCCTGGTGACGCCGATCGCGCGCTGGATGTGGGAGAACGGTGAGCCCAAGGACGCTCACGGCCCCTATGCGGCGACCATCCATCGGGTGGCTCAGGACCTGAAGGTCCCTTTGGTCGACCTGGACGGCGACATGCTGACGGCGCTGAAGGCGAGGGGACCACTGGCCTCGCAGAGGCTCTATCTTCAGTACCAACCCTACGACCATGTGGCGCGCTATCCCGACGGGATCAGCGACGACACCCACATCAACGAGCAGGGCGCGCGCCTGGGCGCGGCGTTGGTCGCCACGCGATTGGCCGGCTTGAAGCTGCCGATCTCGCGTCGCGTTCATCCGGCCTCCGTCGCTGGTCAGCCGCGTCTGGGCGGGCCTACCTGCCCCTGACGACAATAATCGAGGGAGGAAGACCATGAAGCTCTTGCGCGCCGGCCTGCCGTTCGCGGCGATCGCCGCTGTGCTGGCCGCGGGACCCGTGGTCGCGGCGCCCAAACCGAAGCCGGCGATCGCGGCGGCTCCGCTCTCAACCTGGTCGGCGGCCTGGGGTATAGCGCCTTTGCAGTCCGTGGCCGTCGCGCGGCCGAACGAGCTTCGTGCGTTCGCGGACGTCACCGTCCGCCAAGTCGTTCGTCTCAATCTCGGCGGCGACGCCGTCCGGCTGCGCCTGACCAACGAGCTCAGCGAGCGCTCGCTGAAGGTCGGCGCGATGACGGTGGCGCTGGCCAGCGCGGACGGCAAGATCCAGGGGGCGCCGATCGCCGTCACCTTCGGCGGCAAGTCCGAGGCCTCCCTTCCGCCGGGCGCGCCACTGCTGAGCGATCCGATCGCATTGCCGGTCAAGGCGATGGACCACCTCTCGGTCTCGACCTTCTATGTCGAGCCGACCGTTCCGGCGGGCCACCGCGTCCGTCTGTTCGTCTCGCCTCAGGGCAATCACACGGCCAAGAGCGAGATCCCCGGCGAGCAGGCGCTGCGCGGCCCCGGCCTCGTTTCCGGTGTCGAGGTGCGCGGCGCCGCCCAGCGGCCGGTGATCGTGACCATCGGCGACTCCATCACCGAAGGCGCGCGCTCGACGCCGGACGCCGACATGGGCTGGCCGGAGCAACTGGCCGCTCGGCTCGCGGCGCGGGGTCTCGACACGGGCGTGGTCAATGTCGGTATCAGCGGCGGCCGGCTGCTGCGCGAAGGCTCCGGCCCCAGCGCTCTGACGCGCTTCGACCGCGACGTGCTGTCGATTCCGGGCGTTTCCAGCGTGGTGGTGCTGGAAGGCATCAACGACATCGGCCGCGCCGCTCAGCCGGGCTATGCCAATGAGGCCGTCACCGCCGACGAGCTGATCGCCGGCTACCGCCAGCTGATCGCCCGGGCGCATGCGCGGGGCGTGAAGATCTACGCGGGCACGCTGTTGCCGTTCGAGGGCGCGATGTACTTCCACGCCGCCGGCGAGACCACGCGGCAGGCGGTCAACGCCTGGATCCGGAGCAGCGGCGAATTCGACGGCGTCATCGACTTCGAGGCGGCCATGAAGGACCCCGCCAAGCCCTCCCGGATGCTGGAAGGCCTGCACAGCGGCGACTTCCTGCACCCCGGCGACGCCGGCTATGCGCGCATGGCGGAAACCGCCGACAAGGCGCTGTTCGGCGCGCGATGAGGCGAGCGTCAGGGCCTCGCTCTCAGGGTTGGGCCTTGGCGATCTCCACGGCGTAGACCTGGTTGGCGCCGTGCATGTTCGAGCGGAACACCAGCCACTTGGCGTCCGGCGTGAAGTTGACGTTCGGCTCCAGCCGATAATCATGCCCGCGCATGTCGACCAGGCGCTCGGCGTCCAGCACGCCGGGGCTGATCAGGTGCTCCGCGCCCGGCGCATGGATGCCCGCGACGTCTGGGATGGCGCGCGGCTTCAGCAGCACGATCCATTTGCCGTCCGGCGCATGGGCCACCATCTCGCTGTCGCCGCCGTCGCCGGCGAACAGCTTGCCGTCCGGCGACGAATTGAAGTGCACCGACCAGGCATTGCGCTCCAGGTGCAGCCAGGTGCGCTTGCCATTGGCGATCTCGTAGCCGGCGACCCAAAAGTCTTCGCCACGCGGGGTCTGCAGGTCGTACCAGACGGTCTTGCCGTCGGCGGAGAACCACTCGTGGCCCGCGATCTCCATGTTCATCGTGCGGGTGTGGATCTTGACCGGGGCGTCGCCGGCCTTGTCCGTCCGCACCAGCCACAGCCGGTCGACCTTGTGCCAGGGACCCTCGTGGCAGAACATCAGCAGGCCCGGATCGGTCGGCGAGAACTGCAGGTGGTTCAGCCAGTCGGTGGCCTGATGGACGACCTTGCGCTCGCCGGTGACCGTGTTGATCGTGAAGATCTCCATCGGGATGCGGCTGTCGAGGCGCGCGTTCAACTGTACCTCGCGCCCCTCGGCGTAGGAAAGCGCCTTGCCGTCGGCGCTTTTGACGTCGTCGGGGTTCTTGGGCAGGGCGTCGGCCAGGTTCGGCGGCGTCGGGACGTCCGTTCGGATGGCGACGCCGGCCAGCAGGGTCTCGTCCGCGTTGATCGTCTGGAAGCCGCCGCGATCCACCTTGGCGACCTCGCGCGTGGCCTTGGTGTAGGGATCGGTCGCCATCACGACCTTGGGGCCCATCGGATCTGCGGTCAGCGCCTTCTCGTAGTAGACCGCCCCCGTCTTGCGGCCGACGAAGAGCAGCTTGACCTTGCCCTCGACGATCTTGGTCAGGGCGCGGGTCTTCAGGTCCATGGCGGTGATGCCCGTAGGCGTCGCGAAGACTAGCCGGTCGCCCTTGGGCGTGTAAGCGTTGTAGTTGAAATAGAGGCTGGAGCTGCCGGGTTCGCGCGACAGGCGGACGATCCGGTGACCCGTGCTCTTGTCGACCCACTCCACCGGCGGCTCGGGCGCGCCAGGTTTTGCGGCGGTCTGCAGGTCCTGGCCGTGGGCGAGGCCCGCCAGCAGAAAAGCGGCCGCGCCGCCGATCAGGAACGACTTCATTGCGAGGCTTTCCGGGTGACGATGGCCGCCGGCTTGGGCGTCTTCATGCCTTGGCCGAGATGGAAGCTGGTGTGCGGCGGCTGGTTGTAGGCGGTGTTCTGCCAGGCGATCGAGACCCGGTATTGCGGATCGTGCATCAGCGTCACCACCCGGCGTTCGGTGGGGTAGGGCGTCTCATAGATCCGCAGCGACCTGTTGTCCTCGGCGCGCCAGATCACCTCCTCGCGCCAGTCGCCCAGGATGTCGGCCGACAGGGTCGGCGTGGCCTTGGTGCCGTTGTTCGACGTCATGCCCTCGGCGGTCAGCAACGGAACGGCCTGGCCGGTCTTCCAGTCCCACTTGCTGATCTGGTTCTTGTCGAGCAGCTCGCGCAGGTCGTCGCCGTCCCACCAGATCGCGAAGTTGGTCTGGCGCGGATGCTTCACGCCTTCAATGGCCTTGCCCTGCGCGGTGTAGAGCGTGTCCTGGTTGGAGCCCCAGGCCTCGTCGCCCGGGAAGCGCGAGTCGATGTCGGCGGCGAGGCCGCGGCCAGTGTCCTTCTCCGTGGGCGTGCTCCACAGCACCTTGCCGGTCCTGGCGTCGAGCATGGCCGCGCCGATCCCGCCATTGATCTTGGGGCTCTCGTGCACGCCGAACTTCTCGAGGCCCGGATGGGTCGGATCGAGGTCGCCGACGTGCATCGCGTCGCCATGGAAGAGGCGCGCGCTCCACAGGCCCTGGCCGTTATCGTCGATCGCCATCGAGCCGTACAGGATCTCGTCGCGGCCGTCGCCATCGACATCGGCGACGCTGAGCTGGTGATTGCCCTGACCGCCGTAGGCCTCGTTCCCCGGCGCGGCGCTGTCGAACAGCCAGCGTTGGGTCAGCTTGCCGTCGCGATAGTCCCAGGCGGCGATCGTGGAGCGGGCGTAGTAGCCGCGCCCCATGATGATACTTGGCCGCTCGCCGTCGAGATAGGCCGTGCCAGCCAGGAAGCGATCCGAGCGGTTGCCATAGCCGTCGCCCCACACCTGCGTCATCTGCTCGACCGTCGGGGCGTCGGTGCGTGGATCGCGGGCAGGCGCGTAGGGGGCGCTGGCCAGGGCCTTGCCGGTCGCGCCTTCGAAGATGGTCAGGAATTCGGGACCCTTGAGGATCCGCCCCTGCACCTTGGCGACCTTGGTCCCGTCGGGCTGTACGAAGGCGCCGGTCTTGTCGGCCTGGGGACGCTCGCCGCCGGTCTCGCGCCAGTCGGCGTTGGGATCGCCCAGCACCTTGCCGGTTCCGTCGACCGTTCCGTCGCTGGTGCGCACGGCGATCTCGGCCTTGCCGTCGCCGTCATAGTCATAGACTTGGAACTGCGTGTAGTGCGCCCCGGCGCGGATGTTGCGGCCCAGGTCGATGCGCCACAGCCGCTGACCCTCCAGCGTGTAGGCGTCGAGATAGACGTCGCCGGTGTAGCCGCCAAAGGCGTTGTCCTTGGAATTGGTCGGGTCCCACTTCAGCACGATCTCGTAGCGGCCGTCGCCGTCCAGGTCGCCGACGCTGGCGTCGTTGGCGCTGTAGCCATAGGTCTCGCCGGCGGGTGTGACGCCGCCCGGCGGCGGCTCGATCGGGATCGCGAGATAACCGTCGGCCCACGCCTTGGCGGGTGGGCTCGCGGGGCCTTCCTTGCCCTTCGTGACCAGGCGCACGGCGTAGACGCCGCCCCCCGGGGTCCTGTCGATGAAGTTCGTCTGGCGCGTGAGCGGCGCTGGGTTGAGCTTCCGACCATCACGATAGACGTTGAACGCCGCGTTCGCCGGGTCGTCACCCAGAAGCCGCCAGCTGACCAGCACGCCTCCCTCCACCGCCGGAACCGCCACGACGCCGCGATCCAGTCTCTCCATCCACCGCGGCGCGGCGTCGGCGACAGGCGCGACAGCGAGGAGAGCCAGCGCGCAGACGCCAAAGCCAAGGCCAAGTTTCGAATGAATGGACATGCGCGAACTCCCCGCAAAGCCTTATTCGTCCCGGGCCGGCTGAGAGTCGGCTTCTGAAAGGCATTCCTGCCCGCGTCAGGACTGGCCCGGTTACATCACGATTGCAAACCTGTGTCTTCCCACAAATTGCGTTGACATCTCAACATATGGCACTTAGGAATTTGTCTTAAGAATGAGCCGCCCTGTGCGGGTGAGTCGAAAGCTCACCGCCTGCGCAAGGGCCAATCGGGATCCTGCGGGGGACGCGGGTCGCGAGAATTATGAGGGAGGGACACCATGCAGTTCACCATGGCGCGTCATCGCGCCGTCGCCACGGCTTCGATCCTCGCGCTGACCGCCGGTTTCATGCTGGCGGACCAAGCCCAGGCTCAGACCGCGTCGGCCCCGGCCGCGAACGCCAACAGCACTGAGGCGAACACCGTCGACGTGATCGTCGTCGGAGCCCGGGCCTCCCAACAGAACGCCATCCAGCGCAAGAAGCGCGGCAAGACCGCCCAGGACTCGATCGTCGCTGACGACGTGGGCTCGTTCCCCGACAGCAACGTGAACGAAGCCATGTCGCGCATCGCGGGCGTCGCCATCGAGCGCAATGGCTTCGGCGAAGGCGACGGCGTCACCATCCGCGGCAACGGCGCCGACCTGACCCGCGTCGAGATGGACGGCATGGGCGTGGCGGCCTCGGGCTTCAGCCTGGCCGCGGGCGGTGGTGACGGTCGCTCGGCCGACATGCGCGAACTGCCAGCGGAAATGATCAAGAGCCTAGACGTGATCAAGGGTCAGACGGCCGACATGACGCCCGGCGGGCTCGGCGCGACGGTCCAGATCCAGACCCGGACCGGCCTCGACTTCAAGAAGCCCTATCTGTCGCTGCGAGGCGCGGCGGCCGAGAATACGCTGTCGAAGAAGGCTGGGCCCGAAATCGGTCTCGTCGCGACGCGCAAGTTCCTCGACGACCGCCTGGGCGTGATGGTCAACGTCAACTCGACCAAGCGCTACAACGACAGCCACGCGCTGAACAACGGCGGCTCGAACAATCTGCAGGGCTATACGCGCTTCGCGGACTTCGACAACTCGCCCAACAAGACCTGGAGCTATAACCCCGCGGCGACCAACGGCGTGGACGCCAATACGCCGATCGGTTCGTGGGCCCTGGCCAGCGGCGGCGGAACCTTCAACGCTCCGACGCCTCTGGAAGTCGTGACCAAGTCGGCCAACGCCAAAAGCAAGGCCGATTGCCTTGCGGCCTTCCCGCTGCTGACCGACGCGCAGCTGAGCACCATCGCCGGCGGCAGCAACGGCGCGAACCGCCAGGCTGCTCAGGCGGCGTTGATCAACTCGCAGATCAGCTGCCTCAACCAGTGGAACGATTATACGCCCAACCTAGTCCGGGATCAGAACTGGTCCCAGTATGAGGACCGCCTGGCCTGGGACCTGCGGCTTGACTATCGCGTGACGGAAAACCTGACGGTCTTCGCCAAGTATCAGGTCACCAACCGCACCCAGAACGAACAGAACCGCCAGCGGACCCGCGGGGGCATCACCTCGCTCGGCGCCGCGACGGTCGGCTCGGTGACGTCGCCGCTGGTCACCAACACCTTCTACCCGGCGGGCACGGCCAATCCGCTCTCGCCGGTGGCCAATTCCGGCTACTACATCTACAGCTCCGCCTTCCCGACGGGCGTCGCGGTGATCGATACGACGCCCGGTTCGGTTGTCACGAACAATTCGTTCCCGATCTACGGCGTCGCGGCGAACATCATTCCAGGCTCGGTCAAGCTCGACGACGCCCACCATCTGACGTCGTTCGACATCACCAACGCCGCGGTGAACATCGACCACATCGAGAACACGCAAGACTGGAAGACGAACTACTTCACCTATGGCGCGGACTACGACAATGGCCCGCTGAAGGTGGAATTCCGCGGCGGCCGCACGGAGTCGGACTACTCGCGGTACGACCGTCGCCTGACGCGCGCCTATACCTACGGCAACGCGACGATGCGCGTGCTGGACAACGGCATCTGGACCATCGACACGCCGGCCTCGTACGACGAGACCAACATGGCCAATTTCGTGCAGTTGCTGGCGCCCACGGCGGCCGGCCTGCCCAGCTACAGCGCCGCCTATCGTCTCCAGTGGAACCCTCGGATCGTCGAGAGCACCGAAAACCAGTACAAGCTTGACGTCAGCTACCTCGTCGACGGCAAGCTGCCCTTCTTCACCCGCTTCAAGGTGGGCGGCTTCTATCGCGACGCGGCGACGGACTCGTGGGGCGCCGGCGGCTACTCGCCCAAGGCGGGGGTGTTCGTGCCGACGATGGCCCTGCGTAGCGACGTTCGCGCTTGCGAGAACGTCGCGACCACGACGGCCACCAACGCGTGCGTCTATGGCTATGCGCCCAACCCGACCACCGGCAGCAATTTCCTTTACGGCGTCGAGACCCTGCCGCGCGACAAGCTGATCTCGATCTTCCAGAGCAGCCTGCAGGACAACTCAGGTCCTTTCATGAAGGGCTTCGAGGGCACTAAGGGCCTGACGGTCTGGGACAGCATCAATGTGCCCGTCGCCTTCAGCCAGCTGGCCGCCGCTCAGAACTATAATTTCGACTGCGTGAAGTCCTGCAAGGCCAGCGACGGCAACGTCTATGACCAGCCGGTCAACAAGGCGCTCGAGAAGTACTATTCCTGGTACTGGATGGCCGAGTTCGAACAGCAGCTGCCCTTCAACATGGAGCTGAACGGCAACTTCGGCATGCGTATGCAGAAGACCGAGGTCTCGGGCTCTGGCTATGTCGGCCTTTCGGCGACGCTGAAGACGCCGCAGTTCAACCCCAATGATCCCACCAACGCGGCCGGGATCACGACCACCACCATCACCAAGCCGGTGACGCTGAACCGCGAGTACACGGCCTGGATGCCGGCGTACAATGCGGCCTTGTGGGTGATCCCGGACAAGGTGGCGCTGCGCTACTCGTGGGCGAAGACGATCGCTCCGCCGCCGCTGAACCGCCTGTTCCCCGCCGGTGTCTGCACCTACGACGAACGTCGCGATGGCGTGACGGACTCCGACGGTTCCGAACAGGACATGACCTGCACGCGCGTCGGCAATCCGGACCTGAAGCCCTATACGGCGACCAAGAACAACACGAGCATCGAGTGGTATCCCAACCGCGACACCTCGTTCAGCATCGCCTACTACCGCCAGAAGGTTCGGATCGGCGCGCCGGTCGAAGTGCCGGTCAAGAACCTGTCCCTGTTCGCCGGTACGGACGAAGTCATTCCGGGCACGGGCAAGAAGTTCTCCGACTACGAGTTCGGCCTGAACACCTATCTCAACGGTCCGGGCTACGTGCAGAGCGGATGGGAGTTCGTCGCCAAGACGGCCTTCACGCGCTTGCCCTGGATATTCAAGAAGACCGGTATGGACTTCAACATCTCGACGACCAAGTCGGGCGGCGCGGCGGCCTATATCGACCCGCTGACGGCGGATTCCTTGGATCCCGCCGGCCAGTCGAAGTACTTCGCCAACCTCGTGTTCTGGTACGACGACAGCGTGACCAAGGTGCGGATCGCCTATCAGACCCGCGACCGGACGCTGACCTGCATCTCGCCGTGTAACAACACGGCGTCCTCGCCGGTGGGCAATTCGCCCAACACCAACGTGGGGAACTTCGTCCGCTTCCCGTATAACCCCGGCGAGCCGGTCTATTCGGAGAAGTACGAGTATCTGGACGCCAAGGTTTCGCGGAAGATCAACCCGAACCTCGAGGTCTATTTCGAAGGGCGTAACCTGCTGAACGCGGCGCGCCTGAGCGTGGGTTCCGACCGCGCGGGCTTCGACGGCCGCAAGAACCCGTGGTCCGCCCAGTTCGGCGGCGCCCGTCTTGCGGTGGGCTTCGTCTACAAGAACTAGGGGCCAGGGGGCGTGTCGGACCTTGGTCCGGCGCGCCCGGAAGGCCACGACAAAGATGCCGGCCGAGGCCTCTCGCCTCGCGCCGGCTTCTTCTTGTCGGATTTCTCAGGCCTTAGAGCCTGAAGACCGCGAAGTTCCGCACGCGCAGATGGCTTTGGGTGGTGCGCAGGCCAAACCAGCCGCGGCGGTACGGCGCTGGATCGTCGAGGTCGAACAGCCGCCGCCCGTCGCTCCAGTATTCGATGCGCTCCCCGTCGGCGATGAGTTGGACCGAGGCCCAGCGGTTGGGCGTCAGCATCTCGTCGGGCGCGGCGTGGTCGTGCCGGGGCAACAGGGGGCGCTCGCCGGCCCGCCCGACATAGCGTCGGAAGCGGGTCGTCGAATTGCCGTTGCCGCCCTGGCCCACATAGTAGGTCTCCAACGTGTCGTAGTCGGCGAACGCGCCGCTGCGGGGGCGCTCCAGCGGAGAGCCGCCGCCGACCTCGCGCGCCATCCAGAAAGCGTTCAGGTCGCTGACCCGGTCAAAGGGGCCGCCCTCCGAGACCGCCATGGCCTGGTAGGTGATGGCGATCCTGCCGACCAGTTCAGGCTTGAACCAGGCCGTGAGGCCGGCGGGCGCGACGATGTCCAGCGCCGCGTCGCGCGCGGCGACGGAGGCCGGCTTTTCCGCCTCGATCGCCCATTGACCAAGGCCCTTGCGGAAGTCGTCGCCGAACAGGCGCCGCTTTCCCGCGAATGGAGTCGCCGCGAGGCCGGCCATCAGGCTGCGTCGGTCGATCATTAACTGGCCTCCGTCTCGCGGACGTTCTCGAGCAAGCGTTGCGGTCGTGGATCAGGCGCGACGGTCTCTATGCTGAGGCCCTCGATCTTCAGGCCATCGACATGCCGCGCCCACAGGCCATGGGCCGGGGAGGGGCCGAACATGCTGGGCTCGGGATAGGCCTGCGGCAGGTCGTCGGGACGCCGCTCGGCCCAGGCGGCCGCGCCGCCGCCGCGATAGGACAGGCGGATGTTCGACAGCGTCACGTCGGTGATCGGCGACTCCGGCAGGCCGGCGATGGTGGCGGCGTAGTCGGGCAGGATGCCGGCGGCCTGGATGTCGCGCAGCACGATGCGGCGCATGGCGCCCAGGGGCGTGCCCTCCGGACCTCGCCTGCGGTCGCCGACGCGCAGAAAGATCGGCGCCGTCGTGACCTCTTGCATGACCAGGCGCTCGGCGAGGACGTTCTCCATCGTCCCGCCATCGACCACCTCCAGGGCCAGGCCGCGCGATCGCGTGAAGCGACAGTCCCGGATGACGATGTCCCGGAAGTCGCCATTCGACTCCGTGCCCAGCTTGATCCGGCCGGTGACGCGGTCCTGGTCGGGCGCGCGCTGCTGAGTGCGGCCGAAGGTTCCGTCCAGCATCGTCCCAAGGTCAAAGCCGCTGACCTCGCAGTCCTGGATCGTCACCCGCTCGGTGGCGATGGCCTGACCCAGCGCCAGCGAACTCTTCAGCACGATGGCGTCGTCATTGGGCGTGTTCATGCGACAGCCGGAAACCAGCACGTCGCGACAGGCGTCGATGTCGAGGCCATCGCGGTTGGTGTCGACGACGAGGTCGCGCAGCACCAGGTCCTCGCAGCCGGTCGCCAGGACCGCGAAGTGGCCACCTCGGAAGATCGTCAGTGCCTCGATCCGCGCCCGCCTGGCTCGCTTCAAGGCGATGGCCTTGTTGCCCAGGCCGGCCATCGCCTCGACCGCCGGGGACAGCTCGGCCATCACCTCCGCCGACAGGCCGGCCATGCTGAGCGGGAACTCCCCGGCCTGCCGCGACCAGCGGGAGCCGGGGCCTTCGCGCGTCAGGCCCGCGCCGTCGATGCGGCCAGGGCCCAGGATCGCCACGTCCTCGACATCCTCGCCCCAGATCAGGCTGTTGCGCCAGTGGCTGTGGCCGAAGTCCTGCCAGAGGTCGTGCGGATTGGGCTCGGCCGGGTCATAGGCGCCGCCGTGGACGCTCGGGTCCGCCGCTTCCAGCACGCAGCCTTCTTCAAGTCGCAAGGTGACGCCGCTGAGCAGGCGGATGGAGAAGGACAGATGGCGGCCGGTTGGCAAGACGACCTCGCCGCCGCCCCGCGCGTGGGCGTGGGCGATCGCCGCGTTGATCGCGTCCGTCGCGAGCCCGCGGCCGCCCGGCGTCACGCGTAAAGCCCGTGGCGACGGAAGAAGGCGTCCAGGGCCAGCATCGATGGCGAGATCTGGCCGTCGGCTCCTTTCAGGCCAAAGCCGTGGCCGCCCACCTCCTGCAGATGCATCTCGACGGGGATCTTCCTGGCGCGGAGGGCTTGCCACATCAGGACGCTGTTTTCGACGGGCACGACCTTGTCGTCGGCCGCGGCGGCGATGAAGGTCGGCGGCGCGTCGGCGGGCACGTGCTGCTCGGCCGACACGGCCTGCCGCTGAGCATCGGTCGGGTTGGCGCCCACGAGCTGCTTCAGCGACTGGCCGTGGGCGTAGGGCGCCATGCCGGTGATCACGGGATAGAACAGGCCCGCCGCGAAGGGCCGGGTGGGCAGCGTGTCGGCTTGGTCGACCGGCGCATAGGTCTCGCGGCCATGCTGCGTCGCCAGCCGCGCGGCGACGTGGCCGCCGGCCGAGAAGCCGATCACCGCGACCTTGGCGGGATCGACGCCCATCGACGGCGCGCGGGCGCGGATCAGGCGGATGGCGCGCTGCGCGTCCTGAAGGGCCACGTCGGGGCCGGCCGCCCAGCCGTCGGCGGGCAGGCGATAGTCCATGACGAAGGCCGTGATCCCCACGCTTGCCAGCCAGGCGTCGATCGGGCCCCCGTTCTTACCGACCGCCACCCGCACATAGCCGCCGCCCGGGATCATCAGCACGGCCGCGCCATTCGGCTTGGCGGGGCGGCGCATCGTCAGCCAGGGCTTGGTCACGTTCAGGAACGCCGTGTCATTCGGATCACCGCCGGGGGTGCGCAGGATCACCTGCTCGGTGACAGTGACCTTCTCTCCACCCGGCGCGCCCCCGGGCCACAGGTCGACCGTCTCGACGGCCGGAAGGGCGTTCTGGGCGCGGGCGAGGGCGGGGAGCGCCGCCAGGCTGGCGGTCAGTCCCAGCAGGGCGCGGCGGTCAGTGTCAGTTGCCACGGGGAGCTTCCTGGCTGGCGGCCGCGCTGGGCGGCAAGGTGAAGGTGTCGGGCGACGGCGGGCGCGCCGGATCGAACGGCGGCAGATCGGTAGCCAGGTGGGCGGCCAGGGCTGGAACATGGGCGCGGACGCCCTCGACCACGCAGCGCGCCAGTTGATAGGCGCCGTAATTGTTGTGGTGAGTCAGGTCCTTGCCGCCGTCATTGAAGGCCTTCCAGGCCGACTTCGGCCCCAGCGCTTCGTAGAGGGTCGCGCTCATGGCGTGCAGGTCGATCAGCGGAACGCCCAGCTCGCGCGCCGTCTCACGCATGGCCTTGGGATAGTCGCCCAGGGTGTCGACCACCTTGCCGGCCGCGTCGAAGCGGTGGCGATGCATCGAGGTGACGAACACCGGCGCCGCGCCGCGTCGCCGCGCCTCGCCCGCATAGACCCGCAGGTAGTCGCGGTAGGTTGTGGCGGCGTCGGCGTAGGTCTGGGGCCACTGGGTTTTCTGGTCGTTGTGCCCGAACTGGATCAGCAGCCAGTCGCCAGGCTTGATCCGGCTCAGGATCTTGTCGAGGCGGCGCTCGATCAGGAAAGACTTCAGCGTCTCGCCGGATTCAGCGTGGTTGGCGACCGCGATCTCGGGCTTGAAGAAGCGAGGCAGCATCTGGCCCCAGCCGGCCGCCGGCTCGAACCGCTGGTCGGTGACGGTGGAATCGCCCGCCAGGAAAACGGTCGGGACCGTGACGGGGTCGATCCGCACTCGGCGCACGGCGGCGCTCGGACCGCAGAACTCCAGGGTGAGCTTGTCGTCCCAGTCGTAGCCGCCTTCCTCGCGTGGATTGAGCAGCACGCGCGTTCCGCCGGGCGCGTTGGGCGGCGGCGGCGCGAGGTCCGGGCGGCGCACATTGACGATGATCGTCCGCGTCTCGGTCTTGCCCGGCGCCACGCTGACGGTCTCCAGCATCAGCCGGCGCGCCTCGGCCTTGACCGTGGTCTCCGACGCCTTGGCGCTGCCGAGTTCGAGCGTGACCCGATAGTCGCCTTCAGGCGCACGCACCGAGAACAGGCGGCCGGCGCCGGGCTCCCATCCCTGGCCCGCGGCCGGGTCGTACGGCTTTGGCGGCGTCGTCTCGAAATCAAAGGTCCACACGGGGGAAGCCTCCCTGGCCAGCGCGAGGCTAGGCGCGAGCGCGAGGCCCGTCAGCAGAGTACGCCGATCCAGGATCATGCCGCCTCCCTCGCGCGCAGAGTCCGTCCCCTTGGTAGCGGCGCGTGGCGGTGGATTCAATGTCAAAATACAGGATATTATCCTGCTATGTGGGAGTTAGGCGGTCCCGGTCGCGAGGGTGTCTCGCGCCGGCGCCGGCGCTTCCTGCCGCGTCGTGCGCCACAGGACCAGCCCAATGGCGCCTAGCGTGATCTCGCGCAGGCGACGCAGCAGCGAGAGCGCCAGCGCCTGGTCCGGCGTGAGACCCAGCGCGCCGCCCAGCAGCAGGTAGCCGCCTTCCTGCACGCCCAGGGCGCCCGGAATGGCGAAGCCGACCACCTTGGCCGTCTGGGCCAGGCCTTCGACGATCAGCGCCTGGAGCAGCGTCGGCTGCAGGCCAAGCGCCCACATCGACACGTAGGTCTCGAACGCGCCCGCCAGCCAAGCCGCCATGTGCCAGGCCCAGGAGGCGCCGATCTCGGCGCGGCGGGCGCCGATGTCGCGAAAGGCCTCGCCCAGCGCGCCGACCCGGCCGGCGATGGCGGTCCAGCGCTGCGAGAGCTGGCCGACGCGCCGACCCAGTCCAGCCTTGTGCGCGATGAAGAGCGCGCCGGCGATCAGCGCCACGACGCCCACAAGGGTCAGGCCGGCCTGCGCAAGCCGTGGATCGCGCAGCGTGACCAGCGCCACGGCCAAGCTGGCCAGGACGAAAAGCACCAGGCCCACCGTGCCGGCCAGCACGTCGACGACGCAGCTTGCCGTGCTCTCGGCCAGGGTCAGACCCTTGCGGACGGCGAGCTTGGCGCGGACCACCTCGCCGCCGACCTGGGCCACCGGCAAAAGGGCGTTGACCGCCTCCTTGATCAGCCGCAGGCGAAAGAGAAAGGGCAGGGACGGCCGGCGGTCCGGCGGCAGCAGCACTTGCCAGCCGACGGTCGCGAAGAAGGTCACCGGCAGATGCGCGGCGACGACCAGCAGGGCCTGCCATCCGACCTCGGCCACGATCGCGCGGAGGGCGCCCGCGCCGTGCGTCGCGAGAAGCACCGCCAGCAGCGCGACGCCGATCGTCAGCAGCCAGCCCTTGGCCGCGCCGCCGCGTTTGCCCTGCCTGTCGGTCATGCGGCCGAGCGCGCGCGCTGGGCGGGAACCGCGCCCAACTCCCTATAGACGTCGAGCACGTCCGCGCAGATCGCCCGCCAGTCATAGGCCGCGCTGGTGGCGCGGGCCGTCCGGCCGATGCGAAGACGCCGGAGGGGCTCGGCGACCAGGCTGCGGACCGCTGTCGCATAGCTCCCCGCGTCGGCCGAGGGCGCGAGCACCCCGTCATGGCCGTCCGTGATCAGGGCGCTGGTGCTGGGCGCGCGCGGGCAAAGCACGGCGAGGCCCGCCGCCATACCTTCGAGGGTGGCGTTGCCGAACGCCTCGGTCAGGCTGGGATTGAACAGGATGTCGGCGCTGGAGACGGCGCGGCCCAGGGCCTCGCCATCCAGATGGCCCGTAAAGATCGCGCCAGGCGCGCGCCCTTCGAGGAAGCTGCGCGCGGGACCGTCGCCGATGATCAGGGGACGGATCGGTTGATCGGCGAGCAGGGAAAGGGTCTCCGCCAGGACGTCGAGGCCCTTTTCCATCACCAGGCGGCCGAGAAAGGCGACCACCACTTCGTTATCGGCGATCCCCAGCGACCGACGCCAGGCCATGTCCTTGCGGTCGGGCGAGAAGCGCGCGCGATCGACGCCGCGTCCCCACACCCGGACCCGCTCGCCCAGCCCCTGCTCTCGCAGGAGGTCGGCGATCGGCGCGTTCGGCGCCAGCACCCGGTCGCACCCGCGATAGAACCGGTCGAGATAGCGCTCCACGCGGGGTCGCAGCCAGTCGAGGCCGTAGTAGGAGAGATAGGTTTCGAAGCGTGTGTGCAGGCTGGCGACCACGGGCAGGCCGGCGGCGCGGCCCCAGCGTCCGGCCTGGGAACCCAACAGGTCGGGCGCGGAGAGATGGACCATGGTGGGCTGGAAAGCCGCCAGATCCGCCCTCAGGCCAGGGGTCAGGCCCAGCGCCAGGCGATACTCACCGCGGCCCGGGATCGGCACGGATGGGGCGGAGACGAGTTCGCCGGCGGGCTCGAAAGCCGGTGTGTCCGTGGTCGGCGAATAGACGCGAACCGTCGCACCGGCCTCGATCAGATAGGCCGCCAGGCGGTTGAGCGCCTGGTTCGAGCCGTCTCGGGTATAGTTGTAGTTCCCCGAGAACAGGGCGAGGCGAAGACCCTGGGCGGGCTTTTCCTCAGCGGGCTGTAGAATCGATCTTTCCGCGCGCTGCACGACGCCTCCTGGTCTTATCTCCGAGGCCCCCACCCGAATATGACAATGGCCATATGGTGGAATGGTTCAGGTTCCGGAAGGGGAAGGCCGTTAGTCCTCCACACAATCTTCAGGTCAAGCTGAACCGAAGCTGAACCATGGGATGTGGCGGCTTTGGCGTGCGATTAACGGGAGTCGACCGTGACCGATTGATCGTTCTGGACAAAAAACAGTCCGATGAGGCTTGCGCTGCGGAAGGCGTACGGCTTTGAGGGGGCGCGCGGACTTGCCCCGGGGCCTGTTCGTGCTCAGTTATGCGCTCGCGATCGCCTGTTCGCGGTCCAACGATTCCTTGAGGGGCTGAGCCAGCCCCGATCCAGCGAGATTTTTAGAACGTCATGCAGCCGGTCAAGACCCTCATCCTCGCCGCTGGTCAGGGAAAGCGGCTCTCACCGCTGACCGACGATCGGCCCAAGTGCCTGGTGGAACTGGCTGGCAAGACGGTGCTGGAATGGCAGCTTCGCCACCTGCATCAGGCCGGCGTGCCCGAGGCGGTGGTGGTAACCGGCTTCCGCAGTGATCTGGTCGAGGCCGAGATCGCGCGTCTTTCGCTGCCCGGCATGACGGTCCGCACGCTCTACAATCCGTTCTACAGCGTGACCGACAACCTCGCGACCTGCTGGCTGGCGCGCGAGGAGATGCGCGGCGGGCCGTTCATGATCCTCAACGGCGACACCCTGTTCGAGCCGGCGATCGCCGAGCGCCTGATCAGCGCGCCCGACGCGCCGATCACGGTGACGGTCGACCGCAAGGCGGGGGGCTATGACGCCGACGACATGAAGGTGCTGACCGACGGCGACGCCCTGCGCGCCATCGGCAAGACGATCACCGAGTACGACGCCGAGTCGATCGGTTTCCTGCGCTTCAACGCCGAAGGCTCGGCCCTGTTCGTGAGCACGCTGGAGTCGATCATGCGCACGCCCGAGGGGCTGAAGCGCTGGTATCTCAGCGTGATCAACGAGATCGCCCAGAACCACGACGTCGTGCGCGTTCGCTCGATCGAAGGCCTGGACTGGGCCGAGATGGACTTCCCGGAAGATCTGGTCCGCAATCGCGCCCTGACCGCCCAGTGGGCGGCCAAGGAGGCCGAGGCGGTCTGATCAGGCGGGCGAGGTAGCCTCGCCCACCAATTCCCGAACCAGATCCAGGTCCGACGGCTTGTCGACGTCGACGGCCGCCAGGCCGTCGCTTGCCCGCACGGCGGCGGCCTTTACATCCGCCAGCCTGCCCAGCCGCGCGACGGCCTCGTCCAGCGTCAGCAGGCCCAGCGCGTAGCGGATCAGGAAGCTTGGCCCCAGCATGGCGGCGATCTTCCAGGGCTGCTTGCGCAGGGCTTCGACCTTGCGCCAGACGGCGATCACCTTCAGCGCGTTTTCGTTGCGCAGCAGGAAGAGATTGCAGCCGGAATAGCGACCGTCGCGGAACTTCAGGTAGGTGCGCTTGGTCTGCGGCGCAGCGGCCTGCACCCGCTCTTCCGACGCCAGCAGCACGGCCACGTCGGCGTCGGCGGGGGTATCGGCGATGAACTGGGTGATCCAATCCGGCTTGAGCAGGGCGTGGTCCACCGTCGTGACGATCAGCGGAAAGCCTAGGGCGGCGGCGCCGTCGGCCACGCTCTGGCTGGGGCCAGCGGACGGCGGCAGGATTTTGGCCTCGGCGCCCGCCAACACTGCGCCGATCTGCGCATCGTTGGCGGAGACGCCAATAGGGTTGGCCCCAGCATCCTGAACAGCGCCAAGCACCCGGTCCAACAGCGTTCGCCCCTGCAGGACGATCAGGCCCTTGTGGGCGACGCCGGCATAGGCGGCGGCCGGATCGACCTCGCCGCCGCGCGACCCGGCCAGGATCAGGGCCTTGAAGGTGCTCACAGAGCCTTCTCGTAGATCCGATAGGTCTTGTAGTGCGTGCCGCCGACGTTCTCGGCGATGTGGCACATGGCCGTGTTGTCCTCGAGCACCCACGAGATCTCGAAGCGGTTGTAGCCAAGGCCGATCGCCGTATCGCGGCCCGCCTTCATCATCCAGAACGGCAACATGCGGCCGCGCTGGGTGGCCGAGAACTTGCGTTTCACGCCCATCAGCGGAATGCGGGCCGACTTCACGCGCTTGACCTTCAGGCGCCAAAGCAGCTTGGCCCAGCCGAACGGCAGGAGCTTGCCATTGAGGTCGGCGATCGCCTCGTTGACGTTGGGCAGGAACACCAGGAAGCCGGCAGGCTCGCCGTCGATTTCCGCAAACCAGGTCAGGCGCTTGTCGATCACCGCCTTCAGCGCTTTGGCCAATTGGCGGGTCTCGGCCTCGGTCGTGGGGGTGAAGCCCCAGTTATCCTTCCAGGCGTCGTTGAGGATGTCCGTCAGCGTCTGGACCTCCTCGTCATAGCGGGACATGTCGAGCTGGCGCAGAACCACCCCGGAGGGGAGGCCTCGCTTGACGCGACGCTGGGCGATCTCGGGAATGTCCCCGGTCTCGTCGGCGATATAGGCGAAGACGTCCCTGGCCTTGGCGTAGCCCTGCTCCTCGACCCGCTTGCCGGCATAGGCGGGGTCGTGGCCCATCAGGATCATCGGCGGGCTGTCGAAGCCCTCGACCAGCAGGCCGACCTCTTCGTTGATCGACAGGTTGAACGGACCGACGATGTGGGTCCGCCCCCGGGCGCGCAGCCAGTCCTCGGCCTCGCGGAACAGGACCTGAAACACGGCCGCGTCATCCTCGGCGGCGATCATGCCGAAGTGGCCATCGAGGCGGCCGGGCGTCGGCTGGGGCGTCAGGTGGTCGATCTGGGCGCTGATCCGGCCGACGTCTCGGCCGCCGCGCGTGGCGAGGAACAGCTGCACCTCGGCGTGGGCGAAGAACGGATTGGTCTTTGGCGTCAGGGCCTCGGTCCGCTCCATGAAGAGCGGCGTGATCCAGTTCGGATCCTTGGCGTTCAGGCGCGCGGGTAGGGCGATGAAGCGCTTCAGTTCGCCCGGCGTCTTGACTGGAATGACCTGCAGGTCGGCGTTCGTGGAGTCGAAAGGCATCACCCCTCCAGGGCCAAGAAGGTGCGCGCCGCCAGAGCGCCGAAGATGACGGGAGCCGCCCAGACGGCCAATAGCGGCGACAGGGCGCCGGACTCGCCCAGCGCGGTCAGCATGCCGTTGGCTACCAGGAATAGGAGGCCCGCCCCCAAGCCGGTGGTCAGCAGGACCGCGCCCTGACCGCTGCGGAAGTTGGCCAACGCCACGGGCGCGCTGAGCAGCAGCATGACCAGCGAGACGAACGGGCTGGCGAACGCGGCCTGGAAGTGGGTGGCGTAGAAGCTCTCCGGCCGGTCGGAGCCGCCGTTCTCCAGCGCCCGGCGCGCCGAGGCGGCGGTGGGGGCGGTGTCGTCGCCGAACAGGCCCTGCACGTCCTGCGGCCGCAGGGCCGTGGGCCAGCTCGTCGAGGCCGCGGTGGAGGTCTGGGCCAGGTCGCCGGCGAAGCGGGTGGTCTTGGGGTTCTCCAGCGTCCAGGCGTGGTCCTTGTAGACCGCCTTCGCGGCTTCGACCTTCTCCATCAGGATGCCCTTGGCGTCACGACGGAAGATCGTCACGCCGGTGATCTGGCGGCCGTCTGCCGAGGCGTCCGTGCCGATCACCAGGTCGGTTCCCGCCCGAAAGGTGCGCGGCGAGGGCGCCTTGCGTTCCGCCGCCGGCGTCGTGTTCCGCCACCAGTCGGCGAGGGTCGGATCGGCGCGCGGGGCCAGGACCTGGCCGCACAGGGCGTCCAGCAGCATGACGGCGATCACGGCCGGTAGGGCCATGCCGACGATGCGATAGCCGGAAATGCCGCTGGCCCGCATGGCCACCACGGCGCTTTCGCGGGCTAGCTGCGAAAAGGCGAAGAGGCCGCCGGCCAGCACGGCGATCGGCGCGACCTGTTCGAACAGACGCGGCAGGCGCAGGGCGGCGTAATAGGCGACCCCCGCCATGCCCAGGCCCCGGTCGAGAATGTCGGTCGTCACGTCCAGCAGGTCGAGGATCTGCAGGATGGACATCAGGATCAACGCCGCGCCCAGAATGCGCGTGGCGACGGTCCGCAGGACATAGAGCTGCAGGTTCATGCGGGTTGTCGCTTGGGCAGGGGCAGGGCGTGAACCACGCGCTTGACCAGGTGGTTGATGCGGCGGACCAGGCGCGAGACCGGCGTGTCGCCCGGGCGCGTGCGGCTGCCCAGGAACAGCCAGACCGCGAAGCCTGAGAAGAGGGCGAACGGAATCCAGATCGCCGGACCGGCGGCGACCTTGTCGGCCTTGGCCAGGCTCTGGCCCAGCAGCAGGGCGTGCTGGAAGGCCAGCAAGAGCACGCCGGCCATGATCAGGCCGGGCGCGCGATTTCCGCGCTTGGAGGCCAGGCCCAGAGGGAAGGCCAGCAGCGGCAGGAACGGCAGGAATGCGGCGCGGGCCAGGCGGCCGTAAAGTTCGCTAAGCAGCGTACCCTTCGAGACGACGGGGTGGGGCGCCTCGGCTTGTTTGGCGAGCTCGCCGAGGGTCAGTTCGCGCTCGTCGCCGCCGCGGTCGCGCAGCAGCACGGCCGCCGCCGCCAGCGGGGTCTGGGTGGTCAGGCTGGTGAAGGCGAGGTTGCGATACTGGCCGTTGGCGTCCAGGCCGATCCGGCGGCCGTCGCGCAGGTCCATGGTCACGGTCTTGCCGCCCGCGTCCATCTTCAGATTGGCCTTGGCGGCGGTGATGATCTCTTCCTGGCCCTTGGCGTCCATGCGGCGGATGAACACGCGGGTCAGGCTCTGGCCGGCGATGTCGGCGCTGTCGGCCGTCAGCAGCGAGCCCTTGTCGTCGATGAAGGCGCCGCCCGCCAGCCGCCCGTTCCAGCCGGCGTTGACCGCCGCGTGCATGACCGCCCGATAGGCGTAGCGGCTATAGGGCTGCATGTAGCCGAACACGATCAGGCTGAAGACGCTGAGAAACAGGCCGACCGCCAGGAACGGCGCGGCGATCCGCTCGAGCGACTGCCCGCTGGCCAGCAGGGCGTCGACCTCCGAGCCGTCCGACAGCTTGGAGATGACGATGAACAGGGCCACGAAGAAGGCGACCGGCAGGGCCAGGCCCAGATAGTGCGGCACCAGGTTGGCGGCCAGCTGGGCGACATAGCCGAACCGCGCGCTGCTCTGCGACAGCGCGTCCAGCAGGCGGAGGATTCGCTCCAGCAGCAGGGCGACGACCGTGACGCCCAGGCACCCGACCAAGGGCCAGACCAGCAGGCGCAGCAGGTAGCGATCGATCAGCCTCAAGGGACCAGCGGACATCGTCTTGGCGCTCACGCGTGAACCCACGCCTGGGCGAAGCGCGCGGCCAGCCGTTCGACGGCTTCCGGCGGCAGCTCGACGGCCGATCCTAGCGCCGGCGCGGCCGGCCAACCAGAGTCGGGGAAGGTCAGGCCTTCGTGCTCGCGAGCGCCCGCGTAGCGCGGAACGACGTGGAAGTGGACGTCCTTGTCGACCATCATCAGCATCAGATAATTGATCTTCTCATAGTCGACCTGGCCCTTCAGCAGGCGCTCGATCCCGGCCACGGCGAGCTGCAGATCGGCGAACGCCGCGGGACTCACCTCGGAGAACGCCTGCACAGCTTCCTTGCACACCAGCACCAAAGACCCAAATGTCGGTTGCTTGGGACGAAGCAGAATCAGCCAGTGATCGGTCTCGGCGATCTTGGAACCGGGATAGCCGAACGCCAGGGCGGTGGGATTGGTCATGGTAAAGCCGGGAACTTCAGGCTGGTGTCGCCTGGGCGTAACAATAGGGACGCGGCGTTTTAGATGAAAGCACGATCCGTTTTGCTCGGCGCGTTCTTGGCGACTTTTGCGGCGGGCGCGGCGGGCGCCCAGGCGCCGGTCGCGCCGCCGTCCGACAAGGATTGCGTCGGTCGCAAGGGAGACGTGCGGCTGATCGTGCAGGTCGGCGCGCTGCGCTCCAACGCCGGGGAGGTGGCCATCACGGTCTATCCGGCCGATCCGGAGCGGTTCCTCGCGCCGCATGGCAAGCTGCTGCGCCAGAGGGTCAAGGCGTCCGCGCCGATGACCCAGGGATGTTTCAACCTGCCGGTCGCCGACGCCTACGCGGTGGAGGTCTATCACGACGCCAACGCCAGCCGCGAGCTCGACCGTAACACCCTGGGGATGCCCACCGAAGGCTACGGATTCTCCAACGACGCGCCGACCCGCTACGCCAGGCCCTCCTACGACGCGGCTCGGTTCATGGTGAAGCCGGGCGACAACACCATCCGGATCAAGATCCGCTATCCGCGCTGATCGACGGCCTCTGTCAGGCTGAAAAGGCCCAGCTCGGCCAGGCCTTCGCGACCGGCCTCGACACCCCTGGCCACGATCCTGACGTCGAAGCCTCCATGGGCTCGGGGCTCGATCTCGATCGCGTTCCAGCGCGCCGGGCCATGGCGGTTGGGACGGGCCGAGGCGGAGGGAACGCCCAGTACGGGGATCGTCGCGCCGTTTGGACCGCGGAGCGCGCCCAACAGCGCCTCGTGGGCATGGCCGTGCAGGACCAGATCCGCGCCGCGGCGCTCCAGCACCGCGTGCAGGGCGTGGCGGTCATCCAGCGCCTTGCGCTTGGAGACGGCCCCCTCGTGCGGCGGATGGTGCAGGACGACGAGGCGGAACAGGTTCGCATAGGCGGGATCGGCCAGGGCTGCGTCCAGTTTCCGCAGCTGATCCTCGCCCAGGCGGCCCGTGGCCAGGTGCGGCGCGGTCGGGACGGCGGAGCAGAGATTGAAGATCGCCACGGGGCCCCGGACGCGCACCTGTGGGAACTGACTTTCGCCCGTGTCGCCCAGCCAGGGGGCCCAGATGGCGAAGCGCTCCTGACCGCCGGCGCCGGCCAGGGCGTCGTGATTGCCGGGGCTGACGGTGAAGTTGGCAGGTTCGCCCAACGATTCCAGCCACTTGCGAGCCGCCGAAATCTCCGTGCGCGAAGCGAAGTTGGTGAGATCGCCGCTAATCACCACATGATCGGGCGCGGCGGCCTTCAGGTCGGCGACCAGCGCCGCCAGCACTTCTGGCCGGTGAACCTTGCGCTTCTTGCGCCAGGCGATGCGGCTGAGGAGGCGCTTGGTGAAGACGTCCTTCCAGCCGAACGCGCCTGGCGGCGGCGGCAGATGGGGGTCGGACAGGTGGGCGATGCGGTAAATGGACAAGATCTTTCGGGGCGTTCTGGTCGAAGCAGCCGAAGCTGCTTATCAATCGGCGCGGGATTCAAGGGGTATATCGGTTCTTGAGCGCTGAAATTCAAAACACGGCCGGCCAGGGGCCTCGGGCCGTGACGGTCGGCCAGGGCGGCGGCCGCATCTGGGGCATGACCTCGGCCGAGCGGCTGTCGCGGATCTACCGGCGTCTTGGCCTGGTCGAGACGCCGGCCGTCGATCTGTCGCACGCGGTGGTCGCCGTCGACGCCGGCTGGGTGTTCGACGAGTCGCTGATCAAGGCCCTGGCGGGCCGCGAAGGCGCGGTCCTGGTCGACGAGACTGGCCGCGCCGTCGCGGCCCACGCGCCGGCTGACCTGGCCTACGCCACCGCCGAGGCCCTGGCCGCCGGGCAGGACCCGTCGAGTCTCGACGCGCGCCTGACCCGCCTGACCGCGCTGGAGCTCGGCTCGGCCTACAACAGCGCCTTGCGCAAGCGCGAGCCGCCGGTGCTGGAGCGCCTGACGCCGGAGACCGTGCGCGCCGTCGAAAAGCGGCTGTTCCAGGGCTCGTACAAGGGTGTGACCGACCTCGTCACCAAGTACGTCTGGCCCGCCCCGGCGCGCGTGGTGACCCGCTGGTGCGCGCTGGCCAAGATGACGCCGAACCAGGTGACCTTCATCGGCTTCCTGCTGACGCTGGCCGCCACCTGGCTGTTCTGGCATGGCGAGTTCGGCTGGGGCCTGGTCTGCGCCTGGATCATGACCTTCCTCGACACGGTCGACGGCAAGTTGGCCCGCGTGACCCTGACCTCGTCCAAGTGGGGCAATGTCTTCGACCATGGCATCGACCTGCTGCACCCGCCGTTCTGGTGGTGGGCCTGGTTCGTCGGCGTCTATGCGGTCGGACAATCCATTCCCTATCCGGCGCTCAGTCTCGCCATCGTCATCGGCGGCTATGTCGCCCAGCGGGTGGAGGAGGGGATCTTCCTGGCCCTGTTCAAGCTGGAGATGCACGCCTGGCGGCCGTTCGACAGCTTCTTCCGCCTGATCACCGCCCGCCGGAACCCGAACCTGATCCTGATGACGGGCTGCGCTCTCGTCGGCCGTCCGGATGTCGGCTTCACGCTGGTGGCGATCTGGACCGCCGTATGCTTCCTGGTGCATGCCGTGCAGATCCTGCAAGGCCTGGCCGCCCCCAAGGGCTCGATCCAGTCGTGGCTGTCGAAATGACGCGCATCGCGGTCATCCGCAATCCGAAGAGCCACGGCAATCGGATGAACCCGCCCGGGCCGACGCCCGAGGGGGTGCGGCTGGCCGAGCCTTTCGGGCGTGACGCCTTGCGGACCGTGCTCGAGGACTTCGCCCGCGAGGGCCTGGACCTGCTGGTGATCGACGGCGGCGACGGCACGGTGCGCGACGTCATCAGCCTTCTGCCGCACACCTTCGGCGAGGACCTGCCGCTGCTGGCGGTGCTGCCGTCGGGCAAGACCAACGTCCTGGCGATCGACCTGGGCGCCCAGCGCGAATGGCGGCTGGAGGAGGCGCTGAACGCGGCCCGCCAGGCCGAGCCGCGGATCAAGGAGCGGCCGCCGCTGCGGATCAGCTGGACCGATGGCCATCGTCCGTGCCTGCAGGGCTTCTTCTTTGGCGTGGGGGCGCTGGTGAAGGCGACGAACCTGTCCCAGAAGGTTCACAAGGTCGGCTTCTTCCACAATCTGGCCGTCGGCGTGACGATCGCCACCGCCACCTTCGGCGCCCTGTTCGGCGGCGCGCGGGACGAGTGGCGCGAGGGCGTCCCGGCCCGATTGACGCTGGATGGGCAGGCGCAGCCCGGCGAGGAGCGCTTCGCGGTCGTCGCCACCGCCCTCAAGCGCCTGCCATTCGGCCTGAAGCCCTTCGGGGCGCCGCGCGAGGGGCTGAAGATCCTGGACGTCGATGCGCCGCCCCGCAAGCTGCTCAAGGCCCTGCCGTTGGTGCTCAGCGGCAAGGCCGAGCCGAAGCTCGAAAGCATGGGCTATCGCCGCCGTGACGCCCAGAACGTCGCCCTGGCGGGTTGCGCGCCGTTCGTGCTGGACGGCGAAGTCTTCGAGGGCGGCGAGCTGGTCATCACCCTGGGGCCGGCCCTGAGGTTCCTGGTCGGATGAGCCGCCTGCGCGACCTGGTCGCGGCCGAGCTCGCCACGCCGATCCCCGAGCCGATCGTCGCCTTCGCCCAGTATCTGGCGGGGGTGTTTCCGGATGCGCGGGCGGTGCTGTTCTATGGCTCGATCCTGCGCACGGGGGACCTGTCCGGCGTGCTCGACTACTACGTCCTGACGGAGCGTCCGCCGGCTGGCTGGCGCGGCGTCTTCACCCGCCTGCTGTGGCCGGACGTCAGCTATCACGAGCTGGAGCACGGCGGCGAAACGCTGCGGGCCAAGGTCGCTTCCATGACCCTGGCGCAATTCCAGCGGGCGGTCAGCGGAGCCGGGGCGGACACCACCATCTGGGCTCGCTTCGTCCAGCCGTGCGCCCTGGCGTGGGCGGCGGAAGGCGTTCGGGAGCCGGTTGTCGACGCGGTCGCCGAGGCCTGCCAGACCGCCGCCCGCTTCGCCCAGGCGCTGGGACCGGAGGGCGGCGCGCCGCGGGCGCTCTGGACCGCCCTGTTCCAGGAGACCTACAAGGCCGAGCTGCGCGTCGAGAAGGCGGGACGAGAGGCCTCGATCCTCGCCTATGATCCCGAACGCTATGATCACGTCATGACGGCGGTCCTGGAGGATCAGGGCGGGCCGCTGGAGGCGAGGGCGAGAACCCGCCTCCGCAAGGCGTGGACGCCCCGCAAATGGCTGGGTAAGCCGCTGAACGTGGCGCGGCTCATCAAGGCGGCCTTCACCTTCCAGGGCGCTTCCCGCTACGCCGCGTGGAAGATCGTGCGCCACACGGGCGTGAAGATCGAGGTCACGCCCTGGCGCGAGCGCCATCCGATCCTCTCGGCGCCCGGAGTCCTGCTGAAGGTCTGGAAGGGGCGGCGGAAGGCGCCCTGAGCTCCAAACAAAAACGCCCGGGCCTGGACCCGGGCGTTGTCGCTTTCAGCGATGAGACCGCTATCAGGCGCGAGCGCGCTTAAGCGGCGCGATCACGCCCAGGGCCGCGCCGATTTCGGCGAAGGTCTTGAGGACCGCGTCGATCTGCTCGTCGGTGTGAGCGGCGCTGACGCTGGCGCGCAGCAGCGGACGGCTGTCCGGCGTGGCGGGCGGCAGGGCCAGGTTCAGGTAGACGCCGGCGTGCAGCAGGGCGTTCCACATGGCGATGGCGCGTTCCTGGTCCGGCATGGTCGTGGCGACCACCGGGCTGGCCGTCGGGCCGGTGTGGAAGCCCAGCGAGGTCAGGCCGTCATACAGGCGCTTGGCGTTGTGGTTCAGGCGGTCGCGCAGCTGCGGCTGCTCGATCATGCGACGCAGAGCCGTGATGGTCGAGGCGACCACGGCCGGCGGCAGCGAGGCGGTGAACATGTAGGGCCGGCAGACGACGCGCATGACGTCGAAATCGTCCAGGTTCGACACGCAGAAGCCGCCAATGGCGCCCAGGCTCTTGGAGAAGGTGCCGACGATGAAGTCGACGTCGTCTTCCACGCCCGCGGCTTCGGCCAGGCCCCGACCGGTCGCGCCGAGCACGCCCATCGAGTGGGCTTCGTCGACCAGCAGGTAGCCGCCCAGCTCGCGCTTCACGGCGGCGATTTCCTTCAGCGGCGCGACGTCGCCGATCATCGAATAGACGCCCTCGACCACGATCAGGCGCTCGCCCGGCGCATCGCCCAGGCGACGCAGGCGCTTGGCCAGGTCTTCGGGATCGTTGTGGCGGAAGCGAATGACTTCGGCCTGGCCCAGACGCGAGGCGTCGTAGATCGAGGCGTGGCTGTCGGCGTCCAGGATCAGGTGGTCGCCGCGGCCGACCAGGGTCGACAGCACGCCCAGATTGGCCTGGTAGCCGGTCGTGAAGACCATGGCGTGCTTGCGGCCGTAGAACTTGGCCAGGTCCTGCTCGAGCTCGACGTGGGCCTCGAAGCTGCCGTTGGCGATGCGCGAACCGGTCGTGCCGGTGCCGCGCTCCTGGACCGCCTTGACCGAAGCGGCGATGGCTTCCTCGTCAAACGTCAGGCCCAGATAGTTGTTGGTGCCGAGCAGGATGGTCGGTCGCCCATCGACAACGCCCTCGGTCGGCGAATGCACCGCGTCGAAACGGACCTTGAAGGGGTCGGCGCCGGCGTCCTGGATGGCCTTGTACGCATCGCGATAGGCCAGGTGCTTATCAAATAGCCCCATTAGTTAAGCCCTAGTCCGGAGATCGTTGATCAGTTTGGAAAGGTCGCCGGCGGTCTCGACGGAGGCCAGGCGATCGAGCGGGATGGAGATGTCGAAGGTGTCCTCGAGCTCCATGATGATGTTCATCAGGGCCAGGGAGTCCACGGCGAGATCACGGCCGATGTGCGACTCGGCGCGGACCTCGACGGGCCGCCCCAGAACCTTGCTTGCCGCCACCCCGATCTCGCGCAAGCTGAGATCCGTCACCGTTTCCATTCTAAATCAAACCTCCGGGAGCCCCACCCGTGACACTACTGTAACGGCGAGTCTGTCAGATAGCCGCCTCATTTGCGTGTGGCGACAGAATTTTAGGGCAGCCAGCCCTGCTTTCGGTACCAGTCGACGGTGTCAGCGAACCCATCGGCCAGGCCGAATACGCTGGGTACTCTCTCCGTCTCCGGAGCGCTAGATGGGGTCCAATCGGCGTGAAGCAACTCCCGCGCCTTTCCTAAGCCGAACACACTCGGCGTCCGGGTGGCGAAAGACCAAGCATCCGCAAGGGCTCCGGCGGCTAGAATGCTCCCGCCGGGAAGCCTTGCCAGGCTTGGGTTTCGGCCCATTGCGGCCGCCGCCGCGCTCATGATTTCCGTCCAAGTGTAACCGTCGCGCCGCACATCCGACAGCTCCACCAGGCCCGAAATCGGGTCCTTGCAGTAGGCCGCGAGCTTCTTCGCCGCGTCGTGGACGTGGATCATGGCCACGCGCGCCGTCGGTGACAAAACAGGCAGAACCGGGCTCGACGCGGCCAGTTTGAAGATCTCCAGGGTCTCGGTGTCGCCCGGCCCATAGATCGCCGGCGGCCGAACGATCAGGGCGTGGGGTGAGTCGGCCAGCACCGCCTCCTCGCCGGCACGCTTGCTGGCGGCGTAGTTCGACAGCGCCGGTTCGCGGGCGGCGTAGCTCGACACCAGGATGAACCGGGCGCCGGCTTCCCGCGCGGCCCGGGCGGCCGCCAGGGCGCCGTCGCTATTGACCGCGTTGAAGCCGTCGAGCGACGCAGCCTTGATCAGGCCGGCGACGTGAACGACCACCTCGGCCCCGCGGCTCAGGCGCTCAAGGGCGCCCGGCGTCCGCAGGTCTCCGGCGACGACCTCGACCTCGACGTCGCGCCACAGCGGATGGATCGGATCGCGCCGGACCAGCACGCGGGGCGTCCAGCCGTCGTCGGCCAGGGCGCGGACCAGATGACGGCCCAGGAAGCCCGTGGCCCCGGTGACGGCGACGACGCCGCCCATCAGTCGCCGTAGCTCCCGGCCAGATAGGCCGCGCGCGCCTTCGAACGGCTGAGCTTGCCCGAAGAGGTCTGCGGCAGGGCGTGGGCGCCGACCAGCTTGACCCTGGCGTCCACGCCATGGCGGGTGCGCAGCAGGGTTGCGACCTGTTCGACGAGGGCCGCGCGGCTGTCGGCGTCGCCGCCGCGCGCCTGGACCAGGACCACGATCTGGTCTTCCGGCTCGGCGGGGATCGCAAACGCGCAGACGTCGCCGCTGCGCAGGCCTTCGATCTCGTGATCGGCCGTCCATTCAAGGTCTTGCGGCCAGATGTTGCGGCCGTTCAGGATGATCAGGTCCTTGGCGCGGCCGGTGATGACGATCTCGCCCTCGATCTTGAACCCGAGGTCACCGGTGTCGAGCCAGCCATCGTCCGACAGGACGCGGGCGGTCTCTTCCGGATTGGCGAAGTAGCCGCTCATGACCGAGGGGCCCTTGGCGAAGATGCGACCGACGCCGCGCTCGGGCAGCACCTGGCCGTCCTCGCCGCGCACCTCCAGGAAGTGGCCTGGCAGGGCGGGGCCGCAGCGGGCGAAGTCGCGGGCGCGCTCGGAGCCTTCCGGGGCGTCGACGGCCAGGGCGTCGCGCTCCAGGCGTTCGACATCGAGCGTCTCGGCCCGCAGGCCCTTGCCCAGCGGAGCCATGGAGAGGGCCAGAGTGGCTTCGGCCATGCCGTAGCTGGCGACGAAAGCCTTGTCCGAGAAGCCGGCGGGGCCGAAGGCCTCGACAAAGGCCTTCAGCGGCGGCATGCGGATCATGTCGCCGCCCAGGCCCGCCTGGCGCCAGTGGCTGAGGTCGTAGGCTTCCAGCGACTGGCCCTGGACGCGGCGGGCGCACAGCTCGTAGCCGAAGGTGGGGCTATAAGCGGTGGTGGCCTTGTTGCGAGAGATCAGGTCGATCCACAGCAGCGGCCGACGAACGAACGCGCCGGTGGGCAGCAGGTCGACCGACATCTGGCAGGCCAGCGGGCTCAGCAGGAAGCCGATCAGGCCCATGTCGTGATAGAGTGGCAGCCACGAGATGGCGCGGTCCTCTGGCCGCACCTGCAGGCCGTCGCGGGTGATCGCCACGCAGTTGGCCATCAGCGCCTTGTGCAGCACCAGAACGCCCGTCGGGGTGCGGGTGCTGCCCGACGAGAACTGCAGGTAGCAGGGATCTTCCGGGGTGATGGTCGGCAGGGCCGCGCCGCCGTCCTCGGGCAGGTCCGCCAGGACGCCGGCGAAGTCGAGCTCCGCGCGCTGGCCGATCTCGGTCACGAAGTCCTTCAGGCCGACCGGACCGATCAGGATCTTGGCCTTGGCCGAGCGCGCCAGGTTGGTGATCTGCTCGATGTAGGCCGCGCGACCGCCCAGCGGGGTCGGCAGGGCCATCGGCGCGGGCAGCAGGCCAGCGTACTGGCAAGCGAAGAAGGCGCGGACGAAGTCGCCGTCGGTCTCGGCCAGAAGCGCGACGCTGTCGCCGACCTTGGCGTCGGTCGCCAGGAGGCGGCGGGCCAGGACCAGGGCGTCCTCGCGCAGCTTGGCGTAGGGCAGGGCCTCGACCAGCTCGCCGCGCAGCGAATAGAGGTTGATCCCCGTCTCGCCGGTCGCGGCGAAATCGAGGGCCTCTGTCAGGGTCGGGAAGTCGGCGAACCGGACGGTGCGGTCAGACGCCGTGGGCGTGATCATACTTGGGGCCTTCATCGTCTTTCGTCGGGCGCGCGGAGTCTTCCTCCGCCGCGAGTCGGGCGAGCCTGCGGCGCGCCATCAAATACATACCGATGGCCATCGCCAAGGCGGATGCGACCAAGGCCGCGCCCGCGCCGGTCAGGCCGAAACGCTGGATCAGCGGAACAAGCGCCGCGAAATAGCAGATCACGACCACCAATCGAACCATCAAGGCGGCGCCGGCGGCGCGCATCGAGACCAGCATCGGTTCCAGCGGCAGGGTCATGACCCCGATCGCGGCGGCGGCGACCTGCCAGTTCATAACGCCGGCGGCCGCGCCATAGGCCTGACCCATCACCGTCTCAAGGATCCAGCGGCCCGCCAGCAGGCTGAGCGCCAGCAAGACCCCGGCGGCGGCGCCGCCGATCAGGGCGATCTGGATCGCCAGCTTGGTCATGGCCTGCTGGCCGCCCGCGGCGCGCATCTTGGCCAGCTCTGGGTAGAGCGCCGGCACCATCAGCCGCGCGGGCTTGGCCATGCCGTCGGCGACCTGTTTACCGATCCGCCAGAACGCCGCCTGGGTTGGACCGAGCAAGGCCCCGACCGCCATGGTCAGGACGTGGGTGAAGCCGACCTCGAGCGTGCCGGAGAAGTTGGTCGACAGGGCGAAGCGCCAGACGCCGGGCAGGCCCTGGCTGGTCGGGCCAAACAGCGAGAACCCATCCAGCAGCCCGCGCTTCTTCAGGTCCCAGATGGCGATGCCGGCGATGTAGAAGAACGAGGCGAAGGTGCCGGCCGCCCAGGCCAGCAGGAAATACTGGATCGGCGCGTGGGTGACGGCGCAGATGGCGCAGCCGATCATCCGCACGAACGAGCTGACGGCCTGCTCGGCGGCCAGGAAGCGGAAGCGGTCGAATAGGCGCAGCAGCCCGACCCCGGTCGCCGAGGTCATCACCCCGATCGACAGGGCGTACAGCGCGCCATAGCCGCTCATCCCCTCGGGCCAGCGCAGCTCCTGCCAGAACAGCCAGGCGCCGACGACGCCCAGACCAACGCCGATGATGCTGCTGATCAGGTCCAGCATCAGCGACAGGCGCAGCACCTGCTGGAACTTGGTCCGCTCGTTCTTCAGCAGCGGATCGGTGCCGTAGGTCAGGACCGTCTGCCAGGACTCGAAGTGCGCCACCTCGCCCAGGAACTGGGCGAAGGCGTTGATGATCACCAGGACGCCCATCGTCTCCTTGCCGAGACTGCGGGCGGTCAGGGCGATGTAGGCGAGGCCGACCACCGCATTGACGACGCGCCCGCTCAGCAGGTGGCCGGCGTTGGCCAGGACGCGCTTGATCGGCGGCGTCGCCTGATTGTCGGCGGTGGTCACGCGGCCGCCTCCAGTCGTCGGGCGATCGCTCGGGCGGCGCGCAGCGACGAGGGCTCGTCGGTGATGTCGAAGGTCTCGACGATCCCCTCGGCCTGCGTCGCCCGGTAGTCGCCATGGCTCAGGAAGGCGTGATCCAGGTCTTGGCTCAAGGTGTCGACGCTCTCCAGCACGGGCCCGTACAGCCAGTGATGGAAGCTGGGGTCGCCCCGCCAGTCGGCGCCGCTGGCGTTGAGGAACAGGCAGGGCTTGGGCGCGCGCAGGAACTCGTAGACCTGGCTGGAGACGTCGCCGAGATAGAGATCCGCCGCGCGCGTATAGGTCATGTCGGCCGCCGCCGGGCCGCCCAGGTCGACGTGGATGCGCGGGTGCTCGGCGAAGCGCTTGAAGACCGCGCGTTCCTCCGGCGAGGCCGTCTCGAATAGGCGGATGTGGGGCGAGAAGATCAGGTTGTGGCGATCGCTGGCCGCGAAGGTCTCTAGCACCCGCCAGCCCCACCTGGGCCAGGAACTGAGCTCGGGATGGAAATGCGGATTGTAGAGCACCACCGGACCGGGCTTTTCGAAGCGCGGCGCGGGGCGCTGAGGCAGGGCGTCGACCAGATCGAATTTCGGATAGCCGACCATGGCGCAGTTCTCGGGCTTGACCCAGCCCTCGCCGACCATTCGGTCGCGTTGCTTGGGGCCGGCCGCCATGACCAGGTCAAAGGCGCGCAGGCGAGGCTCGAAGGGGCCTTCGCGGTCGCCGGCGCCGTGCTGGGTGTAGACCAGGATCGGATGGCGCAGGCCCAAGCGACGCAGCAGCGCAGTCGTCCGTTCTGGGGTGATCACGGCGTCGTAGCGACCGAGCCGCAGGGCGTTGGCGACCAGCATCGGCGCCTTGGGCGGGGCGCCGCCGCCGCCGAACCGACGCATCCATGCGGGCGGCAGCAGAACCAGGGTGATCGGCGCGTCGCCGAGCTCCTTCAGAAGGCTGGCGACATAATCGAGCAGCTCGCGCGTCGTCGCGGCGATCTCGACCCGCAGCCGCGGCCAGCCGCGCGCCATGGCGACGGCCACCGACAGGCTGTGCCAGACCTGATGGTGCTGCGCGATGTAGAGAAAACAGACCCGCGTTTCGGCCACGTCAGGGACGGGGCTCCAGGCGCGTGCGCACGCGGCCGTTCAGGATGACGCGGTCGCCCTTGTCCTTGACGCTGTAGGCGTTGGCGCGGGTGCTGGCGTTCGGGCCCGAGCCCGCCACGCCCGCGTCGCCGCTGACCTCGCCCGTGCGCATGTCGATCAGAGCGCGGGGGGCCTCGAACTCATAGCCCTCGCCATTGGTGATCTTCACGTCCTGGGTCAGAAGCAGGGTGTGGGCGGCTTCGCGATAGACGCCGCTCTGGGCGGTGGCCTGGCTGGCGTCCGCCTGGCCATAGCCGCGGATCAGGGTGGGGGCGTTGAGGCGGACGAGGTCCTCGTCCTTGGCGTCGCGCTCGGCGCGATCGGCGGTGATCAGGAACGGACGACCGTCCTTCAGCACGCCGGTGAAGCGGGGCTTTTCGAGCAGCAGCGGGCTCGAGGACGCTTGGGTCTGCAGCCTGTTGGACGCCAGGCTTCGCCACGAGGCCTGGCCGACGACCGCTGCGCCGACCACGAGCGCGAACACCGCCAGGCCCAGGCGCAGCCGACGGACCGGCGCCCGGCGTCGATTGCGGGCCCGTTCTGCGGCGCTAGGAGTGGGGATGGCGGGGGCGCCTTCGGTCGTGGTGAGCATTTGCGGCCATGGATAGTCCTCCGCCGCCGTTCGCCCAAGACCTTTGTTTCTCCCAGGGGGCCGTACATTGCGGAAAGCGCTGACCGTAGGCTCGGGCTTCGTAATGTATCGACACTCACTGTGCCAATAGGTAGTGTTCTCGCCGCAACCGCGAGGGTGAAGGGCATGAGGATCTCGAAGGTCATAGTCGGCGGGGTCCTGGCTCTTGGACTGAGCGCGGCCGCCGTGTGGTTCTTCCGCTTCGACCTGATCATCCTCTATGCGCGCGCCAAGCAGCCGAGGATCGAGCCCTATCGCGCCATCGCCTGGACCCCGGGGCCGCAGGTCTCGCCGTCGGCGCAGCGCCCGCCCAACGTGGTGTTCATCCTCGCGGACGACCTTGGCTACAACGACATCACGCTGAACGGCGGCGGGGTCGCGGGCGGCGCGGTTCCAACGCCCGCCATTGATTCGATCGCCCGGCAGGGCGTCACCTTCGCTAACGGCTATGCGGGCAACGCCACCTGCGCGCCGTCGCGGGCGGCGATCATGACCGGGCGCTACGCCACGCGCTTCGGCTTCGAGTTCACGCCGACGCCGGTCGCCTTCTCGCGCGTGGTCGGCGGCCATGCGGGCGACCCTCTGCATCCGTCGCGCTTCAACGCCGCCGAGGTCAAGAACACGCCCAAGGACGATAGCACCGAGGCCGTGCCCGCGACCGAGATCACCATCGCCGAGGCGCTGAAGACCCGCGGCTATCACACGGTCCATCTGGGCAAGTGGCACCTGGGCGGGGTGAAGGGCTCGCGGCCCGAGGACCAGGGCTTCGACGAGAGCCTGGGCTTCATGGCCGGCGCCTCGCTGTTCGCGCCGGTCGGCGATCCCTCGGTCGAGGAGTCGCGCCAGGACTTCGATCCGATCGACAAGTTCCTGTGGGGCGCGCTGCCCTATGCCGTCCAGTACAATGGCGGTCCGCTGTTCCATCCGAACCGCTACATGACCGACTACCTGACCGACCAGGCGGTCGCGGCGATCGACGCCAACCGCAACCGTCCGTTCTTCCTCTACCTGGCCTACAACGCCGTCCACACGCCGCTGCAGGCCCCCAAGGCCGACTATGACGCCCTGTCGGGGATCAAGGATCATCGGCTGCGGGTCTATGGCGCCATGGTCCGCAACCTCGATCGCAATGTCGGGCGGGTGCTGCAGGCGCTGAAGGATCGCGGGCTGGACGACAACACCCTGGTGATCTTCACCTCGGACAACGGCGGGGCCAACTATATCGGCCTGCCGGACATCAACCGGCCTTATCGCGGGTGGAAGGCGACGTTTTTCGAGGGCGGGATCAAGGCGCCATTCCTGCTGCGCTGGCCGGCCCAGCTCCCCGCCGGCGCGGTGTATCGCAGTCCCGTCGGCCACGTGGACATCTTCGCCACCGCAGCCGGCGCGGCTGGGGCCAGCCTTCCAAAGGACCGGGTGATCGATGGCGTCGACCTTGTCCCCTTCGTGAAGGGCCAGGCGAGCGGCGACCCGCACAAGGCGATGTACTGGCGCTCGGGACGCTACAAGGTGGTGATGGCCGGCGGCTGGAAGCTGCAGGTGGCCCAGGAGCCGAACAAGGTCTGGCTGTTCGACATGGCCAATGACCCGACCGAGCGCCGGGATCTGGCCAAGGCGCGTCCCGACAAGGTGCGGGAGCTTCAGGCGATCCTCGCTCAGCTTGATAGCCAGATGGTCAAGCCCGCCTGGCCGTCGTTGCTTTCGGGCGCGATCTATGTCGACCACCCGGGCGGCCAACCGGCCAAGCCAAGCGACGAGTACGTCTATTGGGACAATTGAGGCCTTCCTGGGCGCCGGTCGTCGGGATTGTCGGCGCGTTGCTGCTGGCCGCCTGCGGGCAGAAGGGGCCCAAGGCTTGCCTCATCGATCCGCCGACGCCCGATCCGGTCCATCCGGCGGCCGGCATGATCCGGCTGCCGGGCGGTGACTTTCTGATGGGCGGCGCGCCGCTTCGGCCGGAGGAAGGGCCTCCCGCCCCGGTGCATGTGAACCCCTTCTGGATCGACCGGACCGAGGTCACCAACGCCGCCTTCGCGCGCTTCGTCGCCGCCACGGGCTATCGGACGCTGGCCGAGCGCCCCCTGGACCCCGCCCACTATCCGCATCTGTCGGCCCAGCAGCGACGGCCGGCCTCGCTGGTCTTCGTTGGCGCGAAGGCGGCGCGGAGCGACGATCCCTCTCAATGGTGGCGCGTGATCCCGGGCGCGGACTGGCGCCATCCCGACGGCCCCAGCTCGAACCTGCGCGGCAAGGACGCCTGGCCCGTCGTGCATATCGCCTGGCAGGACGCCATGGCCTACGCCCGCTGGCTGGGCCGCGACCTGCCGACCGAGGCGGAGTGGGAGTACGCCGCCCGGGGCGGCCTCGTCGCCAAGCGCTACGCCTGGGGCGACCAGCCACAGGACGCCCGTCATCCTCGCGCCAACACCTGGCAAGGTGTCTTTCCGGCCCAGGACCTGGGCGAGGACGGCTTCAAGGCCAGCGCCGCGCCGGTCGGCTGCTTTCCGCCCAACGGTTACGGCCTCGTCGACATGGCCGGCAATGTCTGGGAGTGGACCAAGGACTGGTTCAAGCCGGGCCTGGAGCCGGCCAGCGTGATCGAGACCGGCGGGCCGCCCGAGATCCGCGCCCTCGACCCTGACGAGCCGAATGTCGCCAAGCACGTGATCAAGGGCGGCTCATTCCTGTGCACGGACGACTACTGCTTCCGCTATCGGCCCGCGGCGCGCACGCCAGGGCCGCCCGACAGCGGCGCCTCGCACATCGGCTTCCGAACGGTGCTGAGGGAGCGCTAGAAGCCAGGCCCCGGCCGCGTCCGGATATTCAGCTGTCCGGCCAGCCCCGCCTTGCGGTGGTGCTCGATGGCGTGCATCTCCGGCGACATCGCCATGGCCTGGAAGGCGGCCAGGGACGGATATTCGGCCAGGGCGACGGCGTCCCAGGGCTCCTCGATCTCGCCGAGCAGCAGCCCGGTGACGGTTCCGCTGTAGCGTATGCGTCCGCCCAGGCCCTCGACCAGCTTGCGAACCGCCTCGCCGTAGCGGGCATAGGCCTCCTTGCCCGAAAGGTCGCTGTCGGAGCCGTCCGGGTACTGCGCCTTGTCGTGGAACTTCAGCAGGTTGACCATCACGAATGGCCCGTCCTCGGGCGCGCCGAAGAATTCGGCGATTTGCGGCGGTTCGGGGAAGACGGCGTTGACGACCTTCATGCCACCGCCTCCGGCTGGGGCAGGGATGCGACGACCTCGTCCAGCAGGGCGGCGATGTCCGTCGGCGCGTCCTCCTGGATGAAGTGCCCGCCCTTCAGCGTCACGGACTTGGATTTCCGGGCCGCCGGCACGCGGGCCTGGAAGATGGCCTCGCCGCCGCGCGTGATCGGATCGGCGTCCGAGAAGGCCGTCAGGAACGGCTTGTCGAAGCGCTCGAGCACCTCCCACGCGGCCTTGTTCTCGGCGATCGAGGCGTGCTCGGGGGTGATCGGCACCAGGGCTGGAAACTGCCGCGCGCCTTCCTTGTAGCTTTCGTCCGGGAAGGGCGCGTCGTAGGCGGCGCGCTCGGCGTCCGACAGGTCGCGCGCCGTTCCTCCGTTCAGGATGAAGCCGATCGGCAGCTCCGGGGCGTTCTGGCTGAAGTTCAGCCAGGCCTCGAAGCCTTCGGTCTTGCCTTGGCCGATCGGCAGGCCGGTGTTGGAGACCACCACGGCGGCGAAGCGCTCGGGGAAGGCCGCCACCAGGCGCAGCCCGATCAGCCCGCCCCAGTCCTGGCAGAACAGGACGATGTCCTTCAGGTCGTTGCGAAGCAGCCAGTCGCTCATCCAGGCCACGTGCCGCTCATAGGTGTAGTCGGCGCGCTTGGCGGGCTTGTCCGAGCGGCCAAAGCCGACGAGGTCGGGCGCGATCGCGCGCCGGCCCTTGGCGACGAGCTCGGCGATCACCTTGCGATAGAGGTAGGCCCAGGACGGCTCGCCGTGCATCAGCAGGACGGGGCGCTGGTCCTTGGGACCTTCCTCGACGTGGTGGATGCGCAGACGCGTGCCGTCCGCGTCGGCGATCTCCGTATAACGGGGGGCGTAGGGCCAGTCGGCCAAGCCTTCGAACCGATCATCTGGCGTTCGCAGAACGTCCATGGCGTCACTCCCTGAGCAGGTCTTCATTATTGACACTTAAAGTGCCAATACATTGCGCTCTGTCAAGGAACCTCGCGCCCCGGTGGCTGGCGATTGTGCTCGTCGGAGGCTAAGCAGGAACCGGGAGGGTCTCGGATTTGGACCGCGCGCATTATCTTCTGCCCCATTCGCTCGCCGATCAGCCTTCCGAGGACGGACGTCGCCGTCGCGGGCAGGACAGCCGCGCCCGGATCGTTCAGGCCATGCTGGACCTGGTCCGGGAGGGCCATGTCTCGCCCTCCGCCGAACTGGTGGCGGACCGCGCGGAGGTCGGCCTGCGCACGGTGTTCCGGCACTTCAAGGATCTCGAGAGCCTCTATCGGGAAATGTCCGGCGTGATCGAGGCCGAGCTGATGGCCTTGGCCGAGACCCCGTTTCGGTCCAACGCCTGGCGCGAGCGGGTGCTTGAACTGGTCGAGCGGCGGGGTTGGGCTTACGAGCGGATCGCGCCCTTCAAGCGCGCCTCGGAGGTTCACAGGCATCAGTCGCAAGCCTTGGCCGAGGACAACGCCAAGTTCGTCGCGGTGACGCGCGACATCCTCAGGCGCGAACTGCCCAGCGCCGTGTCCGGCGACCAAGTCCTTTTCGAAGCCATCGACTTGCTGCTGAGCTTCGACGCCTGGCGACGGCTTCGCCACGACCAGGCGCTTACGCAGGCCGCGACGACGGACGTTTTGAAGCTGATGATCGCGGCGCTGCTTGATCGTGCGACCGGCGCCTGAGGCGTTTCCGGTGTGGGAGCCGGCCGAGGCTGCTCAATTCCCCGGCCGGCGGACAAGCGATGGGAGAACCGGATCGTTGCCCTGCGATAGAGTGACGTCGCCACGGCGCGCCACCCTCCATCGATCGTTCGCATTCGAGCGATCTGATTTTCGAAGCTGTTCGTTCTAGCGGCCGGACGCGGGTCCTGACACCGAGTGTCAGCAGGCCCGTTCGCGCGGCTTGCCAGCTTGCGCTGGAACGCCGAAGTTTCGCGGACGTTGTCGTCGCCTGGGCGGGCAAGCGCCACTACGTCCCGAGGAGCTCCCATGACCCCCGACGATCTGGCTCTCATCGATCTGGCCCCGATGACGCTGGCCGGCGTCGCGCCGAGCCCGGAGATCGAACGCTACCGCCAGGTCCGTGGGCGCACCGAGCTCTTGGCCGCTCCGCTGTCGCCGGAAGACCAGTCCGCCCAGTCGATGGCTGACGCGAGCCCGACGAAGTGGCATCGCGCCCATACCACCTGGTTCTTCGAGACCTTCCTGCTGGTCCCGTTTCTGCCCGGCTACGCCGTCTATGATCCCGACTACGGCTACCTGTTCAATTCCTATTACGAGGCCTTGGGGCCTCGGCAGCCGCGGCCGCAACGGGGGCTGCTGACGCGGCCCTCGACCCAGGCGGTGGGGGCCTACCGCGCGCACGTCGACGCCGCCATGGAGCGGCTTCTGGACGCCGCTCTGACCTCCGAAATCCGCGAGCGTCTGGACCTGGGCCTCGCCCATGAGGAGCAGCACCAGGAGCTGATCCTGATGGATATCCTGCACCTGTTCGCGCAGTCGCCGCTCAGCCCGGCCTACCAGGCCGGCGCGCCGGTCGGGCGTCCCGATCCGGGACCGCAAGCCTTCCATCGCTTCGACGGCGGCCTGGTCGAGATCGGCGCGGGCGACACGGGCTTTGCGTTCGATAACGAGCGTCCCCGGCACCGCGTCTATGTCGCGCCGTTCCGCCTGGCCGACCGCCTGGTCACCAACGGCGAATGGATCGATTTCATCGAGGCCGGCGGCTATCGGCGCGTCGATCTCTGGCTCTCTGAGGGCTGGGCGAAGGCCCAGGAAGAGGGCTGGGAGGCGCCGGCCTACTGGCGGCGGGAAGACGACAGAACCTGGACCACCATGACCCTGCGGGGTCGTTGGCCCGTCGATCCGTCCGCGCCGGTCGTCCATGTCAGCTATCACGAGGCCGCCGCCTATGCGGCCTGGCGGGGCAAGCGGCTGCCCACCGAAGCCGAGTGGGAAGTCGCCGCCGGCGCCGGACACGCGGGCCTGCGGCAGCTCTACGGCGCGGCCTGGCAGTGGACCTCCAGCGCCTACGCCGCCTATCCGGGCTTCAAGCCTGGGGCCGGCGCGCTGGGCGAATACAACGGCAAATTCATGGTCAACCAGATGGTCCTGCGCGGGGGCTGCGAGGCCACGCCGCCGGGCCATTCGCGCGCGACCTATCGAAACTTCTTCCATCCGGATCGCCGCTGGATGTTCGCCGGCGTGCGGCTGGCCGACGACGGCGGCCCCGAAGAGGCCTCGTCCGAGAACACCTTTCTGGCCGAGGTGATCGACGGGCTCTCCGCTACGCCCAAGACCCTGCCCGCGAAGTACTTCTACGACGCCGAGGGCTCTCGCCTGTTCGAGCAGATCTGCGATCTACCCGAATACTACCTGACCCGGACCGAGACGGCCCTGCTGCGCGAGATCGCGCCGGAGATCGCGGCGTACATCCCGGAGGACGCGGCCTTGGTCGAGTTCGGCAGCGGCGCCAGCACCAAGACCCGCCTCGTGTTGGACGCGGCGCCGCAGGTTTCGGTTTACGCGCCGATCGACATCAGCCCGACGGCGCTAGAGGCGGCCGCTGCCAGCCTGCGGGCGGACTATCCGGCGCTGACGATCGCGCCGCTGGTCGAGGACTTCACCAGGGCGATGTCACCGCCGCAGGCGTGGCGCGAACATCCTGTCGTGGGCTTCTTCCCCGGCTCCACGATCGGCAACTTCGCGCCGCCGGAGGCCGAGGCGCTGCTGCGCCAGGCGCGCGCGCTGCTGGGCGAGGGGGCCTTGTTCGTGGTCGGCGCCGACGTCGCCAAGGACCCGCAGGTTTTGATCCCAGCCTATGACGACGCCCAAGGCGTCACGGCGGCGTTCAACCGCAATGTGCTGGTCCATATCAATCGGGAGCTGGGCGGGACCTTCGACCCCGCCGCGTTCGCTCACCGAGCCGTCTGGAACGCCGGGGAAAGCCGGATCGAGATGCATCTGGAGAGCGTGCGCGAGCAAATCGTCATGGTCGGCGATCACGGCTTCCGTTTCGCCGCGGGCGAGACGATCCACACCGAGAACTCCTACAAGTATCGACCGCAGGCCTTCGAAACCATCGCCACGCGCGCCGGCTGGAGCGTCGCCCGTCGCTGGATCAGCGCCGATCCCGCCTTCGCGGTCTATCTGCTGACCGCCTGATCGGTGGAGCAGCCACGCGGACGCGAAAAAGCGCCGGTTCCGATCAGCTCGGAACCGGCGCTTTCGTACCGTGGGGCGGTCGCTTAAAGCCCGCGCTCGCCGGGCCGGCCGCCTCGGGAGGAGGATCCGCCTTTGCGGCCGGCGTTGGCGGCCAGGTCTCGATCCTTGGCGAAGCTGCGCTTTTCGCTAGGCACGCTCGCTCCGCCCTTCCTGGCGATCTCGCGACGGCGTTCCGGGTCCATGGCGGCGAAACCGCGACGACCGCGGGGACGTTCGCTATCGGTGTCCATCTGGGGCTCCTAGTCGGGACTGGTCACAGGCGGTACGAGCGAGGGCGCGACGCCATAGGGACGGTCGTCCCCAGGATCGACCGGCGGCGAGGTGGGGGGCTCCTCGACGGGGACGACGCCGGGCTCGTACTCGGGCGGCTTGGGCTCGGGCGGGGGCGGGGCGTCGGGGTCGGTCATTTTGGTGTCGTTTCCTGCGCGTTCCGGTGAAGTAACCAGCGAGGAGGCTTTCGGTTCACCAAGAAGCCGCACTAATTACGCCGGGCCGAGAACAATCGGTTGCAGAGGAGCCGCACCAAGATGACGCGCAATCCCAAGAAAACGCTGTCTGGCGCTCTGTCTCATTGGCGTCTGGCCGTGGCTTTCGTGGCCGGCCTCATCACATGGGTGGTGACGAAATTCATCGGCGGCCCCGACGGCGCCGGTCTTTTGCTGGCGTGGGACGTCGCGGCGCTAGTCTATCTCGCCACCATGTGGACGTTGTTCATTCGCTCCGACGAACGGGAGTTGCGCTCGCGCGCGGCGCGCTATGACGAGGGCGTGCCGGTGCTGATGCTGATCGTGCTGGTCGCGACCGCCGCCAGCCTTGGGGCCGTGGTCGATGCGATGCTGGCGGCCAAGCACCTGTCCAGCGATGCGAAAGGGGTCATCATCGGCAGCGCCGTGGCCACCCTCGTGCTCTCGTGGCTGGTGCTGCAGACGGTGTTTGTCCTGCACTACGCCCACCGCCATTTTGGGGCGGGCGAGGACAAGGGCGGTATCCAGTTTCCCGGCGAGCAGCCCAGCAGCTATCTCGACTTCGCCTATCTGGCCTTCAGCGTCGGCGCGACCTTCCAGGTCTCGGACAACAGTATCCTGACCTCCAGGCTGCGCCGGTTGGTCACCGCCCACGCGGCGGCCGCCTATTTCTACAACACCGCCGTCCTGGCGCTTGGCATCAACATCATCGCCAGCCTGATCGGCGGTTGAGGCGGTGCGGCGTGGCTAGCGCCGTCGCGGCGGCCCGCCACGACCGCCAAGGCCCTTGCCGTCTTCGGCCATCCGCTGCGCCGGCGTCTTCGGCAGTTCGTCCAGCTTGAGCAGGCCGTCCTTGTCGCGGTCGAGGAGGGCGAAGCGGGCCTTGGCGGCCTTGGCGGCTTCGTCGCGGGTGATGCGGCGGTTGAAGTCGGCGTCGGCGCTCATCACCGGCTCCGGCTCGGCGAGCAGGCTGTAGAGCGTGGCGCCCTGCAGGACGTTCGAGGCCAAGCCGGCCCCGCGACGGCTCCTCGGCGAGCCGTCTTCCCCCGGCGGTCCGCCGCCGGGGCCCTGGCCCATCGGCCCCCGGCGCAGGCCGGGCGCCGCGCCGCCGACGATCTCCGGCGCGATGCGGGTCTCGTAGGCCGACACCTCGAAGCCGTCGATCACCCCGTCATGGTCGGCGTCGACCACGGCGAAGAACCGCAGCGAGTCGGCGACGAACTCGCTCTGGCTCAGCGCGCCGTCGTGATTGGCGTCGGCGCCCGCGAACCAGGCGGCGACGGGGTAGGGCTGGCCGACGGGAGCGCGGAACGGCTCGCCGGCCGGACTGATGAACAACTGCCGCCCGCCCATCGCCCCCGGTCCGCCGCTCTCACCGCCGGGACGGCCTGGACCGCCAGGGGGCGTCTGGGGCGGGCTGCTGGCGCAGGCCGACAGGGTTGCGCCCAGGATGGCGGTGAGGGCGAGGGCGCGAAGCGTCATAGACCGGGTCTCCATAGCCAAGCTTTGAAGACCGCTCGCATTGCCGCGCAATGTCTGACGCGGCGGCAGAGCTTACGGCGGCGCAACAATTGACGAGGCTTTGTGGCCTTAAGCGGGCAGGCGCACGCAGGCGCGCAGGCCGCCCTCCGGGCGATTGACCAGGACGACGTCGCCGCCGTGGGTGCGGGCCAGCGAGCGGACGACCGCAAGCCCCAGGCCGATCCCGCCGGTCTCGCGATTGCGCGAAGGCTCGCCGCGATAGAAGGGTTCGAACACCCGCTCCAGCTCCGCGGGCGGCACGCCGGGGCCGTCGTCGTCGATCTCGATGATCGCCATGCCGTCTTCGGCGTAGACCCGGCCCCGGGCCGCCCCGCCGTATTTCAGGGCGTTCTCGACGAGGTTCTGCACGAGGCGCTTCAGCGCGACGGGATCCCCCTCGATCACCGTCTTTTCGGCGCGCTCCACCGTGGTGTCGCCGCCGGTCTCGGCGGCTTCGTCCATCACGCTTTCCAGCAGCGAGGCCAGCTCCAGCTTTGTCCGCTCGGCGGGCCGGTTGGTGTCTCGGACGAAGCCCAGGGTGGCGGCGATCATGGCCTCCATCTGGTCGATGTCGGCGGCCAGCTTGGGGCGGATGTCGTCGGGCGCGGCCTCGATCCGGAACTTCAGGCGGGTAAGGGGCGTGCGCAGGTCGTGGGCGATCGCCCCGACCATGGCCGTGCGGTCCTCGACATACCGGCGCAGCCGCTCCTGCATCATGTTGAAGGCCGACACCGCGGCGACGACCTCGGTCGAGCCCGAGAGATTGAGCGGCGGGGTGCGCGGGTCCTTGCCCAACCGCTCTGCGGCGTCGGCGAAGGCGGTGATCGGCTGGGAGAGGCGGCGGGCGAACAGCCAGGCCAGGGGCGTCACGGCGATGACCGACAGCAGCAGGATCAGCAGGATCCGCTGCTGCCAGCTGTCCAGCCGGAAGGTGGGCTTGGGCTCGACGACCAGCCAATGGCCGTCGCTCTGGCGCACGCCGAACTTGAAGTCGCCGAAGATCAGCGGCTCGTCCCGGCCCTGGCTCCGCGAGCCGGGCGGGCCACCGGATCCGGGCTCCCGGGCGAAAGGCTCGCGGGGCTGATGCGCGTTGGGTCGGGCGGGGCCGTCGTCTGAGGTCTTCGGCGGGTTGACCGGCGTGCGCCGCACGAAGAACCGCGGGCCATTGTCGATCTGCAGCTCGACCCGGTTCACCGGCACGCCGATCGCGCGGGCGATGCCGGCCTTGAAGTCGGCGCGTCGGATGCTGTCCTGTCCGTTGGAGCGCAGCGAGCTCCGTTCCTTGACGACCAAGAGGCGGCCGTCGCGCGGCTGGACGGGCTGGCCGGTCTTGAGCGCGCGGACGATCTCGGCCGAGCGATAGAATTCGGGCGGCGGCGGCGGCAGGTTGAAGATGACCGCGATGGCGATCAACTGGGCGGCCACCAGCGTGACGATCACCAGCCCGAGAGCCTGCACGAACAGCGGCGCGCCGCGCCGAAACATCGTCATGGGGTGCGCACGACCTTGGCGGTGAACATGTAGCCTTCGCTGCGGATCGTGCGGATCAGCTCGCCGCCGCCGCCGTCGTCCAGCTTGCGCCGCAGACGGCTGATCTGGACGTCGATCGCGCGGTCATAGGCGTCGCTGTCGCGGCCCCGGGCCAGATCCAGCAGTTGGTCGCGCGTCAGGACGCGCTGCGGACGCTCGACGAAGGCGCGAAGCAGCGAGAATTCGCCGCTGGAGAGGTTGACCACCACCGACTGCGGCGAGCGCAATTCGCGACGCACCAGATCCAGGCGCCAGCCGGCGAACTCGCACGCCGCGCCGATCACGTCGTCGGCCACGCGGGGTTCCTGCCGACGACGCAGCACGGCCCGGACGCGGGCGAGAAGCTCGCGCGGATTGCAGGGCTTGGGCAGGTAGTCGTCGGCGCCGAGCTCCAGGCCCACGATCCGGTCGGTCTCTTCGCCCATCGCCGACAGCATGATGATCGCCGGGCCATCGGCGGCGGCGGACAGGCGACGGCAGATCGCCAGTCCGTCCTCGCCGGGCAGCATCACGTCCAGGACCACCAGGTCGACCGGGCCCCTGGCCAGGACCTGCTCCATGGTGCGGGCGTCCTGGGCGGTCTCGACGGCGTAGCCGTGGCGGGCGAGGAAGTCGGAGACCACGTCGCGGATGCCGGGGTCGTCATCGACGATCAGGATGCGGGACGCGGCGCCACGTGACGCGTCGGGATCGCCTTGGAGCGTGTTTGGGGCGTTTTCCATGGGGATCTTCCTGTCACGGCCCTGTCACGCTCAGATTTCATCTCTGCAACAGCCATGCAACCCCGGCATGGCATCGCCAGGGTGCGTCGACGGCCGCTCCCCCCACCCTGCGGTCGGCCGGCGCGTGGACCCGATCCGCTTCCCCCTGTTTAGCGGGTCGGGTTCCTGCCTCAGCCCGGCGAGTGGCTTTCCGGCGCGGCGTAGTGCGCGCCCTGGGCCTTCATCGCCGCCACGGCGCGATCGCCGACGAACGGATTGCCGCGGCGCTCGGCGCCGAAGCTGGACATCGGGCCGTGGCCCGGCACGAACCGCACGTCGTCGCCCAGCGGCCACAGCTTCTGAGTGATGGCGTCGATCAGGTCCTGGTGATTGCCCATCGGGAAGTCGGTTCGTCCGATCGAGCCCTGGAACAGCACGTCGCCCACCTGGGCGAACTTGGTGGCGCGGTGGAAGAACACCACGTGGCCCGGCGTGTGGCCGGGGCAGTGCAGGACCTCGAACTCGGTCTCGCCCAGGGTGACCTTGTCGCCGTCGTGCAGCCAGCGGTCGGTCACGAAGATCCGGGCCTCGGGCATGCCATACATCTCGCCGCTCTGCTGGATGCGGTCGATCCAGAACTGGTCGGCCTCGTGCGGGCCCTCGATCGGAACGCCGGTGCGCGCCTTCAGCTCGGCCGCGCCGCCGGCGTGGTCCATGTGGCCGTGGGTGATCCAGATCTTCTCCAGCGTCAGGCCCTTGTCGGCCAAGGCCTTCAGCAACCGGTCGACCTCGCCGCCGGGATCGATGATCGCGGCCTTCATCGTCCTCGTGCACCAGACGATCGTGCAGTTCTGCTGCAGCGGCGTGACCGGCGCGATCACGGCCGCGATGGGCATGGCGTCACTCATCCAGGCGAGCTCCAAAGGAAAAGGGCGGGAGCCGAAGCGCCCGCCCTTCTGACCTAAAGCCTATCGGCCAGAGATCAAGCCAACCTTGTCAGTCGCGCTCTTCCTTCGAGCCCGGCGCGGGGGCGCCTGGCATCGGCGGAACCGGGCCGGCCGGCGCGTCGGCGGCCAGTTCCGGGACCTCGGTGAGGCCGCGGCCGACGTGGCTCTTGCGGTAGCCGTAGGCGAAGTAGATCACCAGGCCGATCGCGCCCCAGACGGGCAGCACGGCCATGGCTTCGAGCGGCAGGTTGAAATACAGCACCGCGCAGCCGACCAGCGAGATCGGGGCGATCACCCAAACCAGCGGCGTGCGGAACGGGCGGTGGCGGTTCGGATCCTTCACGCGCAGAACCATCACGGCGATCGACACCATGAAGAAGGCGAACAGCGTGCCCGAGTTCGAGATGTCGGCCAGCTGACCGACCGGGAAGAACGCGCCGGCCAGGGCGACGAACAGGCCCGTGACGATGGTCACGATATGCGGCGTCTTGAACTTCGGGTGGATGGTTGCGAGCTTCTCCGGCAGCAGGCCGTCGCGCGCCATCACGAAGAAGATCCGGGTCTGGCCGTAGATCATCATCAGGATGACCGAGGGCAGGGCCAGGTTCGCCGCCAGGCCCAGCAGGTTGCCGACCAGCGGGAAGTTGATCTGGCGCAGGACGTGGGCCAGGGCCTCGTTCGAGCAGACCAGGGCGTCCTTGTTGGCGGCCAGGTTGCAGGCGGCGGTGAAGGCGGCCGAACCCGGCTGGACGGCCGAGCCGTCGGCGCCGACGACCGGCTGGGCGCCAACCGCGCCGATCGCGCCCGCCGCGACCAGCAGATAGAAGATGGTGCACAGCGCCAGCGAACCGATCAGGCCGATCGGGACGTTGCGCTGCGGGTTCTTGGTTTCCTCGGCGGCGGTCGAGACCGCGTCGAAGCCGACATAGGCGAAGAAGATCGAGGCGGCGGCGCCGACCACGCCCATGCCGGTGGTGCCCGCGGGACCAAACCAGCCGTTCGGGGTGAACGGCGAGAAGTTGCCGGACTTCAGAACCGGCAGGGCCAGGACGATGAACACGCTCAGGGCGGTGACCTTGATGGCCACCAGGAACGCGTTGACGGTGGCGCTTTCGGTGGTGCCGACGACCAGCAGGGCGGTGACGGCCAGGGCCACGACGATGGCCGGGACGTTGACGATGCCGGCGCTGAAGTCGGCGACCGGCATCCAGCCGTTCATCGACCAGGCCGGGCCATGCCGAATGGCGTCGGGCCAGTGGAATCCGAGCGCGTGCTCGATCAGGCCTAGGAAGTAGCCGGACCAGCCGACCGACACGGCGCTGGCGGCGACCGCATATTCCAGGATTAGCGCCCAGCCGACCATCCAGGCCAGCAGTTCGCCCATGACGGCGTAGGAGTAGGTGTAGGCCGAGCCCGAGACGGGCACCATCGAAGCCAGTTCAGAATAGCAGAGCGCGGCGAAGGCGCAGACGGCGCCGGCGATCACGAAGCTCCACATCATGCCGGGACCGGCTTTCTGAGCCGCGGCGGCGGTCAGAACGAAGATGCCGGTGCCGATGATCGCGCCAACCCCCAGCAGCGTCAGCTGCACGGGACCCAGCGAGCGGTGCAGCGATTTTTTCTCGGCCGTCGCTAGGATCGCATCAAGCGATTTTACGCGCCACATAGTTCCTCCTGGATAGGCAAGACTCCCCCGGGGGTCGCCTTTGGAAAATTTTGCGGACCGTGACCCTTTTATGAGCATGGGGTCAAGGCCAGGCGGTTAAAGCGCGTAAATGTTCTCCGCCCGCCTGACTAGTCTAGAGATGCTTGGCGTGAAGCGGCCCGGCCGGTAAAGCCGGCGCGATGTTGCCCATTTTCGAGGCCCTTCCGGCGCTGAAAGGCGCCCTGTCCGCGCGGGAGACCGCCGTTCTCGTCGCCCCGCCCGGCGCGGGCAAGACCACGGCCGTTCCCTTGGCGCTCCTGGAAGAGTCGTGGGTCCAAGGCCGCAAGCTGATCGTCCTGGAGCCGCGCCGGCTGGCCGCGCGCGCCGCCGCCTCGCGCATGGCCGCCAATCTCGGCGAATCCGTCGGCGAGACGGTGGGCTTTCGCGTGCGTCTGCAGTCGAAGGTCTCGGCGCGGACGCGGATCGAGGTGGTGACCGAGGGCGTCTTCACGCGGATGATTCTCGACGACCCGGGCCTTGATGGGGTCGCGGCGGTGCTGTTCGACGAGTTCCACGAGCGCAGCCTGGACGCCGACCTGGGGCTGGCGTTCGCGCGCGACGTCCAGAGCGTGTTGCGCGATGATCTTCGCCTGCTGGTCATGTCCGCCACCCTGGACGGCGCGCGGATCTCGGCCTTGCTGGGCGATGCGCCGGTCGTCGAGAGCCAGGGCCGGATGTTCCCCGTCGACACGCGCTATCTCGGCCGCGACGAACGCCAGCGCCTGGAGGAGCGCGTCGGCCGCGCGGTCGAACGGGCCTTGGCCGAGGAAAGCGGCTCGGTCCTGGTCTTCCTGCCGGGGCAGGGCGAGATTCGCCGGGCCGAGAGCTGGCTGAACGAGCGTTTGCGCCGTTCCGACGTGGACGTCGCGCCGCTCTATGGCGCGTTGGAGCCGGCCGCCCAGGACCGCGCCATTTCGCCTTCGCCGCCCGGCCGCCGCAAGGTGGTGCTGGCCACCTCGATCGCCGAGACCAGCCTGACCATCGAGGGCGTGCGCGTGGTCATCGACGCCGGCCTCGCCCGCGTGCCGCGCTATGATCCCGCCTCCGGCATCACGCGGCTGGAGACCGTGCGCGTCAGCCGCGCCGCCGCCGACCAGCGCAGGGGCCGCGCCGGCCGGACCGAGCCCGGCGTCTGCTACCGCCTGTGGGACGAGCCCGAGACCCGCTCGCTGCCGGCCTTCGCGCGACCGGAGATTTTGGAAGCCGACCTTTCGCGCCTGGCGCTGGATCTGGCCCGCTGGGGCGCGAGGGACGCGCGCGGCCTGACCTTCCTCGATCCGCCGCCGGCCGCCGCGTTCGCGGAGGCGCGAGGCCTGCTGACCCGCATCCAGGCGCTCGACGCCCACGGCGATCTCACCGCCCATGGCAAGGCCCTGGCGGACATGCCGCTGCCGCCGCGTCTGGCGCACATGGTCGTGCGCGGCGCCGCCTCCGGCCAGGCGCGCGAGGCCGCCGAGGTCGCCGCCGTGCTGACCGAACAGGGCCTGGGCGGCAAGGATGTCGATCTGCGCCGGCGGCTGGAAAACCTGCACCGCGACCGCTCGCCGAGAGCGCGCGACGCCATGGCCCTGGTCGAGCGCTGGTCGCGTGCGGCGGGCAAGCGGTCCGGTGCGAAGGCGCTTGAGGTCGGCCTGATGCTGGCCGAGGCCTATCCCGAACGGGTGACCAAGGCGCGCGGCAAGCCCGGCGAGTTCCAACTGGCTGGCGGGCGCGGGGTCTATCTGGAGCCGACCGATCCGCTTGCCCGAGAGGCCTGGCTGGCCGTGGGCGAACTGGGCGGCGGCGACAGTCGCGACCGCATCCTGCTGGCCGCCGCCGTCGAGGAGGCGGATCTGCGCGAGACCTTCGCCGATCGCCTGGTCGCCGAGGATCGCCTGGAGACTTCCGGCGGCAAGGTGCGCGCCAAGCGGCTGCTGCGCCTGGGCAAGCTGGTCCTTGAAGAGCGGCTGGTCGAGAACCCCGACCCGGCGATGATCGCCGGCGCGCTGCTGGACCAGGTCCGCGCCGAGGGGCTGTCGGCTCTGCGCCTGGGCGAGCGGGGCAGGGCGCTGCTGGACCGCGTGGCCTTCCTGCGAGAAGTCGACGGCGAGGACTGGCCGGACCTGTCCGAAGCCGCCCTGATCGGGCGCCTCGACGAGTGGCTGGAGCCGTTGCTGGCCGGTCGCTCCTCGCTGTCCAGCCTGGACGAGGGGACGCTGCACGACGCGCTGAAGACGCTCGTGCCATGGGAGCTGCAGCGCAAGATGGACGCGATGCTGCCGGCCCGCTTCGAGGCGCCGACCGGCAACACCTTCGCCATCGACTACGCCGCCGAAGGCGGGCCGCGCGTCGAGGTGCGGGTCGGCGAGCTCTATGGCCTGGCCGAGCATCCCAGCGTCGCCGGCGGCAAGGTCCCGCTGACCCTGGCCTTGTTGTCGCCCGCCCACCGCCCGATCCAGATCACCAAGGACCTGCCGGGCTTCTGGAAAGGCTCCTGGCGCGAGGTGAAGGTCGAGATGAAAGGGCGCTATCCGAGGCACGTTTGGCCGGATGATCCGGCCAGCGCCGCGCCGGTGACGCGGGCGAAGCCCCGGGGGACGTGAGGTCTGCATGAGAAATCCTCCCCCTCGCGGGGGAGGTGTCGGCTCGAAGAGACGACGGAGGGGGAAGAGGCAGGGGCGCAGGACTTCCCCCACCGGCGCTTCGCGCCGCCTCCCCCGCTAGCGGGAGGATTGGAGAAGGCCTACCCCGTCACCGTGTAGATCATGATCCCCGTCGCCACCGACAGGTTCAGGCTGTCGGCGCGGCCGCGCATCGGAATCTTGACGTTGACGTCGCAGGCCGCCGCCAGCTCGGGGGGGAGGCCCTGTTGCTCGTTTCCCATCAGGATCAGTGACGGCTTCACATAGTCGGCGGACTTGTGGTCGACGGTGGCAGTCAGCAGCGTACCGACCACGCTGCCGGGCCAGGTGGCGCGCCAGGCCAGGAACTCGGGGATGGTGGCCTTGGCGATCTTCACGGCGAAGATCGAGCCCATGGTCGCGCGCACGCCCTCGACCGAATAGGGATCCACGCAGTCGCCGACCAGGATCACCCCGCCGCAGCCGGCCGCGTCGGCGGTGCGGATGACGGTGCCGAGGTTGCCAGGATCGCGGACGGCCTGCATGGCCACCCAGCAGGGCGCGCTTTCCGGCATGATAGCCGCCAGCGGCGTGAACACCTGCTTGAACACCGCCACCACGGCCTGGGGATTGTCCCGGCGCGAGACCTTCTCGAGGATTTCGCGATTGACCTCAATGACTTCGCCGCCGGCCTTCAGGCACGCGGCGACGGCCTTTTTCAGCATCGGGTGGTCGGCCGCGTCGGGGCCGTACATGACGATCTTGGGCGCGCGGCCGCAGTCGATCGCCTCGATGACGATCTTCAGGCCCTCGGCCAGGAACAGGCCGCTCTCCTCGCGCTCCTTGCGCATGTGCAGGGCGCGGACGGCCTTCACCGTATTGTTGGTCAAGGAGGTGACGGTCTTGGTGCTCATGGACTAGCCCTCCGAGGACCAGCGGGCGAAGAACGACAGGCCGATCTGGCGGTCGCCCTTGTCCTCGACCAGCGAAAGCTCGCCCCAGTCGATGACGCCGCCACGTCCTTGCAGCTCCTGGGCCAGCAGGCCCGACAGCGCCGCGCCCGAGACGCGGGCGGCGTAGGCGTTCATCAGCAGGAACGAAGCGTCCTCGCTGAGCAGGGCCGCGACGTCGCGGGTCAGGCCCGCCAGGTCCTCGAACAGGCGCCAGACCTCGCCGTCGGCGCCGCGGCCGAACTTCGGCGGGTCCAGGATGATGCCGTCATAGACATTGCCGCGCCGGACTTCGCGGGCCACGAACTTGCGGGCGTCCTCGACGATCCAGCGAATGGGCTTGTCGGCGAGGCCGGCGAAGGCGGCGTTTTCGCGCGCGAAACCGACCGATTTCTTGGAGGCGTCGACATGGGTGACGGCCGCGCCGGCGGCGGCGCAGACCAGCGAGGCCACGCCGGTATAGCCGAACAGATTCAGGATCTTGGGCTGGCGGCCTGAGGTCTTTGCGAAGGCCCGGACGCGCTCGTCCTGCCAGGCCCAGTTGGCCGCCTGCTCCGGGAAGAAGGCCAGGTGGCGGAAGGGCGTGAACTGGCCGTGGAACTTGGCGTCGCCCCAGGCCAGCGGGAACTTCTCGATCGGCTTGCCCTTGAAGCGCCAGCGCCCGGCCTCGTCCTCGTCGGTGGGGTCGAAGACGGCGTCGGCGTTGTCCCAGACCTTCGGGTCCAGGCGCGGCGCCCAGAAGCACTGCGGCTCGGGTCGCACGACCGTGTAGCGGCCGTAGCGCTCCAGCTTCTTGCCGTGGCCGCTGTCCAGCAGGGCGTAGTCCGCCCAGCCGGTGGTGCGCATGACGATGGGGGCGGGAGCGATCTTCGGAGCCATCGCCCGCCCATACCTTCTTACAGCCGGACCCGTCCAGAGCGCGGGGCGTGTCGCGTCTTGTCCCAGCGGTGGGGCGCGGTGACGAATTGACCGAGCGCCTTGGCCGCCGCCACGCTCTGCAGCAGCCAATAGAGGGGCATGCCAAGCAGGTGCAGGGTCTTGGGGCGGCCGCCCGCGCGCATCACGCCGCGCGCGCCGGCTATGGCCGCCGAGCCCCAGCCAAGGACGTAAAGCGCAAGATCGGCGATGGGGATGTCGAACCGGGAGTCCGGCCAGTAGTCGATCGCCGCCGCCGCGATCGCGACGGTCATGACCGGCCCATGCAGGTGCGAGGACGCCACCGACTGGGCCAGGGTCAAGGCCAGGGCCATCGCGTGGCGCGCCTGCCGGACCACCTGACCGCGCGAATGGACCGCGAGCGTCTGCATGTGCCCCTTGATCCACCGCGCGCGCTGCGGGAGCCACTGTCGCAAGGTGGTCGGCGCGGTCTCCCACGTCGGCTTGCCGAGGACGTCCAACGCATAGCCCGCCGCAGCCAGCCGGAAGCCGATGTCCGCATCCTCGGTGACATTGTAGGCGTCCCAGGCGCCGATCTCCCGCAAGGCCGAGACCTTGAAATGATTGCTGGTCCCGCCCAGCGGGAAGGTCAGTCCCCATTTGGCCAGGGCCGGCAGCAGCACTTCGAAGTGGGCGGCGTACTCCAGGCGAAACTGGGACGGCAGGAAAAGCGAAAAACCTGGGTCCTCGATCCGCAGCGGCGCCTGCAGGCAGGCCACGCGCGGATCGCAGGCCGCGAAGCGCGCGGCCGCCTCGCGCAGTTGCCCTGGGTCGGGCATGTCCTCGGCGTCGTAGATCACCAGGAGCTCGCCCCGCGCCCTCGCCAGGGCGTGGTTGCAGGCCCGCGGCTTGGTCTTGGGCGCGCCGGGCGGGACGACCAGCACCTGAACGAAGGCCGGGAGGTCCAGGGTCCGGGCGGCCGCCAGGGTCTGAGCGTCGTCGGCCTCCAGCACGATCAGGGCCTGCAGCCGATCGCGCGGATAGTCGATCGCGATCAGGTTCTGCAGCAGTTCGCCGATCACCTCGGCCTCGCGATAGAGCGGCGCGATGATCGTGTACGCGGGCAGGGCTTCGTCGGCCAAGGGCGGCGGCGGGCTCTTCGCCAGGGGCGTGCAGGCGGCGGCCAGCCGCGTCATCGCGCCCAGCAGAAAGACCGCGAAGAACAGGTGATGCACGCCGGCCAGGCCGATCTTGGGCGACAGGGCGAGGCCGATTGCGACGGCCAGGCCCACAAGGCCTATAAGGGCGGCCTGGCCTGGCGACAGGGTGAGGTGCGCGCCGTCGCGCGGGGACGGCGAGGCCTGCTCTTGCGCGGGGATCGGTTGATCGCGCCCCGCCTCGCTCGTGAAAGTCTGAAATCCAGGCGCAAGTCCGCCCACCGGCGCAAGCACCGGGTCCAACCGTCCTTCTTCACGCGCCATGCTCGCCCCAAGACGCCAGATCGCCTCAACGCCGTGGATAACGCGAGCTCAACTAAAGGTTAGTCAAATGAAAAAATGCACGTTCTAGGCGGTGTCCTTGCGCGCGCGAGGCGAGCTGGCCGTAAAATGCGCTCGTCGCGCACGTTCTTGCGACGCGTGGGTGATTCCCGTTTAGTGTCGGACGGGGGAAATCCAGGGGAAGCCAGTTCCGTGACGGTCGTTCTGAAGAAGCCTCAAAAGTCCGCTCGAAAGCCCAAGGGCGACGGGCACTTGCGCCGGGGCGAGATCCTCGAGGCGGCCGAGAAGATCTTCATCGCCGAAGGCTATTCGGGCGCCACGATCCGCAAGATCGCCGACGCGGTCGGCGTGTCGTCGACGGCGCTCTATATGCACTTCCGCGACAAGGACCAGATCCTGATGGAGATCAGCAACGACGCGATCGAGCGTCTGCTGGCTCTGAACACCCAGATCGCCGCCCAGCCGGTCGACCCGGTGGCCCGGGTGCGCCTGATGCTGGAGGCGTACATGACGTTCGCCCTCGACAATCCCAACACCTACCAGCTGGTGTTCTGCAGCACCGGCGATCACATCTCGCAGGACAAGATCTCGGACCTCCTGTCGCTGGGCGACCGCTGCTTCGAGAAGTTCAGCGAACCGGTGCACCAGATCGCCGCGCAAGGGCGGCTGCGCTCGGGCTCGGCGGTCGAGGCGGCCGAGGTGCTGTGGGCCGGCTGCCATGGCCTGGTGTCGCTGCTGATCACCAAGCCCTCGCGCGGCTGGTCGTCGTCCGAGGGGCTGATGAAGGTGATGCTGGACGGGCTGCTGCACGGCCTGGTCACGGACTGATTTCATGCGCGCCGCCAAGGCCTTGTGCGCCCTCGTGGCGGCGCTGGCGCTCGCCCCCGGCTTGGCCTGCGCGGCGCCGCGCGTGATGTCGCTCGACTCCTGCGCCGACCAGTACGTGCTGGCCCTGGCCCCGAGGGAGAGCATCGTCGGCCTGTCGTATCGCGCCGTCTCCAGGGACAGCTACATGCGCAACGCCGCCGCCGGGCTGCCGCTGCGGCGAGCGACCTTCGAGAGCCTGGTCGCCGCGCGTCCCGACGTGGTGGTGCGACTGTGGGGCGGTGATGCGCGCCTCTCCAAGGCGCTGGAGAAAAAGGGCGTCGCCACCGTAACGCTCGACGATGCGGCCGACTTCGACGGCGTCCGCGCCAATGTCCGCAAGGTCGCCGCGGCGTTGGACCGCCGGGCCGAGGGCGAGGGGATCATCGCGCGGATGGACGCGGAGCTCGCCAGGGCGGCGGGAGCGGGGAAGGGGCGTCCGGCGCTCTATCTGACGCCGGGAGGCTTCACCGCCGGCTCGGGAACGCTGGTCGACGCCACGCTGAAGGCCGCCGGCTACGCCAACGCCTCCAAGGCGCCGTACTTCTCGCCCGTGTCGCTCGAGGGACTGGTTATGACGCCGCCGGCGGCGGTGGTGCTCGGCCTTTTCGACATGGCGCGGGCGGGCGCAGACCGCTGGGGGCCCGGACGCCACGCGGCTCTCCAGCACGTGGTCGCCACACGCACGACCGCATCCCTGCCGGCTTCGGTCGTCGGCTGCCCCGGCTGGTTCGCGGCGGACGGCGCCCGGATGCTGGCGGAGGCGGCGCGATGAGCCTGGTCCGACTCTGTCTCTTGATGCTGCTGGTCCTGGCGCTGGCCGCGATCGCCGCCGTCGCACTGGGCGAAACGCCGCTGAGCTGGAGCCAGTACGCCCAGGCCCTGACAAGGCCCGGCTCGCCGCCCGGCGAGGTGCTGTGGACCATCCGGGCCCCGCGCGTCGCCGTCGCGGCCCTGGTCGGCGCGGCCCTGGGCCTGGCCGGCGCGACCATGCAGGGCCTATTGCGCAATCCGCTGGCCGATCCGGGCGTGCTGGGCGTGTCGGCGGTCTCCGGACTGGGCGCGGCGCTCGCCATATCGGCGGGGCTCGCCGTCGTTCCTGGCGCCATCGAGCTGTCGGCGCTGGTCGGGGCGTTGGCGGCCGGTGCCGCCGTCGTGGCGCTCGCCGCGCGGTTCCGCGAGCCCGAGGCGCTGATCCTGTTCGGCGTGGCGCTTTCGGCCTTCGGCGGGGCGCTGACCGCGCTCGTCTTCAACCTGTCGCCGTCGCCGGTGGCCACGGCCGAGATCCTGGCCTGGCTGATGGGCTCGGTGCAGAACCGCGACGCCCTGGACGCTTTGCGCGCCCTGGTCCCGATGGCGATCGGCGCGATGCTGTGCCTGCGCGCCGGCGACGGCTTGCGGATGCTGACCCTGGGGGAGGAGGCTGCGCGGATGTCGGCCCTGCCGATGGCGCGCCTGCGGATCTACGCGGTCGCCGGGGCGGCCCTGCTGACCGGCGCGGCGGTGGCGGCGGCGGGCGTGATCGGCTTTGTCGGCCTGGCGGCGCCGCACCTGGTGCGGGCTCTGGTGCGCGACGATCCCAAGAGGATCCTTTGGCCGTCGGCGTTGGCGGGGGCCTTGCTGCTGGTCCTGGCGGACCTCGCCGCCCGGCTGATCCCCACCGAGCAGGAACTGAAGCTGGGTGTCGTCACGGCCCTGTTCGGCGCGCCGGCCTTCGCCCTGCTGGCCTGGCGCGCCACCCGGAGCTGGCGGTCATGAGCGCGGTCTGGACACTGGACGCCGTCACCGCGCGTCAGGGACGAAAGACCGTGCTGGAGGCCGCGAGCCTGAGCATCGCAGCGGGCGAGGTGGTCGGCGTCGTGGGTCCGAACGGCGCGGGCAAGACCAGTCTTCTGGGCGCGGGTCTTGGTCTGCTGCCCCTGGCGAGCGGCCAGGCGCAGTTGTCGGGCAGGGCGGTGGCCGCGCTGAAGCCAGACGAGCGGGCGCGGCTGGTCGGCTACCTGCCGCAGGAGCGCCGGGCGGCCTGGAACCTGCCGGCTCGCATGATCGCGGCGCTTGGGGCGAGCGATCTGCCGGAGCCTGAGGCCGACGCCTTGGCCCAGGCCTGCCTGACCCGGGTCGGCGCCGGTGATCTGGCCGACCGGGGCGTGCTCGACATGTCCGGCGGCGAGCGGGCGCGGGTGCTGCTGGCGCGCCTGCTGGCGACCCGCGCGCCGCTGCTGGTGGCCGACGAGCCCGTGGCCGGCCTGGATCCTGACGCCCAGCTTTTGACCCTGGATCTGCTGCGCGCCGAGGCGGCGGGTGGGGCTGCGGTGGTGGTGACGCTGCACGACCTGGGCCTCGCGGCGCGGGCCTGCGATCGGGTGGTTGTGATCTCGGGCGGGCGCATCGTCGCCGAAGGACCGCCGCGTCAGGCGCTGTCGCGGGAGGTGCTGGCGACCGTGTTCGGCCTCGCCGGCGAACTGGTCGATACGCCTGCAGGCTTGATGCTGGCGGCGAGACGGTTCTAGGGCTGCGCCGCCACCGTGTCGGCTGACGCCACCGAGGCGCTGTAGCTATAGCCGCCGCGCTTCAGGTCGCTGGACAGCGTCAGCGGCGTGACGCCGCCGTTCAGCCGCGCACGATAGACCATGGTCGTCTCCAGGGTGCGCATCACGTAGTTGCGGGTCTCGGAGAACGGGATGCACTCGATGAAGTCGAGCGGGTCGGTGGTCGCGCCGCGCGGGTCGCCGCACTGGCTGACCCAGCGGGCGGGGCGGCCGGGGCCGGCGTTGTAGGCGGCCGCGGCCATGATGTACGAGCCGCTGAAGTTGTTGACCATCTGGCCCAGGTACACCGAGCCCAGGCGCATGTTGTAGGACGCGTCCGACAGGCGATCGACCGAGTGGTCCTCGCCCAGCTTGCGGGCCACCAGCGAGGCCGTGGCCGGCATCAGCTGCATCATGCCGCGCGCCCCGACGCCGGAGCGGGCCTCGGGGTCGAAGTTACTTTCCTGGCGCGAGATCGAATAGACGAACGCCGTCTCGACCGCGCCCGCCACCGGCGTGAAGTGGTGGTCCAGCAGCGGATAGCCGCGCTCGGGCAGGATGATGCCGCGCTGGGCGGCGGCGCGGACGGCGCGCATGGCCAGATCCTGGTCGCCATAGCCGCGCGCCATGTCGACCAGCAGGGCCGTCTCCTGGGCGTTCGGCAGGACGTCGTCGATATAGAGCATCAGGCTGCGGAACTGGTCGCGCGCGCCGATGTCGGCCAGGATCCGCGCCGCCCGGACCGTCTCGCGGCTGTAGAAGCGGGCGCGGTCGGCGGCCGTGATCGTGGGATCGCCCTCGAGCCGCAGCTCCCGCAGGCCCGCCTTCTCGGCCGCCAGCTGGCCGTAGAAGGTGGTGATGTAGCGCGAGCCCTCGAAGTAGAAGGCCTGGGCGGCGATCGGGTCGCCTTGCGCCTCGGCGGCGCGGCCTTGCCAGTAGAGGGCGCGGCCCTTCGTGATCGGCGAGGCGCCGACGGCGGCGATCTGGGCAAAGTGGGCGGCCGCCGCGTCGGGATTGCGCAGGCGCGAGAGGGCGATCCAGCCGGCGAAGAACTCCGACTCGGCGATCTCGGTCGGCGTCAGGGCGCGGGTGTTGCTGGCGGCGGCGTAGGCGCCGAGGTTGTCGCCGGCCTGGAGCGCGGCCACGACCAGCTGCTTGCGCTCCTTCCAGATGGTGGTCGAGGCTTCCTCGGTCGGCGGGGCCGGGAAGTTGGCCACCATCGGCAGGGCCAGGGTCTCCATGCCCTTGCGGCGCAGATAGGCGGCGCGCTCGAAGACGACTCCGGGCGCCTCCTGCAGGTCGGGCGTCAGGCCGTTGTAAAGGTCATTGGCGTTGGCCGCGTTCTGCCGATAGGCCATGCGCGTGCGCGCCGCCGCCTGTTGGGTGTCGGAGAGCATGGCGACGATGTCGCGCGCGGCGGGGCCTTGCTGGCCGTAGAGAAGGATGTCGGCGCGGCGGACATAGTCGTCCGGCGTCAGCATGGCGCCGAAGCGAGCGATCATCGCGCGCTGGGCGTCGGCTTCGAACACCTTGTCGCGGAAGGTGCGGCGGATCAGGTCCGTCGCCTCCTGCTGGCGGCCGGTGGCCTGGAGGGCGGAGGCCAGGGTCATGGCGCCCTCGGCCGTGATGGGCTGCGCGCCGCCGAACCAGGCGACGATGCGAGCTGGATCGAGGCCCGAGGTGGCGAGCGCCTTTTCAGTGGCGGTGTCGCGCCGCGCGCCGCGGGGCCAGCCGGCCAGTTCGCGGCGGGCCGAGTCGAGGTCGTAGAAGCCCAGCGCCTCGGCGTTGCTGTCGACCAGCGCCCACAGGGCGATCTTGCGGGCGACGGGATCGTTCAGGCCGGCCATGGCCGCGCGCGCGCCGGAGACGTCGCCGCGCTTGGCGGCGGCCAGCGCGGCGCGAAGCGTCGATGCGTCGGTGTCCGACACCGAGGCCGCGCCGGCGCTGATCGACGAGCTGACGAGGTCGGGCGCGGCGGTCTGGGCGTCGGCCACCCCGCACACGGCGACGATGCAGGCTCCCCCGAGCATGATGCGGCGCAGAACTGAAGCCAAAACGCACTCCTAAGCCAGGCCCTGATCCAGAGCCTTCGAGCCCTTCGCCGGCCGCTAAGCGCCAGTGAAAGAGCCGTCCTCGAATCGTAAATCAGGGTCTGAAACCATATCAGGCCGGATTATGTTTAAACGAGGGTTGGCGGGACTTGACCCGAGAGCCTCATCCTATCAAACCGCTCCAGCCTTGACGCCCCGGTTGCGGGACGGCGAGGCAGCGACATATTGTCCGCCACCCTCGTCCTGCCGCAACCGACGCGGCGCCATCCTCACGGCAATTTGCAAGTCATGGTCCATTCCCCGTTCAAGGGCGTCATTCCGGCCCTCGTCACGCCGTTCAAGGACGGGGAGGTCGATGAGAAAGCGTTCGTGGCCCTGGTCGAGCGCCAGATCGCGGGCGGGGTCCACGGCCTGGTGCCGGTCGGCACCACGGGCGAGACCTCGACCCTGTCGCACAAGGAGCACCGCCGCGTCGTCGAGCTGTGCGTGAAGACCGCCGCCGGCCGGGTGCCGGTGATCGCCGGCGCCGGCAGCAATTCGACCGACGAAGCCATCGAACTGGCCCAGCACGCCAAGGCGATCGGGGCGGACGCCTGCCTGGTGGTGACCCCGTACTACAATCGTCCGAGCCAGGAAGGCCTCTATCGCCACTACGAGGCGCTCAACAACGCCGTGCAGCTGCCGATCTTCGTCTACAACGTGCCGGGCCGCACGGGCGTCGACATCAGCAACGAGACGCTGGAGCGCCTGTCGAAGCTGCCGAACATCGTCGGTATCAAGGACGCCACCGGCGACCTGACCCGGATCAGCTTCCAGCGCCTGATGTGCGGCGAGGACTGGGTCATGCTGTCGGGCGATGATCCGACCGCGCTGGGCTACATGGCGCACGGCGGCCACGGCGTGATCTCGGTCACCGCCAATGTCGCGCCGGACGCCTGCGCGGCCTTCATGAACGCCTGCATGCAGGGCCAGTGGGAGACGGGCCTCTACTGGCAGGACCGCCTGGTGCGCCTGCACAAGGCGCTGTTCCTGGATTCCTCGCCGGCCCCGACCAAGTTCGCCCTGTCGCACCTGGGTCTGTGCACGGAAGACGTCCGTCTGCCGATCACGGCCTGCGCCGAGGCTGTGCGTTCGGCGATCCTGGACGCGATGCGCGAGGCTGGTCTCTGAGCATGGTCAAGCCGATCGCGGAAAATCGGCGCGCGCGCTACGACTACTTCATCGAAAAGACGTTCGAGGCGGGCATCATGCTGACCGGCACCGAGGTGAAGAGCCTGCGGACCGGGCGGGCGAACATCGCCGAGTCCTACGCTTCGGTGGAAGGACGCGAGATCGTGCTGATCAACGCCGACATCCCGCCCTACGGCCACGCCAACCGCTTCAACCACGAGCCGCGCCGCCACCGGAAGCTGCTGCTGCATCGCAAGCAGATCGACAAGCTGATTGGCGCGGTGCAGCGCGAAGGCCGCACGCTGATCCCGATCAAGCTCTATTGGAACGACAAGGGGCTGGCCAAGCTCGAGGTGGGCCTGGCCAAGGGCAAGAAGCTGCACGACAAGCGCGAGACCGAGGCCAATCGCGATTGGCAACGCGACAAGGCGCGCCTGATGAAGGGCGATCGCGGCGACTAAGGTCTCGCCCGTGGGCCCGAAAGCGCTGTTCTGCTCAGGCCAGCCCGAACATCATCAGGAACCCCAAGGTCAAGCCCAGGCAAAAGCCAGCGACGCTGGCGAAAAGATACCGGCGGACATCCCCACGGACGTCGGTTCTCGTCTGAGCCATCTGAAGTTTCGCTCCACGCACGCTATCTGGGACGTCACGAATCAATCCCTGATTCAGTCGTAGCGTTAATTGCGCCGGAACAAGGTCGTCGAATCCGCGGCCGCGACAATTGTTCGCGGCTCGCGGGCCGCAAAGGCTGATTTCGCAGCAGCCTTGATCCGGCTGGTGCTGGCGAACACTGACTTACCCGCGGTGATCAAATGATCGCCAAGTCACAAATACTGCGGTTATCTGTCATCCGTTCTCCATGGCCAGCAGGGCGAACGTGGCAAGCCAATGTTCGCCCATATAGTCGCCGGATATATGCGGGATCGCCGCCGCCAGGTGATTCACCGCGGCGTTGATCGCATGAGGTTTCGCGGGGTCGGCTTCAGACATTGCGCCGGCCAGGGTCCGCCAACACCAGGCGCGCGACAGGTTGAGGCCGTCGAGATGGGCGATCTTGCCGTCGGTGCGGTCGCTGACCCGCGCGGGCGTGAACAGCGTCGCCGGCTGCTTGCGGCCAAGGTCGGGCAGGAAGCGCGGAAACCACAGCTCGAAGCTCTCCCGGGGCAGCAGCCGGCGCATGGCTTCGGCCTCGATAAGGGCGGGCGACAGGAAATCGTCGCCGGACGGCTCCCAGGCCTGGCAGGCCGCGTCCTGGCCGTACCAGACGAGCGCGCGGTTGAGCAGCAGCTCGCGCAGGGCCGGGTCCGCGGTCATGTCCGCGTATTCGCTGGCGAGGATCAGCGCGAAGGCGGTGTTGGCGTGGGACCCCGAGCGGATCGGATAGTCCGCCTGCGGAAGGAAGTCTTCGAGACGCCGGGCGAAGGCGGCGGCCAGGGGCGCATGGATGCTCGCCCACGGCCGCTCGTGGCGCAGCAGCTCGGCCTGTAGCATCAGGCTCCACGCCCAGCCGTAAGGGCGTTCGAAGGTGCGGCTCTCGGGGCGGTCCAGATAGGCCGTCTCGCCGGCGACCTTCCGCGCCGTGAAGCTGTCGTCGAACAGCGCGGCGATGGCCGGCGCCTCCGGCATGTCGGGGCGCAGTCGCAGCAGGGTCGCCAGCAGCCAGTAGCCGTGCACGCAGGAGTGCCAGTCGAAGCTTCCGAAGAAGATCGGATGCAGGTCCCGCGGCGAGCGCAGGTGTTCCGGGCCGGCGACGACGTGGTCGGGATGGTTCGGATACTCGCGGGTCAGGTGCCCCAGCGCGATCCTCGCAAATCGTGAAGCGGTCGAACGAGCCAGAGTCATGACAGGCGGGCGAGGGCGATCATCGGGCTCATCAACGTCAGGCGGAGGCGGCGCGCAAGTCCCGGCCGCCTCTTGACGCGTCGGCGCCCTGGCGCGAGGCTCAACTCAACAATGATAACTTACGGGAGGCTCCCATGGCCGACGGCTCTCTGCCGATTACATCCCTGAAGGGCAAGGTCAGCGACGCCGAGTGGCAGGCGCGCGTGGACCTGGCGGCGCTTTACCGCCTAGTGGCCCTGCACGGGTGGGACGACATGATCTTCACCCACATCTCGGCCCGCATCCCGGGACCCGAGCACCACTTCCTGATCAATCCCTACGGCATGTTCTTCGGCGAGATGACCGCCTCGTGCTTGGTGAAGGTCGATCTGGACGGCAATGTCGTCGACAAGACGCCGTACTTCATCAATCCCGCGGGCTTCACGATCCACTCGGCGGTGCACGCCGCGCGCGAGGACGCCCATTTCGTGATGCACCTGCATTCGGACCAGGGCGTCGCGGTCTCCGCGCATCGCGAAGGCCTGCTTCCGCTGACGCAGCACGCGCTAATCGTCTTGCCTCAACTCGCCTATCACGATTATGAAGGTATTGCGCTCAACTTGGGCGAGCGGGAGCGGATCGTGTCCGACCTCGGCGACAAGAAGCTGATGATGCTGCGCAACCACGGCACCCTGTCCGTGGGCGGCAGCGCGGCTGAGTGCTGGTTGGGAATGTTCTTCCTGGAGCGAGCGTGCGCGCAGCAGGTGATGGCTCTTTCGGTCGGACGCGACAACGTCCTGCTCGCGCCGGAGACGGCGCAGGACGAGGTGCGTCGCCAGACCGGCATGGGCATGGGGATGATCGGTGGGCTGGCCTGGCCGGGCTGCCTGCGACGGCTGGATCGCGAGCTGCCGGGCTACGCGGAGTAGACACGTCTTCACGCGCGACCAAGGCCGCCGTGAGCCTGGCGCTCGCGGCGGCTTTTTCGTGGGCGAGCGCCGGCGCCGCGCTGGCCGGGGCCTGGCCGATGGAGCCTGGGCGCGGCCAGGCGATCCTGAAGTACGAGCGCGCCACCGCCCATGAGGGTTACGACCCCGGCGCTGACCTCGTCGCGATCGATCCCCGGCGCGACGAGACCCTGTCGGTGTTCGTGGAGCAGGGCCTGACGCCGCGTCTCACCCTGCAGGGCAAGCTCGGCGTCACCCGCGGTCACGATCGATGGGTGTCGTACTCCGGGCGGGGACCGATCGAGGCCGGGTTTCGCTGGACCGCCGTGCGTGACAGCCGCTCAGCCCTTGCTGTCTATGTTGGCGTCGGCGAACCGGGCGTGGGCCGTAACGCCGGTTACGCCGCGCCTGGCAAGGGTAGCCTGGACCTCGAGGCGCGCGTTCTCTACGGCCGTTCGGCGACCTGGCGGGGGCGCGAAGTCTTCATCGATCTGGAGGCCGCACGCCTCAGGCGCCGGGGTCTGGCGGACGAGACCCGGATCGACGCGACGCTCGGCTTCCGGCCGGTGAAATCCTGGCTGCTGCTGGCCCAGACCTATGCCGGCGAGGCCGATCGCGCGCCCGTCCATGCGCGCTGGGTCAAGAGCGAGGTCTCCGTGGTGCGCGCGTTCGACGCCTGGAGCGTCCAGGCCGGCTGGCGCGATACGATCTCGGGGCGGGAGACCGCCCGCGACCGCGGACCCGTCCTCGCCGTGTGGCGCCGCTTCTAGCCATATTTCAGCGCTGCAACAGTCCGTCATCCGCCTGTCACTGGACGCCGCTTTAGGCTGCGGTCATATCTCGCCGCACCTATAACTCCGCCGTTCTCGGCGCCCGGAGCCGTTCGTTGATCCGCAGGCACTTCTTCCTCGTCGTGGCCCTGGTCGCCGTTGTCCTGATGCTGGCCGTCGGTGGCGTGAAGCTCGCCCTGGGCTCCAAGGAGAAGCAGGGCGCGGGCGGCGGCGGACGCGCCACGAGCGTGACGCAGACGGTCGTGGGGCAGCGTCCGTTCACGGATCGCATCGAGGTGCTGGGCGCCGCCAAGGGCCGGCAATCGGTCACCATCACGTCCAACACCGCGGAACTGATCACTGCCGTGCACTTCACGGACGGCCAGGCGGTGTCGCGCGGCCAGGTGCTGGTCGAGCTGAAGGCCGACCAGGAGGACGCGGGAATCGCCGAGGCGCGCGCCAACCTGGCCCAGGCCGAGCGCAACTATCAGCGCTGGAAGACCCTGGCCGACAAGGGCATCGCCCCGCGCGCCACGGCCGAGCAGTATCTGGCCTCGCTGGAGACCGCCCGCGCCGCCGTGGGCTCGGCCCAGGCCCAGAAGCTGGATCGCGTGATTCGCGCCCCATTCTCGGGCCGCGTCGGCATTTCGGACATCGCGCCGGGCGCGCTGATCAGTCCGGGTACGGCGATCGTCAGCCTGGACGACGTTTCGGTCATTCGCGTCGACTTCTCGGTTCCGGATCGCTACCTGCAGACCCTGCGCGTCGGCCTGCCGATCACCGCGCGGCCCGACGCTTTGGCCGGCGAGGTCTTCCAGGGGCGCATCGCCCAGATCGACACCCGCATCGACCCGGCCACCCGCGCCATCAAGGCGCGCGCCGAGTTCCCGAACGCCAACGGCCGGCTGCTGCCGGGCATGCTGGTCAAGGTGGCGATCGACCAGGGCGTGCGCACCGCCGTCGCCGTGCCCGAAGCCGCCGTGCAGTTCGAAGGAACCCAGGCCTCGGTCTATCGCATCGCCAAGGGCCCCAAGGGCATGGTCGCCCGCCGCACCGACGTCGACACCGGCATCATCCAGGACGGGTTCGTCGAGATTCGCGCGGGCCTGAAGGCCGGCGACAAGATCGTCGGCGATGGCCTGAACCGCGTCCAGGACGGCGCGGCGATCGGTGGCGGCAAGAAGCCCGGCGGCGCCGACAAGGGCGGCGAGAACAAGGGCGGCGCTGACCGCAAGGCCGGCTGATGCTGTCCGACCTTTCCGTCCGTCGTCCCGTCTTCGCCGCCGTCGCGGCGATCATCCTCTGCGTCATCGGCCTGGCGGCTTACAGTTCGCTGCCGATCCGCGAGCTGCCCAGCGTCGATCCGCCCGTGGTCTCGATCTCGACCAGCTATCGCGGCGCGTCGGCCGAGGTCATCGAAGAGCGGATCACCCAGGTGGTCGAGCGCCAGGTGGCCGGCATCCAGGGCATCGACCGAGTCAACAGCTCGTCGCGCGACGGGCGGTCGAACATCACGATCACCTTCAACCTCGACCGCGACCTCGACGCGGCCGCCAACGACGTGCGCGACGCCGTCAGCCGGGTGGCCGCCAACCTGCCGGACCAGGCCGACCCGCCCCAGATCGCCAAGGCCAACGCCGACTCCGCGCCGATCATCATCCTCAATCTGACCTCGACCACCCTGGATCCGCTCCAGCTGGCCGACTACGCCGACCGCTATCTGGTCGAGCGGATGTCGACGATCGACGGCGTGGCCCAGGCCAATCTGTTCGGGGCCAAGATCTATGCGATGCGGATCTGGCTGGACGCCAACGAGATGGCCGCCCGCGGCGTCACGGTGGACGATGTCGAAAGCGCTCTGAACAGCCAGAACCTGGAGCTGCCCGCCGGTTCGCTGGAAAGTACGTCCAAGGACTTCACCATCCGGGTGGCGCGGACCTACGCCAAGCCCGAGGACTTCGCGCGCCTGCCGCTGAGAGCCGCCAATTCCAGCGGCTACGTGGTCCGCCTCGGTGACGTGGCGCGGATCGAGGAGGGGGCCGACGAACGCCGCAAGATGTTCCGCGGTAATGGGATCGACCAGGTCGGCATCGGCCTGACCCGCCAGTCGCAGGCCAATGACGTCGCCATCTCCAAGGCCGTCCGCAAGGAGGTCGAGGCGATCAACCAGACCCTGCCGCCCGGCACCAAGATGGTGGTGGCCGTGGACAACTCGGTGTTCACCGCCGAGGCCATCCACGAGGTCTGGATCACCATGGGCCTGTCGATCGGCCTGGTGGTGCTGGTCAACCTGATCTTCCTGGGCAGCTGGCGCTCGGCGCTGATCCCGTCGATCGTCGCGCCGATCTGCATCCTGTCGACGTTCATCATCCTGGCGCCGCTGGGCTTCTCGCTGAACCTCCTGACCCTGCTGGCCCTGGTGCTGGCCGTCGGCCTCGTCGTCGACGACGCCATCGTGGTGGTCGAGAACATCCAGCGCCGCGTCGACGACGGCGAGCCGGCCCTGGTGGCCGCCGAACGCGGCACGCGGCAGGTGTTCTTCGCCGTCGTGGCGACGACCATCGTGCTGGTGTCGGTGTTCGCGCCGCTGATGTTCCTGCCGGGCTATATCGGCCGCCTGTTCGTCGAGCTCGCCGTCGCCATCGCCGCGGCCGTAGGCTTCTCGGCCCTGCTGGCGCTGTCGCTGTCGCCGATGATGGCCTCCAAGCTGCTCAAGCCCGCGCACGGCGAGGGCTGGCTGGCGCGCCGCGTCGATCGGGCGATGGACGCGCTGAAGAACTCCTACCGCGCCTCGCTCGAGGGGATCCTGGGCGGCTGGTCGGCGGCGCTGGCGGGCGTTCTGGTGGTCGTGCTGGCGGGCTTCGCGGCCCTGCTGTTCGTGGCCCTGCCCAAGGAGCTCGTGCCACCCGAAGACCGTGGCCGCGTCGACGTCTCGATCTCCGGGCCCGAGGGGGCTGGCTACGACTATACCTCGGCGATCGGCCTGAAGATCGAGAAGATGCTGGCCAAGTACCGCGAGGATGGCGTCGCCGAACGCACGATCCTGACCATCCCGCGTTTTGGCGGCAACTCGTTCAACAGCGGCAACGCCGTGGTCGCGCTCAAGCCCTGGGGCGAGCGCAAGAAGACCGCCGACCAGGTCGCCGCCGAGCTGAACAAGGACCTTGGCAAGATCACCAGCGTCCGGGCCGTGGCCAGCGTGCGCGGTCCGTTCCAGCGGGGCGGCGGTGGCGGCGGGGGCGGCGGCACCAACGTCGACCTGATCGCCGTCGGCAACGACTATGTCCAGCTGGCCGAATGGCTGAAGCCCATGCTGGCCGCGGCCCAGGACAACCCGGGCATGGCTCGCCCGCGGCTTGACTACGAGCCGACCGCGCCGCGGCTTTCCGTGCAGATCGACTTCGACAAGGCCGCCAGCCTGGGCGTCTCGGCCCAGTCCATCGGCCGGGCCCTGGAGACGATGTTCGGCTCGCGCAAGGCGACGACCTACATCAAGAACGGCCAGGAATACGACGTCATCCTGCAGACCAATCTCGACCAGCGCCGCAGCATCGAGGACCTGAACCGGCTGAACGTCCGGGCCAGCTCCGGCGCGCTGGTGCCGCTCTCGACGGTCGTCTCGACGCAGCTGCGGGGCGATACGCCCGACCGCCCGCGCGTCGACCGCCTTCGTTCGGTGACCCTGACCACCCAGCTGAACCCCGGCTACACGGTCGAGGACGCGGTGAGCTTCTTCCAGGCCCAGGCCAACGAGCGCCCTGTGCCTGGCGTCAGCATCAAGTGGGGCGGCCAGGCCAAGGACTATCTGGAAGGCTCCGGCGGCATCGCCGTCGCCTTCGGCCTGGCGCTGCTCCTGGTGTTCCTGGTGCTGGCGGCGCAGTTCGAAAGCTGGATCCACCCGGCCGTGATCATGCTGACCGTGCCCCTGGCGGCGCTGGGGGGCTTGTTCGGCCTGCTGATCATGGGTTCGACCATCAACACCTACAGCCAGATCGGCCTGATCATCCTGATCGGCATCGCGACCAAGAACGGCATTCTGATCGTCGAGTTCGCCAACCAGCTGCGCGACGAGGGGCTGACAGTGCGCGAGGCCGTGATCGAGGCCGCCGCCCTGCGCCTGCGCCCGATCATCATGACCTCGATCGCCTCGGCCATGGGCGCCCTGCCGCTGATGCTGTGGGCGGGCGCGGGGGCGGGCAGCCGCCAGACGATCGGGGCGGTGATCTTCACCGGCGCGATCTTCGCCACCCTGCTGACCCTGTTCATCGTGCCGATCTTCTACGACCTTCTGGCGCGCTTCACGAAGTCGCCGGAATGGACCGCCCGCCAGATCGAGGACTACGAGGCCCGCGAGAAGGCCGGCGACGGCGAGGTCAAGCCAGCCTGATAGCCGACGCGCTCCGGCAAGAGGCCGGAGCGCGGCCGCCTGTCAGTCGCCGCGCGGCCGGCCGCGTTCGATCTCCAGCACCTCCAGGCGCCAGAAGAGGTCGTCGCGCAGGGTGTAGCGGTGCTTGAGCATCAGGTCGGACCACAGCTTCCCGGCCAGGTTCCAGACCACCTGATTGGCCAGGACCACGATGCGGCCGTCCTCGTCGATCTCGGCCTTGACCGGCGCCATCTCGATCCGCAGGCCCCGATCGTTATAGGCCCAGTAGTCGCGGACCGCCTCGGGGCTGTTGAGGGTGCCGCCGCGCGTGAGATCCGGCCATTCCAGATGCGGGTGCACCAGGCCGCGGAACGTCTGGAAGTCACGCTTCTGGTTGGCGTCGTAGAGACGCTCGATCCGGGCCTGGATCTCGGGCGGGGCCGGTCTCACGACTATGGCGCCGGCTTGTAGCCTGTCTCGACCTTGAGGTAGGCGATCAGGTCGACGCGGTCCTTCGGATCCTTGAGCCCCGCGAAGGTCATCTTCGTGCCCGGCAGGAAGCCGCGCGGGTCGGCCAGCCACTTGTCCAGGTGCTCGGCGTCCCAGGTGAAGCCGGCCGCCTTGACGGCGTCCGAATAGCTGTAGCCCGGCTTGGAGCCCGCCTTGCGGCCGAACACGCCGTAGAGGTTGGGGCCGGTCATGTCCGGGCCGCCTTCGGTGATCGTGTGGCACGAGCGGCAGAGGGCGAACTTGCTCTGGCCGTTGGCCAGATCGCCGGTGTTGTAGGGCGCGGGCAGGGAGGCCAGGGCGGCGGCCTTGTCGGCGTCGGTCGGGGCGGCCGTGGCCGGCGCCGAGGCGGGCGCATCGGCTGGCGCCTCCGACGAGCTGCCGCCATCCTTCGAGCAGGCCGCCGCGGTGACGGCGAGGGCGGCGAAGACGGCCAGTTTCAGCGTGCGCATGAGGGTTCCCGACTGACGTTTCGCCGCGGGTCGTGCGACGCCGCGACGCATTCCAAAACCTTATAAAATCTGGGCCCGGGGCTTGTCACGTAACAAGGGGCTGTCACGGCCAAGCCTGCGACAATTGGCGATATCTATGTGATTCTCTAAGCAAAAAGTGAAATCGCAAATCGTGGGTCTGCACATAACCGTTTGACGCTCGTTAACCATAAATCTTACCCCTTTGTTCACGGAGCGGGCTGGCTCCGAGCAGGGCTGGAACAAGATCATGGACTGGAGCGAAGAACGCACCGCGACCCTCAAGAAGCTTTGGCTGGAGGGGCTCAGCGCGAGCCAGGTCGCAAGGCAGCTGGGCGGCGTCAGCCGCAGCGCAGTGATTGGCAAGGTGCACCGCCTGGGCATCACCGTCCGCGAAACCCCGGTGCGCCAGCGCGCCTCGTCCATCCGCGTTCCGGCCCGCATCGCGACGCGCCAGCGGCCCGCCCGCGAGGCCTCGTCGGCCCAGCGTCCGGCCGTCACCTTCGAGCGCTTCGAGGAGGATCTCCTGCCGACGTCGGGCATCCTGGGCCTGGGGGCCCATTCGTGCCGCTGGCCGATCGGCCATCCCGACAGCGACGACTTCGGCTTCTGCGGCCGCCCCAAGGTCAGCGCGCGAGGCTCCTACTGCGAGCAGCACAGCCAGGGCGCCTTCCGGCGGGTCGGGTCCGGCGAGGCCCTCGAAGCTTGGGCCCTGAAGGGCGTCAACGACAAGCGCGTCCAGCCCCAGGCGGGCTGAGCGCTTAACCCTCATCAAGTCCTATCCCTTCCGCACGATCGCCGAGACAATCCCATGAACATGGTCCTGATCGAGAACGCCGCCGGCAGCAGCCAAGTCATCACCATCATCGAGGAGTTCGCCGGCCACTCGGTGTCTCGCGATCTCAACCCCGGTGATCACGCCGAGGTGCTGGTCAGCCAGTTCAAGTCGATCACGGTGCGCGAGACCTATCCCGACGACTGGCTGACGCGGGGCCGCAATCGCAACCGCAGCGTGAGTGACGCCTAACACAACCGCCGCATTTGGTGTCGTAACTCTCCCATGAGGCGAAATACCTGACCCCGCGGAGCCTTTCGCGGGGTTTTTCGTTCCCGCCATGGCCACGCTGATTGCGTGGTCATTAACCTTGTGACAGACAGGGCGCCGCTTTGTGGGGGGGCGAGCATAGTCATGCTTGAGGGGGACGAGCGCGCGGGCAAGGTCGAAGACCATGCGCTGCCGCTGCCGAGCTATCTGAGCTACCTGCTTTACCAGACCGAGCAGCACCGTCGCGCGGCGACGGCCGATCTGCTGGCGCGCCACGGCCTGACCTTCGCCAAGTGGGTGGCGATGATCTCGCTGCGCCGGTTCGGCGACCTGTCGATGACCCGCCTGGCCAAGCTCGCGGCCACCGACCGCACCACCCTGACGCGGTCGATCGACAACCTGATCACCGACGGCCTGGTGCTGCGCGAGACCTCGGCCGCCGACCGCCGCATCGTGGTGATCCGCCTGACCGAGCCGGGCCGCGCGCTGCTGGCGAAGATCCGCGCCGAGATCCGGCCGCTGAACCACGACATCTGCGCCCGGCTGACGTCCGAGGAGCAGGCCGCCATGACCCGCGCCCTGCAGAAGATGCTGGGCGGACTGATCGCCGAGCCGGACTGGAAGGAGGACGTCATCGCGTTCTCCGCGCCAGTACCCGTGGAACAGGCCTAGTCGTCGAACCGCACCCGGCCGCGCCCCGACTTCACCGTGCCACGCTTGGCCTTGCCCTCCAGGCGTTTGAGCTTGCTGGAGTAGGTCGGCTTGGTCGCCTTGCGGGGCTTGGGCTTTTCGGTGGCGCGGCGGATCAGGTCGACGAGCCGCGCCTGGGCGTCCTGGCGGTTCATCTCCTGCGAGCGCGAGCCCTGGGCGAACAGGATCAAGACGCCGTCCTGGGTCAGGCGGCTGCCGGCCAGTTTTTCCAGCCGCGCCTTGACGTCCTCGGGCAGGGACGGGGAGTTGCGGACATCGAAGCGCAGCTCCAGCGCGGTGGACGTCTTGTTGACGTGCTGGCCGCCCGGTCCTGAGGCGCGCGTCGCTCTCCAGACCAGCTCGTCCTCGTCGATTCGCAGCCAGGAGGTGATGTCGATCGTCATGGGCGTCGCGGAGGCGGGGGCGCCGCGCGCTTGGCCTTGACCACCAACTGGTCAAGCGCCTGCAGGAAGCGCGAGCGGTCGGCGTTGGCGAAGGCGGCGGGGCCCTTGGTGACCTCGCCCATAGAGCGCAGGTGCTCGCCGATCGAGCGCGAGGCCAGGGCCGAGCCGATCATGTCGTGGCTGAAGACCCGCCCGTTCGGCGCCACCGCCGCGCCGCCGGCCTTTAGCACCCGGTCGGCCAGCGGGATGTCGTTGGTCACCACCACGTCGCCGGGCCCGCAACGCTCTGCGATCCAGTCGTCGGCCACGTCCGGGCCGGCGTCGACCACGATCTGCTCGATCACCGGCGTCAGCGGCACGCGGATCCAGCTGTTGGACACCACGAAGGTCTTGAAGCCGTGCCGGGCGGCGACCTTGTAGGCCTCGTCCTTCACGGGGCAGGCGTCGGCGTCGATGAAGAGCGTGGCGGTCATCGCGCGACCCGAGAAAAGAGAGTGGTGCCGGCTGAGGGGATCGAACCCCCGACCTTCGGTTTACAAAACCGCTGCACTACCGCTGTGCTAAGCCGGCATGGGTCGCTGACCCGAGGTCAGGGCTTATGCCGTTTGCCGGCGCGGACGGCAAGATGGGGGCTGGCGAAGATCGGCCACGCCGCGGGCCCTCACCTGACCCCGGAGGGGGTGTGATCTCAATCCTCCCCCTCGCGGGGGAGGTGTCCGCGCAGCGGACGGAGGGGGAAGTCTCACAGACCCCGCCTCTTCCCCCTCCGTCGTCTCTTCGAGCCAACACCTCCCCCGCTAGGGGGAGGATTTTACGAGCGTTCGCGGCGCTGAACGCTCGGCATAGACGGAATCGAATCGAACGATTTCAAGCGCTTGTCACTTTTACACGTCGCTGGATCATCCGCGTTCAATCCCCCGCCATACTTAGAGCTGTCCCCGTCGCGGGGGAGGGCGCTTGGATCCGGCCCAATGCGGCGGCGGGGATAGGCTGAGCGGGGCCGTTTTCGGCTCCCGGCAGGTCCGAAGGTCGTCGCATCCTCAGAAGGGATC
>NZ_QFQZ01000069.1 GCF_003243465.1 Caulobacter segnis
CCTCAACCAGCCAATCTGATCATCCTCAACCGTCACGGATGTCTCCGAACACCTGTCACGGATGTCCCCGGTCTGAACAGCAAGGGGAGAGGGAACGCGTCACGCCCCCGGAGGGACCGGGAAGCCGCGCTTGCGCATCAGGGCCCCGATCTTGACGTCGCGGCCGCGGAAGGCGCGGAACTGCTCGACCGGATCGACCGTGTTGCCCTTCGACATGATGTCTTCGTAGAGGCGCTTGGCCACAGCCTTGTCGTAGAAGCCGCCGGGCGCCTCCTGGAAGGCCTCGGCCGCGTCGGCGGTCAGGGTGTCGGCCCACAGATAGCTGTAGTAACCGGCCGAATAGCCGTCGCTGGAGAACACGTGCCCGAACTGCGGCGTGCGGTGCCGCATGACGATCTCCTTGGGCATGTTCAGCCTGGCCAGCTCCTCGCGCTCGAACCTGTCCGGATCGATATCGGCGTCGCCGGCCAGGTGCAGCTTCATGTCGATCAGGGCCGAGGCGAGGTACTCGGTCGTGCCGAAGCCCTCGCCGAACTTGCCGGCCGCCTCGATCTTGTCGACCAGGGCCTGCGGGATCGGCTTGCCGGTCTGGTGGTGCAGGGCGAACTGGTTCAGCACCTGGGGCGTCGACAGCCAGTGCTCGTTCAGCTGGCTGGGGAACTCGACATAGTCGCGCGCCACGGCCGTGCCCGACACCGACGGATAGGTGGCGTTGGCGTTCAGCCCGTGAATGGCGTGGCCGAACTCGTGGAACAGGGTCGTGGCGTCGTCCCACGAGATCAGCACCGGCTCGCCGGCCTTGCCCTTGATGAAGTTGGAGTTGTTCGAGACGATCGTGGTGATCTCGCCCTTGAACCGCTCCTGGGTGCGGTAGGCGTTCATCCACGCGCCCGAGCGCTTGCCGGGACGGGCATAGGGGTCGAAGTACCAAAGGCCCACGTGCTTGCCGCCGCGCGTCACCTCATAGACGGTGACGTCCTCGTGGTAGACCGGAATCCCGGAAAGCTTCTTGAATTCAAAGCCGTAGAGCTGGCCCGAGGCCCAGAACATGCCCTCGCGCAGCTTGTCCAGCTGCAGGTAGGGCTTCACCTCGTTCATATCGAGGTCGTACTTCGCCTTGCGGACCTTCTCGGCGTAGTACCGGTAGTCCCAGGGCTCCAGCTTGAACCCGCCGCCTTCCTTGTCGATGATCGCCTGCATGTCGGCGACGTCGATGGCGACCTGGGCGATGGCCGGGGTCCAGACCGCCTCCATCAGCGCCATGGCGTTGTCGGGCGTCTTGGCCATGGCGTTCTCAAGCCGCCAATGGGCGTGGGTCTTGTAGCCCAAGAGCCTGGCGCGCTCGGCCCGCAGCTTCAGGATCTTGGTGATGATCGCGTTGTTGTCGGTCGCGCCGCCGTTGTCGCCGCGATTGACGAAGGCTCGCCAGACCTTCTCGCGCGCCGCCCGGACCGGGGACTCGGCCAGGAACGGATCGACGCTGGAGCGGGTGTTCACGACGATGAACTCGCCGGAAAGCTTGCGCGCGGCGGCGTTCGAGGCCGCGGCGGCCTTCAAGCCCTCGGGCAGGCCGGCCAGATCGGCCTCGGAGAGTTTGATCCAGGTGTTCTCGTCGGCCAGCAGGTTCTGGCTGAACTTGGTGTAGAGGCCCGCCAGCTCGGTGTTGATCGCGCCGACGCGGGCCTTGGCCTCGGGGCTGAGCTTGGCGCCGGACCGCACGAAGTTGGTGTAGTAGATCCACAGGACGCGCTGCTGCTCGGGCGTCAGCCTGGCCTTGTCTGGCGAATTGTAGACCGCTTCGATGCGGGCGAAGAGCGCGGCGTTCTGGTTGATCTTGTCGCGGTGGGCCGACAGCCTCGGCCCCATCTCCGCCTCGACCTTCTGGAACTCCGGCGTGCTCATGGTCGAGCCCCAGATGCCGTAGCTGACCTGAACGGCGCCCAGCGTCCGGCCCGCGTCCTCAAGGGCCGCGATGGTGTTCTCGAAGTTGGGCGCGGCCTTATTGGCGGTGATGGCGTCGATCTCGGCCAGGTTCTTGGCCATCGCCGCCTCGAGGGCCGGCTTGAAGTGCTCGACCTTGATCTGGTCGAAGGCGGGGACGCCGCCATAGGGGCCGGTCCACTTCTGGAGCAGGGGATTGGACGCTTGGGCCATGGACACGCTGGGGCTGAGAGTGGCGGCGACCCCGGTGGCGGCCGCTGAAGCGAGGAACGTACGACGTTGCACGGAGGATCTCCGGTGGAATTTGCGCGAGACCGTAGGACAAGCCTTCCTGGCCGTCACATGACAGGACCGTAACCTTTCGCGCTCGCGTGGACGGGGCCCGCCGAGAGCGCTAAAGCTCGCTGATGATCGGCGTCTTCGACTCCGGCGTGGGCGGCCTCACGGTCCACCGCGCCCTCGTGCAGCGTCTGCCCCAAGCGGACTTCACCTATCTGGCCGACCAGGCCAACGCCCCCTATGGCGTCAGGACCGGCGAGGAGATCGTCGAGCTGACCAAGGCCGGCTGCGAGCGCCTGTTCGAGCGCGGCGCCAGCCTGGTGGTCCTGGCCTGCAACACCGCCTCGGCCATCGCCCTGCGCCGCCTGCAGCAGACCTGGCTGCCGGGCTACCGCAAGACGCTGGGTCGGCCGGTCAACATCCTGGGCATCATCGTGCCGACCATCGAGAAGGCCACGGGCCTGCCGTGGGAGCACGAGGCCGAGCGGCGCGGCGAAAAGGTCGAGCAGCTGGATATTCTCGGCGTCTTCGCCACCCAGGCCACGGTGCGCTCGCGCGTCTACGAGATCGAGATCGACAAGCGCAAGCAGGACCTGGCGGTGTTCTCCGAGGCCTGCCCGGAGCTGGTGCCGCTGATCGAGGGCGACGCCTCTGCGGTCGATCTCGCCAAGGCCGTCGAGGGCCACGTCGAGGCGCTGAAGACCCGCATCGGCCGCTATCCGGATCGGGTGGTGCTCGGCTGCACACACTACGAGATCATCGCCGACATCTTCCGCGCCGCCCTGCCGGCCGGCACGCCGCTGATCCAGCAGCCGGACGCCACCGCCGACGCCCTGGAGCTCTATCTGGAGCGCCACCCGGAATACGATCCGGGACAGGGGGGGAGCCGGATCTTCCTGACGACGGGCGCTCCGGGTCCGCAGAACGGCCTGGTGCAGAGCTTCTGGGGCGGTCCGGTGGCGTTCGAGGCGGCTTAAAGGTTCTGCTCCCCCTCTGGGGGAGCTGTCACGAAGTGACTGAGGGGGCATCGCCGGTTGATACCGAGCTGCCCCCTCCGGCCCTCCGGGCCACCTCCCCCAGAAGGGGAGGAGAGAATACCGCGCTCACGACGTTCTGAATCCTTTCCTGACGAACGTCGTAAACGCCTCTTAACCCTCTTCGGCCAAAACATCGGGGTTCGACCTGCTTCGCGGGTTCAGGACACCAGGTTTGAGTTCGGAGACTTTCATGGCGCGAGCGGCGCGGCGATCCCCGACGGAGCTCCTTTGGGATGCGATCCGTTACGGCTGGGTCCAGCCCTGGACCGCCCGCTTCCGGGGCGGGGTGGTCACCGTGGTCGGCGCCGTCCTGCTGCTGGCCATCGCCACCTACAACGCCACCGATCCCAGCCTGAACGCCGCCAGCGGCGAGCCCGCGCGCAACGCCCTGGGCGGGGTGGGCGCGGCGATCTCCGACATGCTCATGCAGTCGCTGGGCCTGGCGGCCTGGGGCGTCGCCCTGCTGATGCTGGTGTTCGGCGTCACCCGCGTGGCCCAGGCCGATCCCGACGCCGAGCGCAAGGCGATGCGCCATCGGGTGCTGGTCGGCGCGCTTGGCCTGCTGGCCCTGGCCGCGGTGCTGGCCGCGCCGCCCCCGCCGGCGATCTGGCAGCTGGAAAAGGGCCTGGGCGGCTTCTGGGGCGAGGCCCTGCTGCACGGCGTGGCAGGAACCCTGCGCTTCGCCCACATCCCGGGCGCCACCGTGATCGCCGCGGTGATGTTCGCGGTCGCCGCGGTCTTCGCCTTGGGCTTTGCGATCGGCGTCCGCGACATCGACCCCGAGGTGATCCAAGCCGCCCTGCGTCCGCGTCCGCGCCACGAGCCGGAACCCGCCAAGGCCGCGCCGGCCAAGGCGCCGCGCGTCAAGAAGGAGAAGGCCGAGGCGCCCAAGCGCGAACGGCCGGGTCGCCTGCCGCCGCTCGACGAGGAAGACGACGCCACCGCCATCGCCGCCGCGCCGAGCGCGCCCGAACGCGCCTACACGCCGCCGCCCGCCGTCCAGGACGACGAGGACGACTTCGAAGACTCGCTGGACGCCCGCCCGATGGCGATCGCCAAGCCCAAAGCCGTACCCAAGGAATCCGGCCGCGAGGCGCGGGAGCAGCAGAAGGCCTTCGCGTTCGAGGACGATGGCGGCTTCCAGCTGCCCGAGCTGGCCATGCTGGCCAAGTCCAAGCCGCGCTCCTCGGAGGTCGACGCCGGCGCCCTGCGCCAGAACGCCCGCCTGCTGGAAAGCGTGCTGGCCGAGTTCGGGGTGAAGGGACAGATCGACCAGATCCGTCCGGGTCCGGTCGTGACCATGTACGAGCTGGTCCCCGCGCCGGGCGTGAAGACCGCCCGCGTCGTGGCCCTGGCCGACGACATCGCCCGCTCGATGAGCGTGATCTCGTGCCGCGTCGCCGTGGCCCAGGGCCGCAACGCCATCGGCATCGAAATGCCCAACTCGCGGCGCGAGACCGTCTATCTGCGCGACCTTCTGTCCAGCGCCGACTACGAGAAGGCCAGCCAGATCCTGCCCATGGCGCTGGGCGAGACGATCGGCGGCGAGCCCTACATCGCCGACCTCGCGAAAATGCCCCACCTGCTGATCGCCGGCACCACCGGTTCGGGCAAGTCGGTCGGCGTCAACGCCATGATCCTGTCGATCCTGTACAAGCTGCCGCCCGAGAAGTGCCGCTTCATCATGGTCGATCCCAAGATGCTGGAACTGTCGGTCTATGACGGCATCCCGCACCTGCTGGCCCCCGTCGTCACCGATCCGAAGAAGGCCGTGGTGGCGCTGAAGTGGACGGTCCGCGAGATGGAGGACCGCTATCGCCGCATGTCGAAGATCGGCGTGCGCAACATCGCCGGCTACAACGAGAAGGCCAACGAGGCCCTGGCCAAGGGCGAGCACTTCGAGCGAACGGTCCAGACCGGCTTCGACGACGCCGGCCGCCCGATCTACGAGACCGAGCAGATCCGGCCCGAGGCCATGCCCTATCTGGTCGTGGTCATCGACGAGGTGGCCGACCTGATGATGGTGGCCGGCAAGGACATCGAAGGCGCCGTGCAGCGCCTGGCCCAGATGGCCCGCGCCGCCGGCATCCACCTGATCATGGCCACCCAGCGCCCCTCGGTCGACGTCATCACCGGCACCATCAAGGCGAACTTCCCCACCCGGATCAGCTTCCAGGTGACCAGCAAGATCGACGCCCGCACGATCCTGGGCGAGCAGGGGGCCGAGCAGCTGCTGGGCCAGGGCGACATGCTCTACATGGCCGGCGGCGGGCGCATCACCCGCCTGCACGGTCCGTTCGTCAGCGACGGTGAGGTCGAGGCCGTGGCCCGCTTCCTGCGCGACCAGGGCACGCCCCAGTACCTGGAAGAAGTCACCGCCGGCGGCGACGAGGAACAGGAAGAGGCCATCGAGGCGGCGTTTGGCGGCGAGGGTGGTTCGAACGACCTCTACGACCACGCCGTGGCCGTGGTCACCCGCGACCGCAAGGCCTCGACCAGCTACATCCAGCGCCGCCTGCAGATCGGCTACAACCGCGCCGCCTCGCTGATGGAGCGGATGGAGAAGGAAGGCGTCGTCGGCGCCGCCAACCACGCCGGCAAGCGCGAGATCCTGGCCCCGCCGCCGCCGCCGCTCTAGCCGGGCCGATGCCGAAGTACCGTTTCGCCTACTATGTGGGCTATCGAAAACCCAGGGCGCTCGGGACCATGATTTTCGCGGACGACGCGGCGGCGCTTGAGGCCTTCGTGAACCTGGACATGGGTGGAATCCCTGCGGAGCTCTGGCGTTGCGATCCTCAGCGGATGTTGGCGGCCAAAGACGCCGATGGAACCGTTTCAACCTCAACTGAAGCGAAACCATAGAGCCCGAGGCGGGTTCTCCTACTTCCCAACCTGAACGGCGCTTCATCGGGGCGCCGGAAAATGGCCTCGCGCCGGCCTTCGCGCGGGCCAAGGTTGCGGCTAAGGAGTTCGCATGACCACTCGCCGTTTCCTCATCGCGGTCGCGCTGACAGCCGCTGTCGCCTCGCCGGCCCTGGCCCAGAACACCGCGCCGACCCCGGCGTCCCTGAACGCCGAGCAGAAGGCGTTGCTCGACAAGGCCACCGCCTATGTCCAGGGGCTGGGCTCGGCCAAGGGCCGCTTCGTCCAGACCGATGCACGCGGCACGCGGACGCAGGGGACTTTCTACCTGCAGCGCCCGGGCAAGGCGCGGTTCGCCTATGACGCGCCGGCCGGCCTGCTGGTCGTGTCGAACGGCAACAACGTCAACATCTGGGACAGCCGGCTGAAGACCTATGAGAGCTATCCGCTCAGCAAGACGCCGCTGAACCTCTTGCTGGCCCGCGAGGTCCGGCTTGACCGTGGCGTGGTCATCACCGACGTGCGCCGCCTGGCCGACGGCTTCACGATCGTGGCCCAGGACGCCAAGCGCCAGGCGCTGGGCAAGATCGCGCTGGATTTCTCGGACGGCCCCGTCGCCCTGATGGGCTGGACCGTCACCGACATCAAGGGCGGCCAGATCCGGGTGCGCCTGACGGACTTCGGACCCGCCTCGGGGCTCGACCCGAAGCTGTTCGTCCTGACCGATCCTCGACCGAAGGTAGGCCGGCCCTAGGCCGCTTTGTGACATTCTCACAACATGCAAGAATCAACACGCGTTGCTCTTGACTAAAAATTAGGACGTGGCATATTTAACACGCATGGCGATGAGCGACCGACCCGCTCCTCGCGAACCGTGCCGGACTCTATCCCCTCCCGGCGGCGGCATGAGAGACTAGACTTTCGTCCCCGGGCGCCGATGCGCCCGGGGCGTTTTTCTTTTCAGGCGTGGACAAACACCCTAAAGCCGACCCATGCGCCTCCGTATCGCCACCTGGAACGTCAATTCCGTCCGCCTGCGCGCCAAGCAGGCCGCCCGCTTCGTCGACGAGCAGGCGCCGGACGTCCTGTGCATGCAGGAGATCAAGTGCCAGGAGGGCGAGTTCCCGCGCGAGGCCTTCGAGGCCATGGGCCTGCCGCACCTGAAGATCGCGGGCCAGAAGGGCTGGCACGGCGTGGCGATCGCCTCGCGCCTGCCGATCGAGGACGTTCCGACCCTGATGAACTGCCGCGAAGGCCACGCCCGCTGCGTGGCGGTGAAAGTGGCCGGGGTCGAGATCCAGAACTTCTACATCCCCGCGGGCGGCGACCTGCCCGATCGCGTCGCCAATCCGAAGTTCGACCACAAGCTCGACTTCTACGAGACCCTGACCGCGGCGCTAAAGAAGCGCGATCCCAAGGATCCGCTGATCGTCACCGGCGACCTGAACATCGCGCCCGGCGAGAACGACGTCTGGAGCCACCGGCAGATGCTGAAGGTGGTCAGCCACACGCCGCCCGAGTTGGAAGCCTTCGACGCCCTGGTCAAGTCGATGGACCTGCTGGACCTGCCGCGGCTGGCGACGCCGGAGCCTGAAAAGCTGTTCAGCTGGTGGAGCTACCGCGCCGCCGACTTCCGCAAGTCGAACCGCGGCCTGCGGCTGGACCATATCCTGGCCAGCCCCGGGCTGCGCGACGCGGCCATCGTGGACGGCAGGGTGTCATCCCGCGTCCACGACGACGTCCGCGAATGGGAGCGGCCCAGCGACCACGCCCCGGTGACGGCCGACCTGAAGGTCTAGGCCGCCAGCGCCCGCGCGGCGCTTTCGCTGACCTTGAACTGGCTCATCAGGCGCGCCAGGTCGTCGGCCTCGGTCGCCAGGCTGTGGCTGGCGGCGGTGGCCTCTTCCACCATGGCGGCGTTCTGCTGCGTCACCTGGTCCATCTGGTTGACGGCGACATTGACCTCGCCCAGGCCGGTGGCCTGCTCGCGCGCCGAGGCCGCGATCTCGGTGACGATGCCGCTGACGTCGATGACCTTGGCGACGATGCTTTCCAGCGCCTTGCCGGTCTGGCCGACCAGTTCGACGCCGGTCATGACCTGATTGGTCGACAGGGTGATCAGCGCCTTGATCTCCTTGGCCGCGTCGGCGGAGCGCTGGGCCAGGGCCCGGACTTCCTGGGCGACCACGGCGAAGCCGCGGCCGGCCTCGCCCGCCCGGGCCGCCTCGACGCCCGCGTTGAGGGCCAGAAGGTTGGTCTGGAAGGCGATCTCGTCGATCACGCCGATGATCTGGCTGATCTGGCTGGAGGAGCCCTCGATCTCGCTCATCGCCGCTACGGCGCGCTCGGCGATCTGGCCGCCGCTCTCGGCGTCGGTCTTGGCGCTGCTGACGGCCGAGCGGGCATGGCCGGCGCCTTCGGCGGTCTTGTTGACGGTCTGGGTGATCTCTTCCAGGGCCGCGGCGGTCTCTTCGAGGCTGGCGGCCTGCTGCTCGGTGCGACGCGCCAGGTCGTCGGAGGCGGACGAGATTTCCCGCGCGCCGCCGCTGATGGTCATCACCGCGTGGCGGACGCCCGAGATGACGGTCTCCAGCTTCGCGATCGAGGCGTTGAAGTCTTCCTTCAGCTGTTCGCTCTTGGGGGCGAGCGGCTCGGTGATCCGGTGCGTCAGGTCGCCGATCGACAGGGCGTGCAGGCCCTTGCCCAACGCCTCGATCGTCGCCCGATCCTCGGCGGCTTCCCGAGCCCGCTGCGCTTCGGTCCTGGCGCGCTCGGCCTCGCCGGCCTCGCGCATGGCGCCGGTTTCCTTCTCGAGCCGGATCGCCTTGAGGCTGTTTTCCTTGAAGGTTTCGAAGGCGCGCGACAGCGAGCCGACCTCGTCGGCCCGGTCGCGGTCAGGCGTCTCGACGTTGAAGTCACCGTCGGCCAGGCGCAGCATCGACTGGGTCATGCGGCCGACCGGAGCCGCCACCAGGGCGGTCAGTTGCCAGCCCATGCCCAAGGCGATGACCAGCAGGCCGACGCCGCCCCCGATCAGCATGGCGACCGACGAGAAGATCGCCTTGTGCTGGGCGGCTTCACGCACGGCCATCCGGGCCTGTTCGGTCTTGCGGATCGCGGTCACGCCCTTGGTGATGTGGGTCACGCGAGCCTTTTCGCCGGCGGCGGTCAGGGTCTCACGCGCCGCATCGCGGGTGGCGGGATCGAGCCCGGCCTGGGTCAAGGGCGTACCGTAGGTGTCGAGCCACTTCTGGGCGTCGCTCTTGACCTTGGCCAGGCCGGCCTTTTCCTCATCGGTAAGGTCGGACGCCTCGAGCTTGGCGACGGCGTCGTTGAACTGGGTCACCCCGTCCTTGTAGCTGTCCATCATCTTGGCGTTGCCGGTCAGCAGCAGCCCGCGCGTCTGCGAGTTCAGACGCAGCATGCCCTTCTCGGCCGTGTGGGTCTGGTCGATGATCGACTTGCTCTGGTCGTTCAGGCGGATCGCCTGCTGCATGCCCATCAGCTGCAGGAAGACGCTGAGGATCATCGCCACGGCCGCCCCCAAGAGCAGGCCAAAAGACAGCATGATCTTGTTACGGATCGATATGTTCTTCAGAAAAGACATCGAGGGCTCCAGGCCGAGAAGGGGAGGGTCGGAGGGGCGTTTCCTCGATGTTTTCTTAGAACTCGATCTGCATGCGAGCTTGGAAGACCGTCACGTCGGCGTCGTTTTCGATTGTACCGATGCGGCGGTTATTGACCTTGGCCTTGGTGACGTTGGTCATGAAGCGGACGTTGCTGTAGGGGTACCAGTTCACGCCCGCGGTCAGGCCCTTGTAGGTGCCGGCCGTCGCCAGGCCCGGCTGGCTGGCCAGGGCGGTGACGGCGTTGGGGCTCATCTTGGTCAGGTCGGCGTAGTCGTAGCGGCCGGCCACTTCCCAGGCGCCCTTGCCGCCCTTGTCGATCGGGTGCAGCACCTTGACCTTGCCGAACTGGCCGGCGGCGCTGTAGGGGCGGGTTTCGCCGGTCGGGAACCAGCTGGCCAGGGCGTAGCCAGTGACGATGTTGAAGTCCGGACCGCCGTTGACGGCGCTCTGGGCGGTGGTCACGCGATTGACCTTGATGCGGGCCAGTTCGCCCTGGACCGAGACCGTCTTGTGGGTCCAGGCCGCTTCGCCCGCCACGGTGGTGTCGCTCTTGCCCACCGCGCCGGTCGACAGCAGCACGCCGCCGGCCGAGTTCTGCGGACGATAGGCGGTGTTGGCGGCCGCCGAATAGGTGAAGCCGGTCTCGCCGCCGGTGTCCCGGTAGCGCACCGAGGCGCCAAGGTGGACGCTGTCCGTCGCGGTCATCACCGGAGCATAGGTGCCGCGGACCATGAAGCCCGAGCGTTCCTTGGCGTTGTTGACGTTATAGGCGCCCGAGGACACGTCGGCCTTGTTGATCGAGTCGCCCTGCAAGGCGCCGCGCAGCGACCAGTTCTTGCCGACCTTGGTGGCCTGGGCGGCCAGAACGAAGCCGTTGTCGGTCAGGTCGCCGAACGGGCCCCGCTCCATGAACGTGATGGTCTTGACCGAGGTGAGGTTCTCCAGGCCACCGACCTTCTGGTTGCCGACCGTGAGCAGCAGGCCGCTCTTGGTCTTGTATTCGATGACCGCGTCGTCCCAGCCCCAGGAACCGCCGTTGGCCGCGCCGCCCTCGATGCGATAGGCCCACTGGCCGAACGCCCCTTCGGCCCCCAGGAACAGCTGGCGGGCGCGGAACTGGCGCGACTTGTAGGACGGACCGGTGTCACGGTTGACGTCGACATTGACGCCGTCGATCAGCAGGCGGCCGCGCAGCTTGAAGGTCGCGCCGCTGGCGTCGGTGAAGCGCGGCGAGCCTTCCCACTTGATCTGGGTGGCGGGCGCCGGGGCGGCGGCGGGCTTGGCGGCGGGCGCGGCGGCCTTGGTCTCCAGAGACTGGAGCCGCTCTTGCATGACCTTGATCTGCGCCTTCAGCTCCTCGAGCGAGGCGGCGTCCGTCTTGGGCGCGTCCTGGGCGGCGGCCACGCTGGCCAGCATCGAAGCGGCTAGGAGAGATACAGAGAATAACTTGCGCACGAGAAATCGCCCCGTTCCTGAGAACACCAGAATTGTTGGGCGAAGTTGATCGGCGGGGCCGGTGAATTCGTGATTAATCTATCATGACCCGCGACAATATGACCTATCTATGGATCATATGCCGGGAGCCAGCTGTCCTCAGCCTTTTAAGAACACCGTTCTACTACGGGTATTCTTCAGGTTGCAGCTATTTATCTGGTCAATTTTTCGGGTGTCGTCGTCTGCCGCTTTGGGAGCGTCAACAAAACAGCGGGCGTCCCGCGTCAGCCTTCGGCGGCGACCACGCCGAACTTGATCCACAGGGCCTGGTCTTTGAGATTCTTCCGCACCCAGGCCGCGTGGACTTCACGCTCGGCGTCGGTGGAGCGGGGCGCCAGCGGACGCGGACGCGATCCGTACGACCCCTGCACGGCGGCCGAAATCGCCAGGGCCTCGACCGCGTGGGTCAGTTCCAGCGCCCGTTCCTTGCCGCCCTGCAGCTCAAGATAGACCTCGGCCAGCAGGTGGGCGTCGATCAGGGCGCCGTGCTTGTCGCGGCTTTCCAGGCTGATCTTGAAGCGTTTGCACAGCGCGTCGAGCGAGTTGTACATGCCCGGGAAGCGCTTCTTGGCCATGGCCAGGGTGTCGACCCAGCGATCCTCGTGGATCGGCGCGCGGCCGCACTTCTCCAGCTCGAAATTGACGAACTGACGGTCGAAGGCGGCGTTGTGGGCGACGACGACGCTGTCGCCGACGAACTCGACGAAGCGGTCGGCGATCTCGTGGAACTTCGGCTTGCCCGTCAGGAAGGCGCTGGACAGGCCGTGGACCTTCTCGGCCTCGGCCGGCATGTCGCGCAACGGGTCGCAATATTCATGGAACGAGCGGCCGGTCGGCATGAAGTCGACCACCTCGATGCAGCCGATTTCCACCAGGCGGTCGCCGGTCTTGGGGTCGAAGCCGGTGGTTTCGGTGTCGAGGATGATCTCGCGGGCCATGGCCCTTCTTTGAGCCGGTTCGAGACCGGCTTCAAGCGGGGCCGGAGCCTGCCGGTTCAGATGTGGCCATCTGAACCGATAAGCAGGCTCCATTCTTGGGGATAGAGCGTGACGGCCGCCGAAACCGGCCTCCACTTTCGGCTGTCACGCTCTCGTTCTCAACAGAGTCAGAAGGTCGCGGACCTGCGCTCGGGCGTGCTCGAGCCCCTGTCCGGTGTCGATCACGAAGTCGGCGCGGGCGCGCTTTTCGGCGTCAGGCAGTTGCCGGGCCAGGATCGCCTCGAACTTCTCCGGCGTCATCTCAGGGCGGGCCAGGACCCGGGCGCGCTGGACATCGGCGGGGGCGGAGACCACGACGACCTTGTCGACGCTTTTCTGGCCGCCGGTCTCGAACAGCAGGGGCACGTCGAGCACGACGATGTCGCGGCCCTCGGCCTGCGCCTTCTCGAAGAACCCGATCCGGTGCGCCCCGACCAGCGGGTGGACGATCGCCTCCAGCTTGGCGAGCGCCTCGGGATCGCCGACCACCTTGGCGCTCAGCTTGGCGCGATCGATCGCGCCGTTGGTGACCACGCCGGGAAAGGCCGCCTCGACCGGCGCCACCGCCGCGCCGCCGACAGCGTAAAGCGCATGCACCGCCGCGTCGGAATCGTAGACGGGCACGCCCTCGGCCTCGAACATCGCCGCAGTGGTCGACTTGCCCATGCCTATGGAGCCGGTCAGGCCGAGGATCAGCATGGTTCGCCCAGGAGCTTCAGGGCCATACCGCGGACATCCACCGCCGGGGAGGGCGGCGCGCCGTAGATCGCCTCGAACGTCGGTATGGCCTGGCGCAGCAGCATCTCGAGGCCGTCCACCGTCCGCCGACCGGCGGCTTGCGCGCGGCGCAGGAACTCGGTGCGCAGCGGCCTGTAGACCATGTCCATGACCACGGCGGTCTTGGGCGTCAGGGAAAGATCGACGGCCGGACCCTCGCCGCCGCCCAGGCCAAGCGAGGTGGCGTTGATCACGAGGCCGGCGTCGGCGAGAAGGTCGGGCAGGGCGGCTTCGTCAGCCGCGATCACCCTTTCGCCGAAGGCGTCGGCCAGCTCCTGGGCGCGGGCCAGGGTGCGGTTGACGATCCGGATCTGCGGCGCGCCGGCCAGAAGCAGGGCGGCGACGGCCCCCCGCGCCGCGCCGCCGGCGCCGAGGATCAGGATCGGGGCGGCCGCGACCTCGAAGCCGGGCGCTTGAGCCTCGATCGCGCCCAACAAGCCGGGGCCGTCGGTGTTGTCGGCGTGGATCGAACCATCGGCCGCGAACAGCAGAAGATTCGCCGCCCCGGCCATCTTCGCCAGATCGCTGGCGGTGTCGGCCAGGGCCAGGGCCCGCTCCTTGAACGGGATGGTGACATTGACCCCGCGCACCGCCCCGCCGCGCAGGCCGTCGACGAAGGTCTCGAACCGCTCGGCCGTCGGGGCGAAGGGCACATAGGCCGCGTCGAGGCTGGCCGCGGCGATCCAGGCGTTGTGAATCACCGGGCTCATCGAATGCTTGATCGGCTGGCCGCAGACGCCGCCCACCACGGCCGCGCCCGAAATCGTCGAACTCATGCCACCAGGGCTCCGTGAAGACGCAGGAAGTCCAGAAGTCCGACCAGCGGCAGACCCAGTATGGCGAAGTAGTCCCCGTCCACCTGGTCGAACAGCTGGACGCCCTCGCTCTCCAGCTCGTAGCAGCCGACCGACCACAGCAGGGCCTCGCCGCGACGCTCTATATACTGGTCGAGCCAGACCTCGCTGAACGGGCGCACGGACAGCTTGGCGGTCTCGACGATCCGCCAGATCGGCTGCCCGTCGCGCGCCACCACCACGGCCGAGTGCAGCTTGTGGACCTGGCCGCGCAGCTCGAGCAGCCGGGCGCGGGCCTCGTCCAGCGTGTCGACCTTGTCGATCAGCTCGCCCCTCAGGTCGAGCGTCTGGTCGGCGCCGATCACGAGACCCGGCCGCTTGGCCGAGACCTTGACCGCCTTCATCTCGGCCAGGGCGTCGGCGATGTCGCGCGGGGTGACCTCCTCGGCCAGCAGGCCGGCCTTGGCGGCGTCTTCGTCGACGCCGGACCCGACGGCCTCGAAGGCGACGCCGGCGTTCTTGAGGATCATCTGCCGGGCGGAGCTTTTCGACGCCAGGGTGACGGGGGTCAGGGTCATCCCAGGACCTCGACCTGGCCCCGGCCATTGGACAAGAGGTTGATCACCGCGGCCGCCGTCTCCTCGACCGAGCGGCGGGTGATGTCGATCACCGGCCAGCCCTGGCGCTCGAACAGGCGGCGGGCGGCGATGATTTCCTGCCGGACCGAGTCGCCGTCGACATAGTCGCTCTCGCGGCTTTCCTTCAGGGAGAGCAGCCGGTTGCGGCGGATTTGGATCAGCCGGTCGGGCGAGGTGATCAGGCCGACGATCAGGGTGTTCTTCAGCTCGAACAGTTCCGGCGGCGGCGGACGGCCCGGCACCAGCGGCACATTGGCGGCGCGCACGCCGCGGTGAGCCAAATAGATGCAGGTCGGGGTCTTGGAAGTCCGCGACACGCCGACCAGGATCACGTCCGCCTGGGTCAGGTCCTGGCCGCCCTGGCCGTCGTCGTGGGCGATGGCGTAGTCCAGCGCCTCGATGCGGTCGAAATAGTCGTTGGTCAGGGCGTGCTGGGCGCCGACCCGGGTGGAGATCCGGGCGCCAAGATACCGCGACATGGCGCTGACCACCGGATCGAGCGCGGCGATGCAGGGCATCTCCCGCTTGCGGCAGCCTTCTTCCAGCGCCTGGCGCAGGCCGGGATCGACAATCGTATGCATGACCACGCCCGGGGCCCCGCCGATCTCTTCCAAGGCCCGATCCAGCTGGCGGGTGGAGCGCACCAGCGCATAGATGTGCTCGATGGGCAGGATGTCGGTGAACCGGGCGCAGACGGCTCGCGCCATGGCGTTCAGCGTCTCGCCGGTCGAGTCCGACACCAGATGGATGTGGAAGTAGGTCGCAAAGCGCGGCGGAAGCCGTTCGCCCTCGCCGCCCGCGCCCTGAGTCTCCTGTGGATCATCCGTTAACGGTTGTTTAACCACTAGCCCTGCCTCTGGGGACGCCTGGGCGCCGATGGCCCCCCGAGGCGTCGTGACATGGCGCCGCTGTGATCAACGGTCGCATTGCTCGCCTATCATCCCCAGGCCCAGCCCGCATCCCCGAAGTCTGAATTTGGCTTGTCCCTATCCCGGGGATGAGTCCCGTGAGGGGTCTTTCCGACGCCGCCGTTAATTAAGTTTTCTTTAAGAGCTTCAAGGCCCTGCCGAGCCGTCCACAAGATTAACAGAGGGTTAATCACATGTTCGGGGCCTTGTGGGCAAAGGCGCACGGCGTGTGGGAGTCAGCCGCGCTGGGCGGGTTTTCCACGGTTTGCAGTTGCCCTCCCTCAGCCTCTTCTCCTCTTAATTTCTTATTAAATTATGTTAGAAAGGGCTTAAGGGGACACGGGGCTTGAGCCGAAGCCCGCGCCGGGCTTTAACCCGAGCCATGACGTCGCCCTCCCAGTCTCCCAGCACGCCTCCGAAGTTTCTCTCCGCGCTGTCGGGCCAGGCCCATGCGCATCCGCCCGTCTGGTTCATGCGCCAGGCGGGTCGGTATCTGCCGGAGTATCGGGCGGTGCGCGCCACCGCCCCCGACTTCATCAGCTTCTGCTTCGATCCGGAAAAGGCGGCTGAGGTCACACTGCAGCCGATGCGGCGGTTTCCGTTCGATGCGGCGATTGTCTTCGCCGACATCCTGCTGATCCCCGGCGCCCTGGGCCAGAAGGTCTGGTTCGAGGCCGGCGAAGGCCCAAAGCTCGGCGACATGCCGTCGGTGGAGTCCATGGCCGAGAAGGCCGGCGAGGCGGGCAAGGCCCTATCGCTGGTCGGGGAGACGCTGACGCGGGTTCGCTCCGCGCTCGATCCTGAGAAGGCGTTGATCGGCTTCGCCGGCGCGCCGTGGACCGTGGCGACCTACATGATCGAGAAGGGCTCCAGCGATCGCAGCGGCGCGCGGACCTTCGCCTACCAGAACCCCGAGACGACCGACGCCCTGATCCAGGTGCTGGTCGACTCGACGGTCGACTACCTGGCCATGCAGGTCGACGCCGGCGCGCAGGCCGTGAAGCTGTTCGAGAGCTGGGCCGAGGGCCTGTCCGAGCCGCTGTTCGATCGCCTGGTCACCCAGCCGCACAAGAAGATCGTCGAGGGCCTGCGGGCGCGCGGAGTCACCGTGCCGATCATCGGCTTCCCGCGCGGGGCCGGCGCCCTGGTCGAGGGCTACGCCGCAGAGGTTCCGGTGCAGGGCGTGGCGCTCGACACCCAGGCCAGCGCCAAGCTGGGCCAAGCCATCCAGAAGACCAAGACCATCCAGGGCGCCCTCGATCCGCTGCTGTTGCGGGCCGGCGGCGACGCGCTGCTGAAGCGGGTGGACGAGCTGCTCGAACAGTGGAACCAGGGTCCCTATATCTTCAATCTGGGGCATGGGATCCTGCCGGACACGCCGATCGCCCACGTCGAGGCGGTGCTGGAGCGGGTGACCGGCCAGAAGGTGGTCAAGTGAGCCAGAAGCTCGCGGTCGTCCTGTTCAATCTTGGCGGACCCGATGGTCCGCGCGCCGTCCGGCCGTTCCTGTTCAACCTGTTCCGCGATCCGGCGATCATCGGCGCCCCGGCCCTGATCCGCTATCCGCTGGCGGCCCTGATCTCGACCACGCGCGAGAAGATGGCCAAAGCCAACTACGCGATCATGGGCGGCGGCTCACCGTTGCTTCCCGAGACGAAGAAGCAGGCCGAGGCGCTGGAAAAGGCCCTTGCGGTCGCCCTGCCCGGCGTCGAGGCCAAGTGTTTCATCGCCATGCGCTATTGGCATCCACTGACCGGCGAGACCGCGCGTCAGGTCGCGGCCTTCGCGCCGGACGACGTGGTGCTGCTGCCGCTCTATCCGCAGTTCTCGACGACCACGACCGGTTCGTCGCTGAAGGCCTGGCGCAAGGCCTACAAGGGCCCCGGGTCCGAAACGACGGTCTGCTGCTATCCGACGGATGGCGGCCTCGTCGACGCCCACGCCCGGATGATCCGCGAGACCTGGGAGAAGGCCGGTTCGCCGACCAATCTCCGTCTGCTGTTCTCGGCCCACGGTCTGCCGGAGAAGGTGATCCTGGCCGGCGATCCCTACCAGAAGCAGATCGAGGCCACGGCCGCCGCCGTCGCCGCCAAGCTGCCGGCGGGCATCGACTGGACCGTCTGCTACCAGAGCCGGGTCGGCCCGCTGAAGTGGATCGGCCCCTCGACCGACGAGGAGATCCGTCGCGCCGGCGCCGAGGGCAAGGGCGTGATGATCACCCCGATCGCCTTCGTCTCCGAGCACGTCGAGACGCTCGTCGAGCTCGATCACGAATACGCCGAGCTGGCCAAGGAAGTCGGCGCCGCGCCCTACGTCCGGGTCCCGGCCCTGGGCGGCGCGCCGGAGTTCATCGACGGCCTGGCCAGCGCCGTTCGCAATGCGCTCGGCGAACGCGCCGGGTCCGTCGCCCCGGCCTGCGGCTGGCGCTGCGGCGCCGAGTGGTCCAAGTGCCCCCGTCGGGAAGGAGCCGCCGCGTGATGGATTTCCTGGTGGCGCACTTCAATCTGGTGCGCGGGCTGCATATCCTGTCGGTCATCGCCTTCATGGCCGGCATGCTCTATCTGCCGCGGCTGTTCGTCTATCACAGCAAGGCCGCGCCGGGTTCGGAGATGGCCGAGACCTTCGTGGTCATGGAGCGGCGTCTGCTGCGCGGGATCATCAATCCCGCCTCGATCGCCACGGCGTTGTTTGGCCTTGGCCTGATCCTGGCCGACAGCCAGATCCGCGGCTGGAGCTTCCTCCTCGAGCCCTGGATGGCCACCAAGCTGGTCGCCTTGGTCGGACTCTACGGCTTCCACGGCTTCCTGTCGGCCTCGCGCAAGAAGTTCGAGAAGGGCGAATATCCCCGGTCCGAGAAGTTCTGGCGGATGGTCAACGAGATCCCGTTCGTGCTGGCGATCGTGATCGTGGTCTCGGTGACGACCAAGTTCCTGAACCACTGAGCCTGCGCGGCGCTTGACCCGCCGCCCGCCGCGTGATTTGCATCGGCGATAGGCTCGCTGTCGGCGAACCCTCTTTCTTTCACGGACCGGCGCCCGTCCTGGCGCGCCCCGCGAGCGATCCGCTCCAAGGTCCGTCCCCCGAACGATCCGCGTCATCGTCAATCGACGCGCATGTCCCGGCCCTACCGGGCATGACCCATGAAGTTCTACCGGCCGGACTCCGTCGTGGAGACCGCGCCCACCCTTGAGTCTTGTCATGACCGAAGAAACCGAAGACCAAATCCCGGGCGCCGAAGAGGCGACCATTGAAGACACCGTGGCCGACACGGCCGACGTCGCCACCGAAGCTTCCGTTGAAGCCGAGGCGGAAGGCGAGGGCGACGACGAAGGCTCCGGCATCGCCGAGGCCGTCGCGGCCCTGGGCCTGAAGTCCATGTCCCTGCAGGAGCTGAAGGAGAAGTCCCCGGCCGACCTGCTGGCGTTCGCCGAGACCTTCGAGGTCGAGAACGCCAACTCCATGCGCAAGCAGGACATGATGTTCGCGATCCTGAAGACCCTCGCCGAGGAAGGCGTGGAGATCTCGGGCTCGGGCACCATGGAAGTGCTGCAGGACGGCTTCGGCTTCCTGCGCTCGCCGGAAGCCAACTATCTTCCGGGTCCGGACGACATCTACGTCTCGCCGTCGCAGATCCGGAAGTACGGCCTGCGCACCGGCGACAGCGTCGAGGGCGCGATCCGTTCGCCGCGCGAGGGCGAGCGCTACTTCGCCCTGACCAGCGTCTCGAAGATCAATTTCGAGAGCCCCGAGAACGTGCGCCACAAGGTGCACTTCGACAACCTGACGCCGCTCTATCCCGAAGAGCGCCTGAACATGGAGCTACCCGATCCGACCGTGAAGGATCGCTCGGGCCGCGTGATCGACATCGTCGCCCCGCTGGGCAAGGGCCAGCGCTGCCTGATCGTCGCCCCGCCGCGCGTCGGTAAGACGGTGATGCTGCAGAACATCGCCAAGTCGATCGAGACCAATCACCCCGAGTGCTACCTGATCGTCCTCCTGATCGACGAGCGCCCGGAAGAAGTCACCGACATGCAGCGCACGGTGAAGGGCGAGGTGATCGCCTCGACCTTCGACGAGCCGGCGACCCGCCACGTCCAGGTGGCCGAGATGGTCATCGAGAAGGCCAAGCGCCTGGTCGAGCACAAGCGCGACGTCGTCATCCTGCTGGACTCGGTCACCCGTCTGGGCCGCGCCTACAACACCACCGTCCCGTCGTCGGGCAAGGTGCTGACCGGCGGTGTCGACGCCAACGCCCTGCAGCGTCCGAAGCGTTTCTTCGGCGCGGCGCGCAATGTCGAGGAGGGCGGCTCGCTGTCGATCATCGCCACGGCCCTGATCGACACCGGCAGCCGGATGGACGAAGTCATCTTCGAAGAGTTCAAGGGCACCGGTAACTCGGAAATCGTCCTGGACCGCAAGGTGGCCGACAAGCGCATCTTCCCGGCCATCGACGTGCTCAAGTCGGGCACCCGCAAGGAAGAGCTCATCACGCCGCGCGACCAGCTGCAGAAGACCTACGTCCTGCGCCGCATCCTCAACCCGATGGGCGCCTCGGACGCCATCGAGTTCCTGCTGGACAAGCTGCGCCAGTCGAAGACGAACGGCGACTTCTTCCAGTCGATGAACACCTGAGTCCAGCCGGACTCAGTCAGAGAGGAGAAAGGCCCCGGAGCGATCCGGGGCCTTTTTTGTTTGTCTCGAAAGTTCCTCCCCCGCATCGCGGGGGAGGTGGCCCAGAGGGCCGGAGGGGGCGAGCTCGGCGTGCGTCCAGTTCGCCCCCTCAGTCGCTCCGCGACAGCTCCCCCGCATCGCGGGGGAGCATCTTCTCTCATGGAACCAGCAACGTCGCTCCAGTCGTCCGGCGACCCTCCAACGCCTCATGCGCCGCCCGCGCCTCAGCCAGCGGGAAGGTCTGGCCGATGTCGATCTTTACCGCGCCGGAGCCTACCACCGCGAACAGCGCCTGCGCGCTCTCGTCCAGCTCCTCGGTCGTGGTGATGTAGTCGAACAGGCGAGGGCGGGTGACAAACAGCGACTTCGCCCCCAGTTCCAGCGGGGCGAACGGCGGGACCGGGCCCGAGGCGTTGCCAAAGGTGACCATCACGCCGCGGCGGGCCAGGCTCTTCAGGCTGGCGGCCCAGGTGTCCTTGCCGACGCCGTCATAGACGACCGCGACACCCTGGCCGCCGGTCAACTCGGCGACCTTGGCCGCGACCTCCTCCTGGCTGTAGTCGATCACGTGGTCCGCGCCGAGGTCGCGAGCGATAGCCGCCTTGGCTTCGGACCCGACCGTGGCGATCACGGTCGCGCCCAGACTCTTGCACCACTGGACCAGGATTTGGCCGACGCCCCCGGCGGCCGCGTGGACCAGGACGGTGTCGCTGTGTTTCACGTGGAAACATCGCCGGACCAGGAACTCGGCGGTCATGCCCTTGAGCAGGGCGGCGGCGGCCGTCTCCAGCCTGACGCCGTCCGGAACCTTCACCGCGCGGTCGGCCGGAACCACGGCGGCCTCGGCATAAGCGCCCATGGTCCCGTTGTAGGCGACACGGTCACCGACCTTGAACCGGGTGACGCCGTCGCCGACGGCCTCGACCGTTCCGGCGGCTTCCAGACCGATGCCACTCGGCAGCTTCAGCGGATAGAGGCCAGAGCGATGGTAGGTATCGATGTAGTTCAAGCCAACGGCCGCGTGACGGACCAGGATTTGGCCGGCGGCGGGCGAGGGGACGTCCGCCTCGACCGCCTCCAGGACCTCCGGGCCTCCCGTGCGGGAGAACTGGATGGCCAGCATCAGGCCAGCGCCTTCTGGAAGAAGGTCAGGCTGCGGCCGTTGGCCTTGGCCGCGTCGGCGGCGTCGTAGTGCGCGCCGCCCTCGCGGGCGAAGGCGTGATCGCGGCCGGCATAGGCGTGCAGCTCGATCTGCGGGTGATCCTTCAGCGCCTGCAGGATGACCTGCTGGGCTTCGGGCGGCACGAACTGGTCCTTCTCGGCGATGTGCATCAGCAGCGGATGGTTCAGCTTCTCGGCCTCGCCGACGTGCTTCTCCAGGCCAACGCCATAGTAGGACACCGAGGCGTCGACATCGGTGCGGGTGGCGGTCAGGAAGGCCAGCAGGCCGCCCAGGCAGTAGCCGACGGCGCCGACCTTGCCGTTGACGCCGTCCAGCTTGCGGGCGGCGGTGATGGTGGCCGCGATGTCATTGACGCCGGCGTCGACGTCGAAGGCGTTGAACAGCTCGAAGGCCTTCTTCCACTCCGCCTCGGACTGGTCGGTGATGTCAACGCCCGGCTCGATCCGCCAGAACAGGTCCGGACAGATGGCGACATAGCCTTGGGACGCCAGGCCGTCGCAGATATCGCGCATGACCTTGTTGACGCCGAAGATTTCCTGGATGACGACGATGGCCGGCGCGGAGGCCGCCTTCGGGCGCGCCACATAGGCGCTGAACTCGCCGTCCGGCGTGGTGATGGTGAGGGTCTCGCTCATCGGGGGCTCTCCGTCGTTACAGGTCAGACAAGGACCAATGTGACTTTCGACCAAAGCGCTCTAACCTGCGCCGACGGGCGAGGCCCATAACAATATCGTGCCCTGACCGAAGGGAACTTCTGATGAAGATGACGATCGAGATCGACTGCACGCCGGTCGAAGCGCGCGCCTTTCTAGGCCTGCCGGATGTCAGTGGTTTGAACGAGCATCTCGTCAAGGAGATGCAGGCCCGGATGGACGCCAACATGGCCATGCTCGCGCCAGAGGAACTGCTGAAGAACTGGATGGCGTTCGGGACCGGCGCGCAGGAGAGCTTCCGCAAGCTGATGACCGCCGCCGCCAACGCGGCGGTTGGCAAACCGGACTGACCATGGCCGATACGATCTTCGCCCTGGCCACGGCGGCCGGGCGGGCGGCGGTGGCCGTCGTGCGAGTTTCGGGCCCGGATACATTGCATGTTGTCCAGGCGCTGGCGGGCAGGGCGCCCATCCCGCGTATGGCCGCGCTCCGCAAGCTACGGCATGACGGCGTAGAGCTGGACGAAGCGCTGGTCCTACGGTTCGAAGGGCCAGCCAGCTATACCGGGGAAGACAGCGCCGAGTTTCACGTGCACGGTGGGCGAGCCGTCGTCGAGGCGCTCCTTTCGGCTCTGAGCGACCTTGGTCTTCGCTTGGCCGAACCCGGTGAATTCACACGTCGCGCCTTCGAGAACGGCAAGCTCGACCTGGCCCAGGCGGAGGGCGTCGCCGACCTGATCGACGCCGAGACCGAGGCGCAGCGGCGGCAAGCCCTGGGCCAGGTCGGCGGGGCGCTGAGCCAACGCTACGACCGCTGGCGCGACCTGCTGGTTCAGTCGCTGGCCATGCTCGAGGCGGCCGTCGACTTCCCGGATGAGGACCTGCCGGAAGAGGTCGCCGAGCGGGCGCGCCCTGGCTTGCGGGTTCTGGCCGAGGAGCTCGACTCGGCCCTGGCTGATGTTTCCCGTGGTCGCCGTGTGCGGGACGGATACCGCATCGCCCTAGTCGGCGCGCCGAACGCCGGCAAGAGCACGCTCCTGAATGGCCTGGTCGAGCGCGACGCGGCGATCGTCACCGACACGCCCGGAACCACGCGCGACGTCATCGAGGTTCCCTTGGTGCTCGGAGGCTACCGGGTGTTGGTGGCCGACACAGCCGGTCTCCGCAACACCGAAGACGCCATCGAAGCTGAGGGCGTTCGCCGCGCTCGGCGTTGGGCGGAGGAGGCCGACCTGCGCCTCTGGGTCGTCGATGGTTTTCACGTGAAACAGCTCGCCGCCATGGAGGCGACCGTCCAAGCGGGGGATTGGCTCGTGCTCAATAAGGCTGACATTGCGCAGCCGAATGAGCTGGCTGCTGCCCAGGTCCGGTGGGCGGGGGAGGGGCTTGCTGTCCACCAGCTTTCCGCGCGGTCGGAGGAAGCCGTTTCCAGCTTGCGGGCGGCCTTGGCGTCTCACGTGGCCGACGCCCTGTCGGGCGCTGAATTCCCCGCCGCCACCCGCCTGCGTCATGCGGAACGTCTCTCCGAGGCGCGCAGCTATCTGGCGCGCGCGCTTTCCGATATCGGCCTGGAGGTCGAGCTGGCCGCCGAGGACGTCCGCCTCGCCGCCCGGGCTCTGGAGAAGATCACCGGCCGGGTTGATCCCGAAGATATCCTGGGCCGCGTCTTTTCGACCTTCTGCATCGGCAAGTGATGTTTCACGTGAAACCCTCCCATATTGTCCACAGCACGCTCACAGCTGTGGCAGGGGTGTTTCACGTGAAACGCCGACGAGTCGCATCGACCCTCCGCGCTGATTGGCGTATAGATCGAGTCCAGCGCCCCCGCTTGTCCCGGGGGCGTTCGCATTGAGGCGAGTGTCTTGTCCAACTCCTGGGATGTCATTGTCATCGGCGGCGGCCATGCCGGCTGCGAGGCCGCGGCGGCCGCAGCGCGCACCGGCGCGCGCACCCTTCTGCTGACGCACAAGCTGGAAACTATCGGTGAGATGTCGTGCAACCCGGCCATCGGCGGGCTGGGCAAGGGCCATCTGGTCCGTGAGATCGACGCCCTGGACGGCGTCATGGGCCGAATGGCCGACAAGGCCGGCATCCAGTTCCGGATGCTGAACCGCTCCAAGGGTCCCGCCGTGCGCGGACCGCGCTCGCAGATCGACCGCAAGCTCTATCGCGAGGCGATGCAGGCCGAGCTGTTTTCCACGGGAAACCTCGACATCATCGCCGCCGCCGCCGAGGACCTGATCGTCGAGGACGGTCGGGTGGCTGGCGCGATCGATGGGGAAGGGCGCTCGTACCGCGCCCCCCGTGTGATCCTGACCACCGGCACCTTCCTGAAGGGCGTCATCCACCGCGGCGAAGAGCGGATTCCCGCCGGCCGTGTCGGCGACCAGCCGGCCATCGGCCTGTCGGATCGCCTATACGGCCTAGGCTTCCAGATGGGCCGCTTGAAGACCGGCACGCCCGCGCGCCTGGACGGCCGCACGATCGCCTGGGATCGCCTGGACAGCCAGGCGGCCGACGACGAGCCGGTTCCGTTCTCGTACCTGACCGACAAGATCGACGTGCCGCAGATCGCCTGCGGCGTGACCTTCACGACGGAGGAGACCCACCGGATCATCGCCGAGCGGATCGGCGAGTCCCTGGTCTATAGCGGCCGCGCCACGGGTGTCGGTCCGCGCTATTGCCCGTCGATCGAGGACAAGGTCGTCCGTTTCGCCGACAAGACCAGCCACCAGATCTTCCTTGAGCCCGAGGGCCTGGATGATCCGACGGTCTATCCGAACGGCATCTCCACCTCGGTGTCGGAAGATACCCAACTGCTGTTCCTGCGCACAATTCCCGGTCTCGAGAACGTCGAGGTTCTGCGCTACGGCTATGCGATTGAATACGACTATGTCGATCCGCGCGAGCTCTACGCCACGCTGGAGACCAAACGTCTGCCGGGCCTGTACCTGGCCGGTCAGATCAACGGCACCACGGGGTATGAAGAAGCCGGCGCTCAAGGCCTGGTCGCGGGCCTGAACGCCGCGCTCGCGGAACAGGGCAGGGAGCCCGCCGTCTTCGCCCGCGACGAGGCCTATATCGGCGTGATGATCGACGACCTGGTCACCCGTGGCGTCACCGAACCCTATCGGATGTTCACCAGCCGGGCCGAGTTCCGCCTGACCCTACGCGCCGACAACGCCGACCAGCGCCTGACCGATCGCGGCATCGCCCTGGGCGTGGTCGGCGAACATCGCGCCAACGCGTGGGCTGAGAAGAAGGCGCGGTTGGAGGCGGCCCGCGCCTTCGCGCGCTCGGTCAGCATGACGCCCAACGAGGCCGTCAAGGCGGGGTTCAAGGTCAATAGCGATGGTGTTCGCCGTGACGTTTTCGCCATGCTGGCCTATCCGGACGTCACGCTCGACGACCTCGGCCGTGTCTGGCCCGAGGTTTTCACGTGGAACACCGACGTCCGCGAGCAGATCGAGATCGAGGCGGCCTATGCCGGCTATCTCGACCGGCAGCGGGCCGACGCGGAATCCCTGCGCAGGGACGAAGACCTGCGCCTGCCGGCCGACCTGGACTATGCCGACATCGGCAGCCTGTCGAACGAGGTGCGCGAGAAGCTGGCCCGCGTTCGGCCGCTGACCCTGGGTCAGGCGGCCCGCATCGAAGGCGTGACGCCAGGGGCGCTGACCGCGCTGCTGGCCCACGTGCGGCGCACCCGTGCAGCCTGATCTCGCCGAACCTCCGGTCCTGGACGCCGCCGCCTACCAGGCCCTGACCGGCGTCAGCGACGGCCAGCTCGCCGACCTGACCCGCTTCCAGGAGCTGCTGGCCGAATGGAACGAGGTCATGAACCTCGTGGGGCCGCTGACGATCGCCACCTACTGGACCCGGCACGCCCTAGACAGCTCCCAACTGCTGGACCTGGCGCCGTCGGAGGCGTCCACATGGGCCGATCTGGGCGCCGGCGCCGGTCTGCCCGGGGTCGTTCTGGCCATACTTCTGAAGGGTAGGGCCGGGGCCAAGGTCCATCTGGTCGAATCCATGGCCAAGCGCTGCCGGTTCCTGGAGGTCGTTGCCAAGGATCTCGACCTGCCGGTCCAGATCCACAACGCCCGGGCCGAAGACCTGAAGCTGAAGGTCGACATTGTCACCGCGCGGGCCTGCGCCCCGATGACCAAGCTTCTCGGTTTCGCCGAACCCTATCTGCGCGGCGGCGCGACCGGCCTGTTCCTGAAGGGACAGGATGTCGCGGCAGAGCTGTCCGAGGCCGCCAAGGCCTGGACGTTCCAGTCAGAATTGCGACCTAGCCAAAGCGACCCTCGCGGTCGGATCGTTCAAGTGAAGGGGCTGTCTCGTGTCCGCTAATCCTCTCCGCGTCCTGGCGATCGCCAACCAGAAAGGCGGCGTGGGCAAGACCACGACCGCGATCAACCTGGGCACCGCCCTGGCCGCCTGCGGCGAGAAGGTGCTGCTGATCGACGCCGACCCCCAGGGTAACTGCTCGACCGGCCTGGGCATCGGCCGCACCCAGCGGCGGACGACCCTCTATGACGTGCTGATGGGCGAGTCGCCGGTGGTCGACGCCGCCGTGAAGACGGAGCTTCCGGGCCTGGACGTCATACCGGCGGACGCCGATCTGTCCGGTATCGAGATCGAACTCGGTCAGACCGCGCGCCGGTCATACCGCCTGCGCGACGCCCTGGACGTGATCCGCGCCAACGGCCCTTACACCTATGTTCTGATCGACTGTCCGCCGTCGCTGAACGTGCTGACGGTCAACGCCATGACCGCCGCCGACGCGGTGTTCGTGCCGCTGCAGTGCGAGTTCTTCGCGCTGGAAGGCCTGACCCAGCTGATGCGGACGATCGAGCGCGTGCGCGGCAGCCTCAATCCACGCCTGGAGATCCAGGGCGTGGTGCTGACCATGTACGACCGCCGCAACAGCCTATCGGAGCAGGTGGCCCACGACGTTCGCGCCCACTTCGGCGACAAGGTCTATGACGCGGTGATCCCGCGGAATGTCCGCGTCTCCGAGGCCCCGTCGTTCGGCAAG
>NZ_QFQZ01000150.1 GCF_003243465.1 Caulobacter segnis
GGCTTCATCATCCGCTTGAACAGCGGCAAGCGGTGGTCGGCGTCGGGCAGCAGGTCCGGATCGTCGAAGAACGGGAAGCTGATCTTGTAGCCGGTGGCGAAGACGATGGCGTCGACGTCCTCGACGCTGTCGTCGGCGAACCGCACCCGCTTGCCCTCCAGCGCCTTGATCGCCGGCTTGAACTTGATGTCGCCGCAGCCCGCGCGGGTCAGGAACTCGCCCGAGACGGAAGGGTGCGCCTCCAGCGGCTCGTGGTCGGGCTTGGGCAGGCCGTAGTCCTCCATCCGGCCGATGGTCTTCTTCAGCACCGAGCGCGAGAGGGCCAGGCCCAGCTTGCGCGGCATCCAGGCGGGCATGGCGGATTTGTCGGCGGGCTTGCCGTTCAGGTACTTGGGGAACACCCAGACGCCCCGCCGCGCCGAGACCCAGAGGTTCTTGGCGATCGGACGCTGCGAGAGCTCGCTGGCGATGTCCATCGCCGAATTGCCCATGCCGACGACCACGACGTTCTTGCCGCGCATGTCGACCGGATCGAACGGGTCGCAATAGGCGTGGGCGTGGAAGGCCGGGCCGTCGAACTCGCCGGGATACTCGGGCACGCGCGGGTCCCAGTGGTGGCCGTTGCAGACGAACAGCACGTCATAGAGCCGCGTCTTGCCGGTGGACAGCGTCACCGCCCACAGGCCGTCCGCCGTGCGCCGCGCCGTCTCGACCCGCGTGTTGAAGGTGATCGTCGGACGCAGGCCGAAGTGGTCCACATAGTCCTTGAAGTACTGAAAGAGCTGCGCGTGGTGCGGAAAGTCCGGCCAGTCCTTCGGCACGGGAAAGTCCTCGAACGCCAGCCGCCACTTCGACGTGTCGATGTGCAGGCTCTCGTAGCAGGCCGACATCCCGTTGGGGTTCTTGTAGTACCAGTTGCCCCCGATCTCGTCGGACATCTCGAAGCAGTCGTAGGGGATCCCGTAGTCCTTCAGACGCTTGATCGTCGTGAAGCCGCTGCAGCCGGCGCCGATCACGCAGGCCTTCGGCAGTCGCGCCTCCCGGGTCACGGTCGCCATTCCACCCTCCCGACTTATCGTTGTTCAGGTGAGTGTACCGGCGTTACGCGACCCGGCAAGCGGACGTTGCGGAAGGTGGCTAATCGCGCAGCATCTCCCGCCCGGCCCAGACGCTGTGCGTGCCGCTGCTGAGCTTGTGCGGCAGGGCGACGCGGCAGACGATCTCGAACCGCTTGGCGTCGACGATCACGCACTCGGAGGCTCCCCGGTTCTCGTCGATGATGAAGCTGACCAGGTAGCCGTCGTCCTCGTCCTTGGCGCCGACCTTGGGCGCGAACGGCGCCTCGCTGGCGTAGCGGCCCTCGGGCAGGGTGATCGACCAGCTCTCGCCGGTCTCCAGGTCGTGCTTGACGAAGCCGTTGAACAGGAACCAGCCTGGCTTGGCGGTGGTCGAATAGGCGTAGCGATAGGGCTTGCCGGCGTATTTCTGATTGAACATGCCGAACTCCAGCACCCGGTCGTCGAGATGCTTCTCGGTCGTCTCGCCGGTCTTCAGGTTGAAGCGCCAGCGGTGCAGCTTGGGCAGGAAGCTGTGCTCGTCCAGATAGGCCATCAGGTGGCCGTGGCCGTCGGGCGCGCCTTCCAGCGGGCGGGGGATCGGCTTCTCCTGGAAGTAGCCGTCCAGCACGACCTCGTCGCCGTCCTCGTACGCGTTCAGCCAGTGCAGCACATAGGTCGGCTCGGCCTCGAACCAGCGGGGCTCGCCGCCGTGGCGGGGGACCAGGGCGAAGCGGCTGGGCAGGCCCTTGTGCAGGCGCACGGCGTGGATGTCGCGCGCCATCAGCTCCTGGTCCCAGAACACCGGCAGGTCGTTCAGGATCGCCCAGTGCTCGGAGAAGCACATGTCGTGCGGCAGGCGCGGGCCGGGCAGGGGCACGCCCTGATAGAGCTTGCGCTTCCCGTCCGGGCCAACCACGCCGTAGTGCATGTAGGGCCATGACTTCGAGTAGTTGAAGAACAAGAGCTCGCCGGTGTTCTCGTCGACCTTGGGGTGGGCCGAGACGCCGTCCAGCGGCGCCCAGGCCGCCACGCCCAGGGTCTCCAGGGTCAGCGGATCCAGCCGGTAGGCCTCGCCGCACTGGTAGAAGGTGGCGATCGCCTCGCCGTTGTGGACGACGATGTCGGTGCTGGCGCTGTCCTTCAGGCTCCCGTGCGCGCCGAAGCCAGGGCGCTTGGAGGTCCCCGGGCCGTCCATCAGCCCGCCCCACAGGCTCTGATTGACCTCCTGCTCGGCCTCGAAGCAGCGGGTGCGGACGAAGCGGTTGCGATAGGTCGCCGCTCCGCCCTTGAACGCGATCTGGTGGATCATCCCGTCGCCGTCGAACGGGTGATAGCGGCCCAGCGGGTCGTGGACGGGGTTTTCGGTGTTACGCAGATAGACGCCGTCCAGGTCGGCCGGGATCGCGCCCTCCAGCACCTCGAGGTCCCAGGCGTTGACCTCCTCGTGCTGCGGCGTCCAGGCGCCGGTCATGTACGGGTGGTTGGTCGGCGACAGCGACGTGCGCACCGGCGGCAGGCGCTCGATCTTCGTCGTGGCGAGCTTCATGGCGGCTTCCTCCCGTAGTTTGGGAGGAAGGTAGGGCCAGTTAGTCCTGTTGTGCAAGTCTCTGGCCGCGCCGTTCCTGAGAGGGCGCGCCGAGCGCTATTTCGGCCACTGGGCCAGCCAGTCGACGATCGACTGCGGCGTCATGTGGCGGGCGTCGGTCAGGGCGAAGAAGGCGCCGTCGTTGACCAGCTTGCCCTTGGTGTCGACCACCAGGAAGCTGGGCACGCCCTTCAGCTTGTCGACGCCGTAGCGGGCGGGAATCTGCATGTTCTTGGTGTAGCGACCGACGTCGATCGCCACGACCTCGTAGTGCTTGTCGACCCAAGGCTTGATGTCGGGCTGCTCGATGATCCCGGCGAACACCCGGCAGTCGCCGCACCAGTTGCCGCCCAGGTCGATCAGGACGAGCTTCTTGTGCTTCTTGGCGGCCTTGATCGCGGCGGCGAGGTCGACCTCGGCGTCAGCCTGCTCGTTGTAGGGATAGGGCAGGGGCGTCGGCAGGTCGGCGATCGACTTCAGGGCCGGGGTCGGCGCCTTGGTGGCGGCGAGCGCGAAGGCCGGAGCGGCCAGGAGGGCGGCGGTGAGGCCGACGGCGGCCAGGGCGCGAAGCTTCATCGGGCGGGACTTTCTGACGGACCAACGATCCGCAATCCCTAGCTCGACCATAGGAAAAGGGCCGCGAAGAAAACTTCGCGGCCCCTTCAGAT
>NZ_QFQZ01000070.1 GCF_003243465.1 Caulobacter segnis
CTGGGGGAGGTGGCCCGGAGGGCCGGAGGGGGCCAGCTCGGCTCATGCGAAGCCCCCTCAGTCGCTCCGCGACAGCTCCGCCAGAGGGGGAGCAGATACAAGAATCCAAACGCCCGGGAGCCGCCGCTTCCGGGCGTTTTCTTTTGCGCTCCGGGTCAAATGACACCGGTGGACAAAACCACCCTTCCCGCTAGCTTGCCGTCAACAAAGACAAGACGCGATCGGGAGAGGAACACCATGGCCGACATCAACCGCCGCGGCGCGCTGGGCTCGCTGCTGACCGGCGCCGGCCTGGCCGCCCTGCCCGCCTCCAGCGAGGCGGCCCAGATGGGCGCCCTGCCCGCCAAGCCGACTACCGGCCCGACCTGGGCCAAGGGGATCGAAGGCCAGCGCAAGGCGGACCTCGGCGACGGGACCTTCCTCAATCCGATCCTGGCCGGCGACCATCCCGATCCGTCGATCCTGAAGGACGGCGCCGACTACTACATGACCCACAGCTCGTTCGACGCCTATCCGGGCCTGTTGATCTGGCATAGCCGCGACCTGGTGAACTGGACGCCGGTGACGACGACGCTGAAGACCAATGTCGGCTCGATCTGGGCCCCCGAGCTCTGCAAGCACAAGGGCCGCTACTACATCTACCTGCCGGCCAAGAAGCCGAACAACAATACGAGCTACGTGATCTGGGCCGACCGGATCGAGGGCCCTTGGTCCGAGCCGATCGACCTGAAGCTGGCCCGCTACATCGACCCCGGCCACATCGTCGACGAAAAGGGCGAGCGCTGGCTGTTCCTGTCGGGCGGCGACCGCATCAAGCTGACCCCGGATGGCCTCTCGACGGTCGGACAGCCCGAGCACGTCTACAATCCCTGGCGCTATCCGGACGACTGGGACGTCGAGGGCTTCTCGCCCGAAGGCCCCAAGGTCATGCGCAAGGGCGATTACTTCTACCTCGTGACCGCCGTCGGCGGCACGGCCGGCCCGCCGACCGGCCACATGGTCATCGTCGCCCGCGCCAAGTCGCTGGCCGGGCCGTGGGAGGACCATCCGCGCAACCCGGTCGTCCGCACCGTCGACAATAGCGAAAAGTGGTGGTCGCGCGGCCACGCCACCCTGGTCGAAGGCCCCGCCGGCGACTGGTGGACCGTCTATCACGGCTACGAGAACGGCTTTTACACCCTGGGCCGCCAGACCCTGCTGGCCCCGGTCACCTGGACCGCCGACGGCTGGTTCGAGGTCGGCGGCGGCGATCTCTCAAAGCCTCTGCCCAAGCCGAAGGGCGGCAAGAGCGGCCCGCATGGCATGGCCCTGTCGGATGACTTCACGACCGACAAGTACGGCGTGCAGTGGAACTTCTTCGACCCGCGCCCCGACGAGCACCAGCGCCTCAGCCGCGCCAACGGCGTCCTGACCCTGAAGGGCGCGGGCGGGGCGCCCTCCAGCGGCGCGCCGCTGATCTTCGTCAACGGCGACCAGGCCTACGAGATCGAGTGCGAGATCGAGGTCGATCCCGAGACCCGCGCCGGCCTGATCCTGTTCTACGACCGCCAGCTCTATTGCGGCCTGGGCTTCGACGAGAAGAATTTCGTCACCCACCAGTACGGCGTCGAGCGCGGCCGCCCGGCCAATCCGCACGGGTCGAAGATGCTGATGAGGCTGCGCAACACGCGCCACATCGTCGCCTTCCACACCAGTGGAGACGGCGGCCAGACCTGGAAGCGCTTCGACCGGGGGATGGAGGTCAGCGGCTACCACCACAACGTCCGCGGCGGTTTCCTGATGCTGAAGCCGGGGATCTACGCGGCCGGCAAGGGCTCGGCGCGGTTCAGGGGGTTCAGGTACCGGGCGCTGGACTAGGCGAAGCCGGCCGGCCTCAGCCGCCGCCAAGGGCCCGCGCGCAGGCCTTCCGTTCAGACGGCGTCATGGTTTCGCGCACCGACAGCCGCTGGAAGGTGACGCTCGTCTCGCCCTCGGGCTTGAAGCGGATCACGCGCTCCTGCCCGGCTGTATCGACGACGCGGTAGGCGATTTCGACGGACGAATCGTTCATCGCGCCGCCTTCCCGAGCCAGGCGCTTCATGCCGTCGCGCAGACCGGCGGCGTAGGCGGGACCGGCTGGATCGACGCCCGAGAAGACGCCGGTGGCGCCGGTCGCTTCGAGGTCGAAGCCCAAGGCGAAGATGGGTTGCGTCACCCTGCCGAGGGTCAGGCAGGCGAAGGTGTCGCCCGGCAGGGTCAAGGTCTCGCCGCGCAAGGCGTAGCGGTCGATCTCCGGCGTGGCGGGACGGCCGGCGGCCGCCGCGAAGGCGGCCGCGAAGTTCGCCCGCAGGCCGCTCTCTGGATCCTTGTTCCTCAGCGCCCGCATCCGGCGCACGACGGGGTCGAGGCCCCGGCCCTTCCGGCGCAGCTGCGCATCGAACAGCGCGGCCAGCAGGGCGCCGCGCTTGTAGGTGATCTCCTCCAGCGCCTCGTCCTGCCAGTAGCCCTTGGCGATCTGGTCCTCGGTGGCGTTTCGGGCGGGCGAGACGCCATAGGCCAGGAGGTCCTCGTTCCAGGCCTTGGCGTAGTCGGCGAGCGTGTAGAGGCCGGCGCGCAGCAGCAGGCGTCGCGCGTAGAAGTCGGTGAAGCCTTCCGATAGCCAGGCGTCGCGGCGCTGCTTGCCCGGACGCCCCAGTTCGGCGGGGTTCCAGGTGTGGAAATACTCGTGCGCCAGCAGCCGGCGGAGATCGGCCAGAGGCAGGGTTTCCCCGACCCAGAGCGCGAAGGCGTCCGAGCGCCCGGTCCCGCCGTAGCTCTCGCCGACCGAGGTCTTCAGCGGCGCCAGGGTCACGAGGAAGGGCGAGGGGCCATCGCCCCAGAAGGCGCGCTCGGCGTCGATGACCCGGAAGGTCATGTCGGCGAAGGCGGCGTCGTCATAGTGTTGGAACGTTCCCAGCGCCGCCAGGCGGAGGTCCTTGTAGCGCCCGCGGCCTTCGGTCACGCGCAGGCGCGGCGAGCCCATGAGGATGCTGTCCAGAATATCGTCGACCACGCCATCGCGGTCGGAGAGACGTTCCAGATCCGAGGCGAACCGGAAGCCGGACTCGCCGCCCTTCCAGTTGAAGGTCGCGGGACTGCGGTGTTGGCCCTCGGGATAGGCAAAGACGAGTTCGCCGGCGACGTAGAACCAGTCCGCGAGCACGATCGGCTTGGTCTGGTCGGAATCGCGCGTGGTCGGCGGCGCGTCATAGCCGGAGCGGATCCGGTAGCGGGCGTGCAACCTCGCCCCCGGCGCCGAGCGGATTTCCGCGCCGCCGTCCGGCCTTGGCGTAACGCCCTCGGCGCCCAGGATTTCCAGCCCTTCGGCGTAGCGGCCCGGCCGGGTCTCGTGTTCAAAGCCGTCCACGAAGCGCAGGGTGGTTCGCCCGCTGGGGTCGGCCTGGAAATCGATGTCCACCGCCAGGGCGCGCAGGGCGCCTTGCTCGATCACCGGCGACAGGGCGTAGCGCACCGGCGCCGGCTCGGCCCCGGCCGCGACCGCGCACAGGAGGGCGAGCAGCACGCCCATTGAGACTCTGATCACGCCGCCCGTACCTCTTTCCAATCTGAGTAAAGTTCGCCTTGGCGGCGGATACAGGTCAACCCCGGCGAAGGATTGCGCCATAGTCCGCGCCCCGACGAAAACCGTTGAGTCTCTTCCGTGACCGAAGTCCCCCTGCCCGCCCAGGCGCCCGACAACCACGCCCAGCTGACCTCGCCGTCCTATCGGCTGGCGGCGCTGGACCAGGACTTCCTGCTGGGCGAGTCGATGCGCGGGGTGCGGTTCCTGTTGGAGTTCGCCAAGGCCGACGAGGCCCTGCGCCGCTGGGGCGTGCGCTCGACCGTGGTGGTGTTCGGCAGCGCGCGGACGCGGCGGGACGGCCCGCCCGAGCAGGCCCGCTGGTACGAGGAGGCCCGGCGCTTCGGCCGCATCGTCTCCGAGCGCGGCGGGGCCAAGCTGGAGAACGGCGACCATGTGCGCGACAACGTCATCGCCACCGGCGGCGGACCGGGCGTGATGGAGGCGGCCAATCGCGGAGCCTATGAGGCGGGCGCCCCGACCATCGGCTTCAACATCACCCTGCCGCGCGAGCAGACGCCGAACCCTTACTGCACGCCGGACCTGACCTTCCGCTTCCACTACTTCGCCATGCGCAAGATGCACCTGGCGATGCGGGCCAACGCGCTGGTGGTGTTCCCCGGCGGCTTTGGCACCTTCGACGAGCTGTTCGAGATCCTGACCCTGCGCCAGACCGACAAGGCGCCGCCGATCCCGATCGTGCTGTTCGACGAGGCCTACTGGCGGTCGATCATCAATTTCGAGGCCCTGGTGGAGCACGGCATGATCGCCGAGGCGGACCTTGACCTGCTGCGTTTCGCCGACGACGCCGAGAGCGCCTGGGCGGAGCTCGTCAAGGGCGGGCTGAAACTGCCGGAAGACAAGGCCTAGCCCGGGGCGGCTGCAATCCGCCTAGTCCCTAGGTCAGCAGCTGTCTGACCATCGTCCGAAGCACGTGGCTCAGCGCCTCGCGGTCCAGGTCCGGGTGGTTGACGCCCCGCATCAGCAGGCCGTCGAAGATCAGGCCGATCGCCTCGCAACGGGCCCGGAACTCGGCCTCGGTCCACTCGGGCTTGCGGCTGCGCTCCATCAGCGACATGGCCATCTCGCGCTCCTGCTCGTCGGCCGAGCGGACAATGGAGGCCACCTTGGGATTGCGCGCCGCCTCGGCGATGACCTCCAGCGCCAGCGCCGCCCGGCCGGGCTCGAAGCACTTGTCGATGCTTTCGGGCAGGTGCTCGTCGATCGCGTCCACGAGCGTGCCGGGCTGGCTTTCGAGCTCGGCGAACTTGTCGCGCATCTCGGCCAGGTCCTGGGCGACGATGGCGGCGATGATCGCTTCCTTGTTCTCGAAGTAGCGATAGATCTGGCCGACGCTCAGGCCCGCGGCCTTGGCGATGTCGGCCATGCTGGCCCCGTGGAAGCCGGAGTGGCGCACGCGCTCGCACGCCGCGTCGAGGATCTGCTGGCGGCGCGATTCCGGCGACGGACGACCGGGCGAGACGTCCTCAACCATTGAAAATCCTAAGCCCATTACATTTCCGTTAGGTCAGCATCAGCGGCCGCGTTCGAAGGTTGACTTGCGCCAGTCGCGCTCCTATGTCCAGCCCGCATGAGAATGAACGTTCATTCTCAAATTGTTCATATCGTCGGCTTAGTCAAGGGCGACAGCCCGTTTAAGCCAACCCACCGGGGTCTAGCATGCACTTTCACCGTCAGGCCGTTTCGACGGCCGTGAGCCTCGCCGCCATAGCGCTCACCCTCGCCGCCTGCGGCCAGAAGGGTGGCCCGCCGGGCATGGGCATGGGAGGCCCGACGGAAGTCGGCTACATCGTCGCCCAGACCCAGGCCGTGGGGCTGAGCACGGAGCTGTCGGGCCGCACCTCGGCCCATCTGGTCTCGGACGTGCGGCCGCAGGTCGGCGGCGTGGTCAAGGCCCGCCTGTTCGAGGAAGGCGCGATCGTCAAGGCCGGCCAGTCGCTGTACCAGATCGACCCGGCCACCTATCAGGCGACCTACAACAGCGCCGCGGCCTCGCTGGCCCAGGCCCAGGCCCAGGCGCTTTCGGCCAAGCTGAAGGCCGACCGCTACAAGACCCTGGTCGAGAGCGGCGCGGTCTCCAAGCAGGACAATGACGACGCCCAGGCCGCCGCCGCCCAGACGGCCGCCGCGGTCGCGGTGCAGAAGGCGGCGCTGGATACCGCCCGCATCAACCTGAACTACACCAAGGTCGCCGCGCCGATCAGCGGCCGCATCGGCAAGAGCGCCGTGACCCCCGGCGCGCTGGTCACCGCCGACCAGGCCACGCCCCTGGCGACGATCCAGGACCTGTCGAAGATCTATGTCGACCTGACCCAGACCTCGGCCGAGCTGCTGAAGCTCAAGCAGCAGTTCGCCAGCGGAAAGCTGGGCAAGACCAACTCGGCCCAGGTGACCCTGAAGCTCGAGGACGGCTCGACCTATCCCACGCCGGGCACGCTGGAGTTCTCGGACGTCACGGTCGACGCCGGCACCGGCTCGGTCACGCTGCGCGCGGTGTTCCCCAACCCGAACGGCGTGCTGCTGCCGGGCATGTACGTCCGCGCCACCCTGACCCAGGGCGTCGCGCCCAGCGGCATCCTGGTGCCGCAGACGGCGATCAACCGCGATCCCAAGGGCGGCGCGACGGTGATGCTGGTCGGCGCCAAGGGCCCCGAGCCGCGTCCGGTCACCCTGGGCCAGACGGTCGGCGACAAGTGGCTGATCACCAGCGGCCTGCAGCCGGGCGACAAGGTCATCGTCGAGGGCCTGCAGAAGGTGCGTCCCGGCGCGCCGATCAAGGCGGTTCCGGCCGGCTCCGCGCCCGCCGCCGCTCCGGCCCAACACTAAGGCCCGCCCCCGATGCTCTCGCGTTTCTTCATCAGCCGGCCCATCTTCGCGTGGGTCATCGCCATCGTGATCATGCTGGCCGGGGCGCTCGCCATCCGGACCCTGCCGATCGCGCAGTATCCTGAAATCGCCCTGCCGCAGGTGTCGATCTCGGCCAACTATCCGGGCGCTTCGGCCAAGACGGTCGAGGACAGCGTCACCCAGGTCATCGAACAGAAGATGAAGGGCCTGGACGGCCTGGACTACATGTCGTCGACCAGCGACAGCGCCGGCTCGGCCACGGTGACCCTGACCTTCAAGGCCGGCACCGACATCGACATCGCCCAGGTCCAGGTCCAGAACAAGCTGCAGACCGCCACCGCCCTGCTGCCGCAGGAAGTGCAGCAGCAAGGCCTGACGGTCGCCAAGTCGGCCCGGAACTTCATGATGGTCGTGGGCCTCTATTCTGAGAACCCCAAGACCACCGGCACCGACCTGGCCGACTACCTGGCCAGCAACATCCAGGACCCGCTGAGCCGCGTCGACGGCGTCGGCGACATCCAGCTGTTCGGCGCGCAATACGCCATGCGCATCTGGCTGGACCCGCAGAAGCTGGCCAGCTTCAGCCTGACCCCGGCCGACGTCTCGGCGGCGATCAAGGCCCAGAACGCCCAGGTCTCGGCCGGCCAGCTGGGCGGCGCGCCCAACCTGCCGGGCACGGGCCTGAACGCCACGATCACCGCCCAGTCGCGCCTGCAGACGCCCGAGCAGTTCCGCCAGATCATCCTGAAGAACTCCACCGGCGGCGCCACCGTGCGCCTGGGCGACGTCGCCCGCGTCGAGCTGGGCGCCGAGAGCTACGCCTCGGTCGCCAAGTTCAACGGCCACCCCGCCGCCGGCATCGCCATCAAGCTGGCCCCCGGCGCCAACGCCCTGAACACCGCCGCGGCCGTGAAGGCCAAGATGGCCCAGCTCGAGAAGAGCTTCCCGGCCAGCTACAAGTACGTCGTCCCCTATGACTCGACGCCGTTCGTGAAGCTGTCGATCGAGGAAGTGGTCAAGACGCTGATCGAGGCCATCGTGCTGGTGTTCATCGTCATGTTCCTGTTCCTGCAGAACTGGCGCGCGACCCTGATCCCGACCATCGCCGTGCCGGTCGTCCTGCTGGGCACGTTCGGCGTGCTGGCGGCCTTCGGCTACTCGATCAACACGCTCACCATGTTCGGCCTGGTGCTGGCCATCGGCCTGCTGGTCGACGACGCCATCGTCGTGGTCGAGAACGTCGAGCGCGTGATGAGCGAGGAGGGCCTTTCGCCCAAGGAAGCCACCCGCAAGTCGATGGACGAGATCACCGGGGCCCTGATCGGCATCGCCCTCGTCTTGGCCGCGGTGTTCGTGCCGATGGCCTTCTTCGGCGGGTCGCAAGGCGTGATCTATCGCCAGTTCTCGATCACCATCGTCTCGGCCATGGCCCTGTCGGTGATCGTCGCCCTGGTGCTGACCCCCGCCCTCTGCGCCACCATGCTGAAGCCGGTTCAGGCCGGCCACCACGACGAGAAGACCGGCTTCTTCGGCTGGTTCAACCGCAGCTTCAACGACATGAGCGGCCGCTACCAAGGCGGCGTGCGCAAGATCCTGGGCAAGAGCGGTCGCTGGATGGCCGTCTACGCCGCGATCATCGTGGCCATGGGCCTGCTATTCGTCCGCCTGCCCAGCGCCTTCCTGCCGGAAGAAGACCAGGGCACCATGTTCACCCTGGTCCAGCTGCCCGCCGGCGCGACCGAGGAAAAGACCCTGGCTGTCCTCGACAAGGTGCGCGAGCACTTCCTGGTCGGCGAGAAGGACGCCGTGCAGTCGGTGTTCACCGTCTCGGGCTTCAGCTTCGCCGGCGCCGGCCAGAACGCGGGTCTCGCCTTCATCCGCATGAAGGACTTCGAGCACCGCAAGGCCGCCAACCTCAAGGCCCAGGCCGTCGCCGGCCGCGCCATGGGGGCCTTCGCCGCCCAGTTCCGCGACGCCATGGTGTTCGCGGTCGTCCCGCCGGCCGTGTCGGAACTGGGCAACTCGTCCGGCTTCGACTTCCAGCTGCAGGACACCGGGGGCGTCGGCCACGAGACCCTGATGAACGCCCGCAACATGATGCTGGGCATGGCCGCCCAGGATCCGAACCTCGTGGGCGTGCGCCCGAACGGCCAGGACGACACCCCGCAGCTGAAGATCGAGGTCGACCAGGCCAAGGCCGGCGCGCTGGGCCTGACCACCGCCGACATCAACAGCGCTCTCAGCGCCGCGTGGGGCGGGTCGTACGTCAACGACTTCATCGATCGTGGCCGCGTGAAGAAGGTCTACATGCAGGCCGACGCGCCGTTCCGCATGACGCCGGAGGACCTGAACCGCTGGTACGTGCGTAACGGCAGCGGCCAGATGGTCCCCTTCCCGGCCTTCGCCAGCGCCTCCTGGACCTACGGCTCGCCGCGTCTCGAACGCTACAACGGCCTGTCGTCGGTCAACCTCCAGGGCTCGCCCGCCCCGGGCAAGAGCTCGGGCGACGCGATCGCGGCGATGGAGAAGATCGCGGCCAAGCTGCCGCCCGGCGTCGGCTACGAGTGGACCGGCCTGTCGGCCCAGGAACTGGAGGCCGGCAACCAGGCCCCCGCCCTGTACGGCATCTCGATCCTGGTCGTGTTCCTGCTGCTGGCGGCCCTCTATGAGAGCTGGTCGATCCCGCTGGCGGTGATCATGGTCATCCCGCTGGGCGTGGTCGGCGCGCTGCTGGCGACCTTCGCCCGCGGTCTCAGCAACGACATCTACTTCCAGGTGGGCCTGCTGACGACCATGGGCCTGGCGGCCAAGAACGCCATCCTGATCGTCGAGTTCGCCAAGGACCTCTACGAGAAGGGCATGAGCCTGATCGACGCCACGCTGGAGGCTGTCCGCCTGCGCCTGCGCCCGATCATCATGACCTCGCTGGCCTTCGTGTTCGGCGTGCTGCCGCTCGCCATCTCCAACGGGGCCGGCTCCGGCGCCCAGCACGCGATCGGCACCGGCGTGATCGGCGGCATGATCTCGGCCACCCTCCTGGCGATCTTCTTCGTCCCGCTGTTCTTCGTGGTGGTCGAGAAGATCTTCAAACCCAAGCACCCCGGTCACGACGCCGCCGCCGCCCCGCAAGGCGACGCCCCGTCGACGGAGGCCCACTGATCATGTTCCGTAATCTCACCCTGATCGTGCTGGCCTCCACGGCGGTCAGCGCCTGCACCCTGGCGCCGAAGTACGAGCGCCCGACCCTGCCGGTGGCCCAGACCTGGTCCACGCCGAAGGCCGAGCCCGCCAGCGCGGTCACGGCCGCCGACCTCGACTGGCGTCAGGTCCTGGTCGATCCGCGCCTGCAAGGCGTGGTCGACCTGGCCCTGAAGCAGAACCGCGACCTGCGGGTGGCGGTGCTGAACATCGAGCGGGCCCGCGCCACCTACGGCGTCCAGCGCTCCAACCTGTTCCCGGCCGTCAACGGCGTGCTCAGCGAACAGCGCAGCCGCACGCCGGCCTCGACCTCGCAGACCGGCCGGGCGCTGGAGGTCGAAAGCTACAGCGCCACCATCGGCTTCACCGCCTATGAGCTGGACCTGTTCGGCCGCGTCCGCAGCCTGAACCAGCAGGCGCTGCAAAGCTTCTTCGCCACCGAGGAGACGGCGCGCGCCACGCGGATCAGCCTGATCGCCGAGACCGCCAACGCCTGGCTGACCCTGGCGGCCGACCAGGATCGCCTGGCCCTGGCCCAGAACACCCTGGCCACCCGCGAGGAGTCCCTGGGCCTGGTCCAGCGCCAGGTGGACGGCGGCGTCGGCTCGCTGCTCGACCTGCGCAGCGCCCAGACCCTGACCGAGACCGCGCGCTCGGACGTGGCCGCCTACACCGCCCAGGTCGCCCAGGACCGCAACGCCCTGGTGCTGCTGGTCGGCGGCGAGGTTCCGGCCGACCTGCTGCCGCCATCGGGCCCCGGCGGCGGGGTCGCGGCGGCGAATATCCTGGCCGACCTGCCGGCGGGCCTGCCGTCCGACGTGCTGGCCCGGCGCCCCGACGTGCTGTCGGCCGAGCACAGCCTGCAGGCGGCCAACGCCAATATCGGCGCGGCGCGCGCGGCCTTCTTCCCGCGCATCAGCCTGACCGGCTCGACCGGTTCGGCCAGCGGCGACCTGGACGGCCTGTTCAAGAACGGAACCGGCGCCTGGAGCTTCACCCCGTCGATCAGCCTGCCGATCTTCGCGGGCGGCGCCAATGTCGCCAATCTGGACAGCGCCAAGGCCGGCCGCGACATCGCCGTGGCGACCTATGAGAAGACGGTGCAGACCGCCTTCCGCGAGGTCTCCGACGCGCTGTCGGTGCGCCAGACCGTGACCAATCGCGTCACCGCCCAGGAACGTCTGGTGGCCGCGGCCGCCGACAGCCAGCGGCTGACCCAGCAGCGCCGTGAGGCGGGCCTCGATAACGCCCTGACACTGCTCGACTCCCAACGCACGCTGTACGCCGCGCAGCAATCGCTGATCACGGCGCGCCTGGACCGGGCCACCAACCTGGTCACCCTCTACAAGACGCTCGGCGGCGGCGCCCCCGCCCGCTAGGCATCTTGCCCCCTTCCCCGGCGAAAGCCGGGGAGGTTCGTCGGCCATCATCCCCCACCCCCGATGGTCACGAACGGAAGGGGCGTGCTCCTCTCCCCCCCCCCCGGAGCCGCCCCTTCCCCTCTCCCCGCCGAGACGTTGTGCGGATGACCCAATCCGGGGACAGAGACGGCCATTTCTTACTGTTTAGTAATCTTAATGGACAATCGTTTGCATGTTGCGGCGCCCTGCGAGAAGCGCGGGCGGTCGTGATCTGACGAGGATCCCATGACGACAAAAGCGAAGAATGAGCCGCTGTCGAAACAAGTGCCCCAGCTGCTGGGGGTCTTGCTGGCCAGCCTTCTGGCGGTGACCGCCGCCGTTTCCGCCGTGGTGGCGCCCACGGACCTGAGCGGACGCCCGCTCCCGCGCGCCACGCTGACGGCCTCCAACTGGGACGGCCTTCAAGGCGGCGCGCCCACGCCCTAAAGCGGCAGCTGCACCGTGCTCTTGACCTCCTCGAGCACCGCGTAGGTGCGCGTCTCGCGCACGCCCGGCATCTTGACCAGGATATCGCCCAGGAAGCCGCGATAGGCCTCCATGTCGCGCACCCGCGCCTTGATCAGGTAGTCGAAGCCGCCCGCCACCATGTGGCATTCCAGCACCTCGGGCGCGCGCCGGACGGCGGCGGCGAAGTCCTCGAACACCTCGCCGGTCGTCCGGTCCAGCACGACCTCGACGAAGATCAGCAGCGCGCGATCGACCTTGGCCGGGTCCAGCAGCGCCGCATAGCCGGTGATGAAGCCGCGCTCGCGCAGCCGCTTGACGCGGTCGAAGGTCGCCGCCGGCGACAGATGGCAGCGCTTGGCCAGCTCAGCGTTGGTGATGCGGCCGTCGACCTGCAGCACCTTGAGAAGCCGGCGATCGGTATCGTCCAGGCTGGAATTGGCCATAGCGCCCTCTGACCGAAGAATCTTCGAAAAGTAGCGCTCACAAACGGAGCACCTTCGACAAGCTTAGCGTTACACCTCCGATCGTTCCAGCCCACCCGCGCCACCCCCTCCTCAGCGGGCGCCGGTGGGACGGCTAGGCCGTTATGGAACGCCGCGACGCTCGCCCCTCTCCCCCTAACCGGGCGTCGCGATAGAGAGGAAGGGGTGCCTGTGTCTCCCCCGACCGCGCCCCTTCCTCCCTCCCCATTTCCAGAGCATTCTGATCTCGGACCGTCGCCGCTTATTGGAGCGGACGAACGTTTTCGCCAGCGCGGCCGAAGACCTGACGGAGCGAGCCCTCAACAAACGAAGCACCTTTGGCGTAAGTCGCGTTAGACCGACGATATTCAAACCTCAGGGAACGCCATGCCCGCGATGAATTGGGATAGCCTCGACGACGGCAAGTATCGCGACGAAGCCGCCGTGCTCGCCGACCTGCTGGCCAGCGCGCCGCTCTCCAGCGAGGACCGCGCCGTGGTCCGCGCCGAGGCCGAGGCCCTGGTGCGCGGCGCCCGCCGCAGCGTCCGCAAGCAGGGCGTGGTCGAAAGCTTCCTACAGGAATTCTCGCTCGGCACCCGCGAGGGCCTGGCCCTGATGTGCCTGGCCGAAGCCCTGCTGCGCACTCCCGACGACGACACCCGCGACAAGCTGATCGCCGAGAAGATCGGCTCGGCCGACTGGGCCAGCCACCTGGGCGGCTCCGACAGCCTGTTCGTCAACGCCTCGACCTGGGGCCTGATGCTGACCGGCAAGATCGTCGAGCCCGACGACGAGGCCAAGAAGGACCTGCCCGGCTTCGTCCGGAAGCTGGCCGGCCGCCTCGGCGAGCCGGTGATCCGCGCCGCCGTCGGCCAGGCCATCCGCATCATGGGCGAGCAGTTCGTGCTGGGCCGCACGATCGAGGCCGCCATCAAGCGCGCCGCGAGCGAGGACACCATGTGCTCGTTCGACATGCTGGGCGAAGGCGCCCGCACCGCCGCCGACGCCGAGCGCTACGAAAAGGCCTACGCCGACGCCATCGACACGGTCGGCAAGCTGTCGAACCGCGCCGGTCCGGAGAAGGGCCACGGCGTCTCGGTCAAACTCTCGGCCCTGTGCCCGCGCTATGAGGCCACCCACGAGGACCGCGTGTGGGAGGAGCTCTATCCCCGCACCCTGCGCCTGGCCAAGATCGCCGCCCGCCACGACCTGAACTTCACGATCGACGCCGAAGAGGCCGATCGCCTGGCCCTGTCGCTGAAGCTCTTGGACAAGCTGTGCCGGGAGCCTGAGCTGGCCGGGTGGACCGGCCTCGGCCTCGCCGTCCAGGCCTACCAGAAGCGCTGCGGCGAGGTGATCGCCCGCCTGCGCGCCCTGTCCGAAGAGACGGGCCGCCGCCTGATGGTCCGCTTGGTCAAGGGCGCCTATTGGGACAGCGAGATCAAGCGCGCCCAGGTCGCCGGCCGCCCGGACTATCCGGTCTATACGACCAAGCCGGCCACGGACCTGTCGTACCTGGTCAACGCCAAGGCGCTGATCGACGCCGCCCCGAGCCTCTACGCCCAGTTCGCCACCCACAACGCCCATACCCTGGCGGCCGTGGTGCGCATGGCCAAGACCGCCGGCGTGCGCATCGAGCACCAGCGCCTGCATGGCATGGGCGAGGCTCTGTATAAGGCCGCCGACGATCTCTATGACGGGATCACCCTGCGGGCCTACGCGCCGGTGGGCGGCCACGAGGACCTGCTGCCCTACCTGGTCCGCCGCCTGCTGGAGAACGGCGCCAACACCAGCTTCGTCCACGCCCTGCTCGACGAGCGGGTGCCCGTCGAGAAGGTCGTCACCGATCCGATCGACGTGGTCGAGGCCCATCCCGACCGCCACGCCAAGATCCCGACGCCGATCCACGTCTACGGTCCGCGCCGCCGCAACAGCGCCGGTCTCGATCTTTCGGTGAAGGCCGATCGCGAGCGCCTGGCCGCCGCCGTCTCCGCCATCGACGCCGAGACCCTGTCGGCCGGTCCGCTGGTCGGCGGCAAGCTGGCTGTCGGCACGCCGCCGCTGCCGGTGATCGCCCCGGCCGACGACAATCGGGTCGTCGGCGCCGTCTCCGAAGCCCAGCTGTCGCAGATCGACGACGCCTTCCGCCTGGCCCGCGCCGCGCAACCGGCCTGGGACCGCGCCGGCGGCGCCGCTCGCGCCCAGGTGCTGCGCGCCATGGCGGACGCGCTCGAGACCAATATCGAGCGCCTGATCGCCATCCTGGCCCGCGAGGCCGGCAAGACCCTGTCGGACGGGATCGCCGAGGTCCGCGAGGCGGTCGACTTCTGCCGCTACTACGCGGTGCTGGCCGAGGATCAGTTCGGCGAGGCCGAGATCCTCAAAGGTCCGGTCGGCGAGACCAACAGCCTGCGCCTGGCCGGTCGCGGCGTCTTCGTCTGCATCAGCCCGTGGAACTTCCCGCTGGCCATCTTCACCGGCCAGATCGCCGCCGCCCTGGCGGCCGGCAACGCGGTCCTCGCCAAGCCCGCCGAGCAGACCCCGCTGATCGCCCATGAGGCCGTGAAGCTCTATCACGCCGCCGGCCTCGACCCGCGCCTCTTGGCCCTGCTGCCGGGTCGCGGCGAGACGGTCGGCGCGGCCCTGGTCGCCCACGAGGGCCTGGACGGCGTCGCCTTCACCGGCGGCACCGAGACGGCCTGGCGGATCAATCAGTCCCTGGCGCAAAGGCAGGGTCCGATCGTCCCGTTCATCGCCGAGACGGGCGGCCTGAACGGCATGTTCGTCGACACGACGGCGCAGCGCGAACAGGTGATTGACGACGTGATCGTCAGCGCGTTCGGCTCGGCCGGCCAGCGCTGCTCGGCCCTGCGCCTGCTGTTCCTGCCGCACGACACCGCCGACCACATCATCGAGGGCCTGAAGGGCGCCATGGACGCCCTGGTGCTGGGCGATCCGGCCCTGGCCGTCACCGACGTCGGCCCGGTCATCGACGCCGAGGCCAAGGCCGCTCTGGACGCCCACCGCGCCCGCCTGAACCGCGAGGCCAAGGTGCTGCACGCGCTCGAAGCCCCCGCCGGCGGAACCTTCTTCGCGCCGGTCCTGGCCGAGATCCCCGCCGCCGACTTCCTGGAGCGCGAGGTGTTCGGCCCGGTGCTGCACGTCGTCCGCTACAAGCCCGAGGAGCTCGAGCAGGTCGCCGGCGCCCTGGCGGAGCGTCGCTATGGCCTGACCCTCGGGATCCACTCGCGGATCGAGCGCTTCGCCGCCGACGTCCAACGCCTGGTCCCGGCCGGCAACGCCTATGTCAACCGCTCGATGACCGGCGCGGTCGTCGGCGTGCAGCCGTTCGGCGGCGAGGGCCTGTCGGGCACCGGTCCCAAGGCCGGCGGTCCGCACGCCCTGCTGCGCTTCGCGGTCGAACGCGCGCTCAGCGTCAACATCACCGCCCAGGGCGGCGACCCGGCGCTGCTGAACCTGTAAATCGCCGGACCGCTTCACAACCCCGACGCGCGCGGCCTAAGCTCTCTTCGAACTGAAGGGGGACCTCGACATGCGCCTCTCGCGCCGCGATCTCATTATGGCCGCCGCCCTGCCTGCGCTGGGCGCGGCGGCTAAGCCAGTCGCGCCGCCCAAGGGCTTCGTCACCGTCGCGAGCGGCCGGCTGTCGCTGGACGGCAGGCCCTATCGGTTCGCCGGGGCGAACCTCTGGTACGGCGCCTGGCTGGGCGCGCCCGCGGCCTTTGGCGACGTCGAGCGGCTGAGGCGCGAGCTGGATCGGCTGAAGGCCCTGGGCGTCGCCAATCTGCGCGTCCTGGGCGCGGGCGAGCGCTCGCCGGCCAAGGCCGCGGTGTCGCCGACCTTCCAGGAGGCGCCCGGCGTCTATCGCCCCGAGCTGCTGAAGGGCCTCGACGTGCTGCTGGCCGAGATGGCCAAGCGCGACATGAAGGCGGTCGTCTACGTCAACAACTTCTGGGACTGGTCGGGCGGCATGCCGGCCTATCTGAACTGGGTCGGGAACGGCCCCTGGTTCCAGCAAGGCGATCCCGCTCATCCGTGGCCGGAATATCCCGACTACGCCGGCAGGTTCTATGGCGACGCCAAGGCCAATGCGCTGTTCCTGCGCTATCTGCGCGGCCTGGTCGGGCGGGTGAACACCGTCACCGGCAAGCCCTATCGCGACGACCCGACGATCATGGCCTGGCAGCTGGCCAACGAGCCGCGCCCGGCCGGGACCGAGGCCTTCGGCGCGCGCAACCTGCCCGTCTTCCAGCGGTGGATCCGCGACACCTCCAAGCTGATCAAGACGCTCGATCCCCACCATCTGGTCTGCACCGGCAGCGAGGGCCTGAAGGGTTGCCTGGAGAGCGAGGCCTGCGTGCTGGACGCCCATCGGCCCGCGACGATCGACTACCTCACCGCCCATGTCTGGCCCAACAACTGGGGCTGGATCGATCCGAAGAACCAGCCGGCGACCTACGAGGCCGGCGAGGCGCGCTGCCGCGACTATGTCGCCCGCCACATCGCCATCGCCCGCCAGCTGGGCAAGCCGCTGGTCATCGAGGAGTTCGGCCTGATCCGCGAGGCCCGCGCCTTCACGCCGGGCTCGGCGACCGCCGACAAGGACCGTTTCTACCGGACGATCTATGGCCTGGCCCTGGACGACATGAAGGCCGGCGGCCCGACGGCGGGGACCAACTTCTGGGCCTGGAATGGCGAGGGCCGGGCCCAGCATCCCGACGCCTGGTTCGCGGCCGGCGACAAGAGCTTCGTCGGCGATCCCCCGCAGGAGGAACAGGGCCTGTACGGCGTGTTCGACACCGACGCCTCGACCCTGGCGGTGATCGCCGAGCACGCCGCGGCGGTGCGCGCCTTGGGCTGACAATAAGGGATTGCCACCGGTGTCATCCGTGCTACCGCTGGCGGCAGGCTCGTCAGAAGCCGCCGGAGGAGACTTGATGGACGCCACCCGCCGCACCCTGATCACCGGCGCCGCCGCCCTGGCCGCCTATGCCGCCCTGCCGGCCAGCGGCTTTGCGGCCGAGAAGCGCTCGCCCGTGGTCATGACGACCCACGGCAAGGTGCGCGGCTATGTCGACGGCGAGATCAGCGTCTTCAAGGGCCTGCGCTATGGCGCCGACACCGGCGGGGCGCGGCGGTTTATGCCGCCGGTCCGGCCCGAGCCCTGGACCGACGTCAAGGACGCGCTGGCCTACGGCCCCGCCTCGATGCAGACCGGCAAGGGCGAGGAGGGCGAGACGCTCTCCGAGGACTGCCTGTTCCTGAACGTCTGGACGCCCGCGAAGGCCGGGAAGAACGGCCTGGCGGACGGCGGCAAGCGGCCCGTGATGTTCTATATTCACGGTGGGGCTTACAACGGTGGCTCGGGCGCCAGTCCCTGGTACGAGGGGACCAGGCTGGCCAGGCGCGGCGACGTCGTGGTGGTCACGGTCAACCACCGCCTGAACGCCTTCGGCTATCTCTATCTGGCCCGCCTGTTCAACGATCCGTCGGTCGCCGACAGCGGCAACGCCGGCCAGCTGGACCTGGTGCTGGCCCTGCAATGGGTGCGCGACAACATCGCCGCCTTCGGTGGCGATCCGGACCGGGTGATGCTGTTTGGCCAGTCCGGCGGCGGGGCCAAGATCGCCACCCTGATGGGCATGCCGGCGGCCAAGGGCCTCTTCCACCGCGCCGCCACCATGAGCGGCCAGCAGGTCACCGTCGGCGGCCCGTTCAACGCCACCCGACGCGCCAAGGCGTTCCTCGACAAGCTAGGGATCAACGACCTGGCCGCCCTGCGCGCCCTGCCCGCCCAGGACCTGCTGAATGGCCTGAAGGCCATCGACCCGATCGCCGCCTCCGGCGGGGTCTATATGGGTCCGGTGCTGGACGAGCGGAGCCTGACCCGCCACCCGTTCTTCCCCGACGCCGCGCCGGAAGGCCTGTCGGTCCCGATGATGTGCGGCAACACCCACGACGAGACCAAGGGCTTCATCGGCTGGGACAGCTCGGCCTTCCCCAAGACCTGGGACGAGGTGATCGCCCGGCTGCCGGGCCAGTTCAACGCCCGCATCGACATCGATCCCGAGACGGTGGTGGCCTTCTATCGCCAGACCTATCCGGCCTATTCGCCGGCCGACGTCTATTTCGCCGCCTCGACCGCGGGACGCTCGTGGAAGGCGGCCATCATCCAGGCCGAGGAGCGGGCCCGCGCCGGCGCGCCGGCCTATGTCTACCAGGTCGATTGGAAGTCGCCGATCCAGGGCGGGATCTTCGGCGCGCCGCACACGATCGACATCGGCCTGGTGTTCGGCACGCTGGACGCCAAGGGCTCGATCGTCGGGACGGGGCCGCGGTCGGTCGCCATGTCCAACACCCTCAGCGACGCCTTCGTCGCCTTCGCCCGCACCGGCGACCCGAACGGCGGAACCTTGCCGAAGTGGGAGCCCTATACGCTGGAGCGCCGCCAGACGATGGTGTTCGACGACGCCTCGCGGATGGAGGACGACCCGCGCGGGGCCGAGCGCCGGTTCTTCAACCGCGTGCCGTTCACTCAGTTCGGGACTTGAGTTCGTAGGGCGGGGCCGGCGGCAGGAAGTCGATCAGGATCCGCGCCGTCACCTCGGCCTCCGGCTCCACCGGCGGCGGCTCGCCGAACACGGCCGTCCACAGGGCGATCCAGGCCTGGCGCTCTTCAAGATTCACATCGGGCTCCCTTCGCGAGAGCCCAATGATCAACGTGAACAAAGGGTTGCTGGTTAACGGGCCGCTAACCCTGAAAATCGTGCTGACGCTTGCGGCGAACCGCAAGCCTAGGGCACGGCCGCCTCGAACGGCGTCGCGGGCAGGCCCGTCGCGCCGAACAGGTTGATGATCGGGCTGTCGGCCCAGGCGTAGCGGACCTTGACCGGCTGGAGGCCGGCCGGAACCGCCAGGCGCACGCTGGCGCCGTCCAGGGTCGCGTCGACGAAGCGGCAGCTTTCGGCGGCCTCGCACAGCTCGAAGCCGATCGGACGCCCGGCGGCGTGGACGACGCCCGGCTGGTCCAGGGTCACCACCACGCTGTCGCCGTCGCGGCGCGCCGAGACCGGCGCGGGCCCGGCGGCGACCAGGCCGCTCTCGCCATAGGCCAGCTTGCGCGCCAGCAGGCCCAGCCGCCGCCCCACCCGCAGCTTGTCGGCCGGGTGGATGTCATAGGGCGAGCCGATATCGACCGCCGAGGCCATGCCGACCTTGGGATCGGCGGCGGTCACCCGGCGCTGCACGTCGCGCAGGGCGGCCCAGTCGGACGGCGCGGGCCGGTCCTTCTCGGCCCCGAACGCGGCCAGCTGGACCATCAGGAACGGCAGGGGCGCGCCGTCGCCGAACGCCTGGCGCCAGTCGGCGATCATCGCCGGCATCAGGCGCCCGTACTCGGCCGCCTGGGTGACATTGGCCTCGCCCTGGTACCAGGCGAAGCCCTTGACGCCATACGGCGCCAGCGGCGCGATCATGCCGTTGCGCAGGGTCGACAGGCCGGCAGCCCCCACCCAAGGCGCGTTCGGCGGCAGCGAGGTCTGGGACAGCGGCGCGGCGATCTTGTAGCGCCAGGCGCCGGCCAGCGGCGCGGTCGAGCCGTCGTCGAACCTCAGGCCCTTTTCGGCCGCCTTGCCCCAGGCCCCGCCGCCGCCGCCGCTGTCGATCACCCGGACGGCGATCACGTTGCGGCCGGCCTTCAGCACGCCGGGCGCGAGGCGATAGTCGCGCGGGGCGTTCCAGCTCTGCGTCGCGCCGACCTCGCGGCCGTTGACGAAGGTGGTGTCCATGTCGTCGATCGGGCCCAGCGCCAGGGTCGCGCCTTGCGCGGCCTGGGCCTTGGTCAGGGTCACCTCGCCGCGCAGCCAGATGACGCCGTCGAAGGTCTCGAGGCCCGGCGCGGACTCCCAGAAGCCCTCCAGCGGCAGGGTCTTCCAGGCCCGGTCGTCGAGGTCGGGCCGCTGGCCGTCGTTGTTCGCGCCCAGCTTGGCGGCCGCCCAGCGGTCCAGCATCGCCGCCCAGTTGGCCTGGCCCAGGGCGGGGTCGCGGGCGTAGTCGGCCAGCACCGCCAGCCCCTCGTCATAGGTCTTCAAGGCCGTCAAGCCCTCGCGGCTGATCCAGTCCTGGATCACCGATCCGCCCCAGGTGGCGTCGATCAGGCCGATCGGAACCTTGGCGGCCTGGCGCAGATCGCGGCCCATGAAGAAGCAGGCGGCGCTGAAGCCGGCGGCCGTCTGCGGCGTCGAGACCTTCCAGGCCACGCCGGCGGGAAGGCTGTCCTGCGGCGTCGGCCTGCTGATCTTGCCGGTCTGCAGCAGGCGGATGTCGGGATCGTCGGCGCTGGCCACCTCGCCGTCGCCGTTCAGGGCGCGGCGCAGCGGATATTCCATGTTCGACTGGCCCGAGCATAGCCAGACGTCACCCATGACGAGGTCGGACACCACCTGGCGCTCGCCTCCGGCCTCGACCGCCAGGGTGAGGGACCCGCCGCCGGCCGGCCGCGCGGGCAGCACGGCGCGCCAGCGGCCCTGGGCGTCTGCGGTGGCGGAGGCGCGGGCGCCGGAGAGATCGACGCTGACCGCCGCGTTCGGCGCCGCCCGCCCCCACACCTTGATCGGCTGGTCGCGCTGCAGGACCGCGTGGTCGCTGAACACCGAGGCCAGCGGCCCCGCCATCGCCTGGGTGGACAGGCTGAGCGCCGAAGCCAGGATCAGGGCTTTGAGCCGCATGGGGGTTTCCTCTCCTTGATTAGCCCGACCTCTGCGGCGGACCGCAGAGGTCGGATTTATGGACGTTTCGTCAGCCTACTGGGCCTTGGCCGGGCAGACCGCGCCGGCCGGATCGGTGACGACCCGCACGCTGGCGATCGAAACCTGGAAGGTCCCGGCCGTCGACAGGGCGAACGGCGCGGCGACCTTGCTCATGTCGGCGCCCGCCGCCTGGAAGCACTTCAGCGGGATCTTGACGCTGCTCCACTGGCCGGTCGGGGTTCCGGCCGGCGGCGTGACGTCGAGACGGCCCTCGCCCAGGGCCAGGGTCACCGGCTTGGTCGCGGGCGCGTCGAAGCGGTAGTCGAGCTGCAGCACCATGTCGGCGTTGGTCTGGAACGTCAGGTCCAGCGGCTTGTCGCCGACGATCTCGACGCTGGCCAGCTGGTCGCCGGAATAGGTCAGCTGGCGGCCTGCCTCCTGCACGCCCGCAGCATCGACCGGCGCGATGCGCACGGCCGTGGTCGGGGTCAGCTTGAAGTCGAACGGCGCGGGCGTCTTGCCGCCGGCGAAATAGACCGTGCGATTGTCGGCGACCGCCTTGACGCCGGACACTTCCGACAGCCTGGCGACCTTGCCCGGCTTGGCGTAGGTCAGGCCGTAGCCATAGGCGAACAGCGGCGCATAGCCCTTGTCGCCCCGGTTCAGGCGGAAGTGGTCGGCGGTCTTGGGCCAGCTGAACGACAGCTTGCCGTGGAAGTCGTTGCGCGGCTTGCCGGCCTTGTCGCCGATCAGCACGTCGGCCACGCCGCCGCCCTCCGAGCCCGGCAGCCAGGCGGCCACGAAGGCGTCCGAGGCGTTGATCTCGGGGTTCACCCACAGCGGACGGCCGCTGAGGAACACCGACACCACCTTCACGCCCTGGGCCTTCAGGCGCTTGAGCAGCGCCAGGTCCGTCTTGGCGCCCGGCTGGTACTCAAGGCTGGTCTTCAGGTCGCCGACGCCTTCGGCGTAGGGCTCCTCGCCGAACACCACGATGGCGACGTCCGGCTTCTTGGCGAACTTGCCGTCGACCGACAGCGTGGCCTTGCCGCCGCCGGCCTCGACCGCGGCCTTGACGCCCGACCAGATCGACTGGGCGTTCGGGAAGTCGGCGTTGGTGTTGCCGTCGCCCTGCCAGGACAGGGTCCAGCCGCCCGACTGCTTGCCGATATTGTCCGCTCCCGAGCCGGCGACCAGGACATTGGCCGAGCTCTTCACCGGCAGCACGCCGTCATTCTTCAGCAGCACCAGCGACTTGCGGACCGCCTCGCGGGCGATGGCGCGGTGCTCGGGCGCGCCGATCACGCCGGCGCGGCCTTCATAGGGGCGAGCCGCCTCGAACAGGCCCAGCTTGGCCTTGACCCGCAGGATGCGGCGGACCGCGTCGTCCAGGCGCGCCATCGGGATGACGCCCGACTTCACCTCGGCCAGGGTGTTGTCGAACAGCCCCTTCCAGCTGTCGGGCGCCATGTACATGTCCAGGCCCGCATTGATCGCGGTCGGGCAGTCGGTCGGCTTGCAGCCCGGGATCTGGCCGTGGCCGTTCCAGTCGCCGATCACGAAGCCGTCGAAGCCCATCCTGCCCTTCAGCACGTCGGTCAGCAGGCTCTTGTTGCCGTGCATCTTCTGGCCGTTCCAGCTGTTGAACGAGGCCATCACCGTCATGGTCCCGGCGTTGATGGCCGGGACATAGCCCTGGGCGTGGAGGCGGATCAGCTCGTCCTCGGACACCTGGGTGTCGCCCTGGTCGTGGCCGTTGGTGGTCCCGCCGTCGCCCAGGAAGTGCTTGGCGCTGGCCGCGACCAGCCCCTGCTGGATCGCGCCGCCCTTGCCGCCGGTGAACGGGGCCAGCGGCCCCTGCAGGCCCAGGATCATCTGGCCGGCGTACTGGCGGATGATCTCGGGATCCTCGGAATAGCCCTCATAGGTCCGGCCCCAGCGGTCGTCGCGCGGTGCGGCCAGGGTCGGTCCGAACGCCCAGTCGAAGCCGGCGGCCGAGGTCTCCAGCGCCGTGGCGCGACCGATGCGGCGGATCAGGTCGGGATCATGCGCCGCGCCCAGCCCGATATTGTGCGGGAAGAGCACCGCGCCGACGACGTTGTTGTCGCCGTGCACGGCGTCGATGCCGAACATCAGCGGCACGTGCGTGCCGCCCGGACGCTGGGCGGCGGCCTCGCGGAAGGCGCGGGCGGTGTCGACCCAGGGCTTCTGCGGCGAGCGGTCGGGCGCGCCCAGCGGCGGCGAGCTGCCGCCGCCCAGGATCGAGCCCAGCGGATAGGTCTTCAGGTCCTCGGGCTTGATCGCGCCGATGTCGGCTTGGATCACCTGGCCGACCTTCTCCTCGAGCGTCAGCTTGGCCAGCAGCGCGTCGACGAAGGCCTCGGTGGCGGGATCGACGAGCCCCTGGCTCTTGGCCGCCGGCCACTTCGCCGCGTGGGCGGTGTTCTGCGGGCCGGTCTCGGCAAGCGCCGCGCCGGACAGGACCGTCGACGCGAGGAGGGCGACGCAGAGGGCTTTGCTGTTCATGGTTCCAACTCTGTCTGGTGAGCGGCCGGTTTCGACAACGCTGTCAGACCTCTCGACGCCGCCGTCAAGCCCATCTATTTTGTATGACAAATATTCAGAATGATGCTGAGCTGGGAGCTCGAAATGACCTGGGGGCGCCCGCTTGTGATCGCATCGCCGGCAGACGCCGGATTCGGCCCCGGACCGCGTGCGGCCCAAACGGCCCAGCCGTTCGCCGGAGCGCGCCTGCCCCCCACACGATAAGCCTTTCCTGCTGTCCTCGCGCCCAGGCGGATCTTGGTCCGGTGGGACGACCTTGCCTTGGACTTTGTCATGAGCTTCACGCGTCGAGACCTGATCGCCACGGCGGCCGCCCTGGCCGCCACGCCCGCCCTGGCCGCCCCGCGCGGGCCCTTCCAGCCGACCTGGGAGTCGCTGGCGGCCGGCTACAAGGTCCCCGACTGGTTCCGGGACGCCAAGCTGGGGATCTGGGCGCACTGGGGTCCGCAATGCGTGCCCGAGTTCGGCGACTGGTACGCGCGCCAGATGTACATGCAGGGCAACCGCTTCTACGAGCACCACCTGAAGACCTACGGGCACCCGGCCGACTTCGGCTTCATGCAGTTCATCCCGCGCTGGAAGGCGGAGAACTGGGACCCGGAAAGCCTGATGAAGAAGTACGTCGCCGCCGGCGCCAAGTACTTCATGGCCATGGCCAACCACCACGACAATCTCGACCTGTTCGACAGCCGCCACCACGCCTGGAACACGGTGCGGCTGGGCCCCAAGCGCGACATCGTCGGGACCTGGGCCAAGATCGCCCGCGCCCATGGCCTGAAGTTCGCCGTCTCCAACCACTCGGCCCACGCCTGGCACTGGCTGCAGACCGCCTATGGCTATGACGCCGTGGGCCCGCGCAAGGGCCAGCGCTACGACGCCTTCCGCCTGACCAAGGCCGACGGCAAGGGCCAGTGGTGGGAGGGCCTGGATCCCCAGGAGCTCTATGCCGGCCGCAACATGGTCATCCCCGACGGGATCGACAGCATCGCCGCGGCGGACGCCTGGCACGACAAGAACGACGGCCAGTGGCTGGAGACGCCGCCCCCGAACAACCCCGAGTTCGTGCGCAAGTGGCTGCTGCGCCAGAACGACCTGGCCGATCGCTACAAGCCGGACATGGTCTATTTCGACAACTACCAGCTGCCCCTGGGCCAGGCCGGGCTCGAGGCGACCGCCCGCTACTACAACCGCGCCGGCGGCGAGGTGGTGGTCACCGGCAAGAAGCTCTCGCCCCTGCAGCGGCGGGCCATCGTCGAGGATGTCGAACGCGGCTTCTCCGACCGCCTGCGCGACGAGCCCTGGCAGACCGACACCTGCATCGGCGACTGGCACTACAGCCGCCCGCTGTACGAGCGTGACGGCTACAAGTCCGGCCGTGACGTCATCCAGCGGCTGATCGACGTGGTCAGCAAGAACGGCTGCCTGATGGTCTCCATTCCCCTGCGCGGCGACGGGACGATCGACGACAAGGAAGAGAAGGTGCTAGCCGACATGGGCGGCTGGACCGCGGTCAACGGCGAGGCGATCTACGGCACGCGCCCCTGGCGGCGGTTCGGCGAAGGGCCGACCAAGCTGGTCGAGGGCATGCAGAACGAGGAGGCGGCCAAGCCGTTCGAGGCCGCCGACATCCGCTTCACGACCAAGGCCGGCGCGCTCTACGCCCTGCCGATGGACTGGCCGCGCGGCCCGCTGCGGATCGAGAGCCTGGCCGGCGCGCCGGGCGAGGTGCGGCGCGTGACGCTGCTGGGCGGCGGCGATCCCCTGCCCTTCCGCCGCGACGGCGGGGCGCTGGTGGTCGACCTGCCCGAGCGCCGTCCCACCTTCACCCCGGCGCTGAAGATCGAGGGTCCTGGCCTAGTCTGACGCGCGGCCGAGGAGCCCCTCGCAAGCAAGGAAAAGGGGCGAGCCCGAAAGCTCGCCCCGAGGAAGCCGGCGCGAACGCTGGCGTCTCGTCTGGAGCGCGTTCGGGACGGCCGAACGCGCTCTGACCTTATGAGGTTTGAGCCGGCGGTTTAGCGGAACAGGCTCAGGATCGAGGAGCTGGCCGAGTTGGCGATCGACAGCGCCTGCACGCCCAGCTGCTGCTTGGTTTGCAGCGACTGCAGCTTGGCGCTTTCCTTGGCCAGGTCGG
>NZ_QFQZ01000071.1 GCF_003243465.1 Caulobacter segnis
CGAGGCCCCGTCGTTCGGCAAGCCTGTGCTGCTGTACGATCTGAAGTGCGCGGGCAGCCAAGCCTATCTGAAGCTGGCCCGCGAGGTGATCAGCCGCGAACGCGATCGCCAGGCCAAGGCGGCTTAGCGCCGCCTAGACCAGACCTTTGAAGTAGAACCGAAGCTTGATTGAGACAGTGATGGAGTCCGCCGTGGTGGGAGAGCCGGGTATGGCCGAGGGGCGTCGGGGACTGGGACGCGGTCTGTCCGCGCTGCTTGGCGAGGTTGAGGCCGCGCCGGCCCAGGCGCCGGGCGATCCGTCGGCTGGATCGCGCGACGCGCCGATCGAGCTCTTGAAGCGCAATCCCGACCAGCCCCGCCGGACCTTCCGCGAGGAGGACCTGGAGGACCTGTCGAACTCGATCCGCGAGAAGGGCGTCCTGCAGCCGATCCTGGTCCGCCCAGCGCCTGGCGCGCCGGGTGAATACCAGATCGTGGCGGGCGAGCGCCGCTGGCGGGCCGCCCAGCGCGCCGGTCTGCGCAGCGTGCCGATCATGGTTCGCGAACTGGACGACCTGGCGGTGCTGGAGATCGGCATCATCGAAAACGTCCAGCGCGCCGACCTGAACGTTCTCGAAGAGGCGCTGTCCTACAAGGTGCTGATGGAGAGGTTCGAGCGCACCCAGGATGCGATCGCCCAGACCATCGGCAAGAGCCGCAGCCATGTGGCCAACACCCTGCGCCTTCTGGCCCTACCGGAAGAGGTGCAGTCATACCTGGTCAGTGGCGAGCTATCGGCCGGCCACGCCCGGGCCATCGCCGCCGCCGCCGACCCCGTCGGCCTGGCCAAGCAGATCATCGCCGGCGGGCTGTCGGTCCGTGAGACCGAGGCCCTGGCCCGTAAAGCCCCGACCGCGCCCTCGGCCAAGAACAAGGGCGGACGTCCGCCCCGGGTGAAGGACACCGACACCCAGGCTCTCGAAGCGGACCTGTCATCGGTGCTGGGTCTCGACGTCACCATTGACCATCGCGGCGGGGAGGGCGCGCTGACCATCCGCTACGCCACCCTCGAGCAGCTGGACGATCTTTGCAATCGACTGACCCGCGGGGTCTGATCACACGCACTCAAAAAGCGTGTGGATGAGCGATTTTTCGGGAGCCGAAAATCGCCTCTGTCGTGCACCGAGCGGCGCCTCTCCGTACTCCCGGAGGCGCCGTTTTCGTGAGGCGAAGGCGGTTTACCGGGTTTTCGGCCGCAAGCGCTTGTGGGGTAAGGCTTTCTCGAAAAGCATCCACAGAGGCGCAAACAGGGTGTTTTGGGGCGGTTTTCGGGCTTCCCAACGCCCGCCCCATTCCGTGTCATCCCGGAAGCCTCGTAGAGGCTATTCGGGACCCAGGGGGCGCGTGAACGCCGTGCGAGCCGCCCCTGGGTCCCGGCTCTTCGCTGCGCCTCGGCCGGGATGACACCTAAAGAGGCGAAGGTCTCTACAGCCCCAGTCGCCGCGCGCGTCCCGCGATGCCCAGCGCCAGGCGCTCGGCGATCAGTTGGTCGGGCGAGCCGGAGGTCTTGCAGGCGCGGTCGGCGTTGAGGACCTCGCCCTGGACCTCGAGGATGGCCTCCAGGTTCCAGGCGCGGGCCTGGCGGAGGAACTCGCGCTCCTGCTTCCAGAAGACGCCCGAGGCCTTGGCGGCGGCCTGCAGGTCGACGCCGTTCTTGTGCAGGGTCAGGACGCGCCGCAGGCGGCCCAGATAGTAACTGATGGCCCGGACGGCGGCGGGGCCGCCTTCGCCCTCGGCGGCGGCGCGGCGCAGGGCCGCCTGGGCCGCCCCCACCTTGCCGCCGAACGCGTCGGCGGCCGCGTCGCTGAGCGAGGCCTCGGGCTCGACGCCCAGGAAATCGGTCAGGTCGGCGGCGGTGGCGTTGATCCCGCTGCCCGGGCCGAGATAGAGGGCCAGCCGTTCGATCTCGGCCCGCGCGACGCCGCGCTCCTTGGGCAGGCGCGAGACGAACAGATCCAGGGCTTCGCTGTTCAGGCTGACCTTATCGCCCGCCAGGGTGTCGCGCGTCAGGCGGGCCAGGTCGCCGGCCTCGTCCTCGTAGCAGGGGATGACGGCGCAGCCCTGCGCCTTCTCACCGACCTTGCGCAGCTGGGAGTCGCGGCCCAGGGCCCCGGCCTCAATCAGAAAGAAGGCGTCGGGGTTCAGCTTGCCCTCGACGTGCCGGGTGACGGCCTCGGCGGCGGCCTTGTCCGGACCGGCCTTCTCGCCGTTCAGGCGCAGGCGCACCAGGCGCCGGCCGCCCATCAGCGACATCGCCGAAAGCTCGTCCTCCAGCTTGGCCGGATCGGCCTCGACGTCGCTCTCGGTCAGCTGGGCGGTGTCGAAGGGATCGTCCGGCCGTTCGACCACGCGCCGGGCGAGAGCGTTGGCGCGATCGCGCACGACGCCGCGGTCCTTGCCGTAGATGACCACGGCCCGGATGTCCGGGGTCGGCTCCTTCAGGAAGCGTTCGACGTCCGGACGCTTGGAGAGGATCATTAGGCCGGCTTCCGGCCCGCCAGCCAGGTGGCGAGGTCCAGCTGGATCTTGCGCGCCGCCTCGGTCGCCGCGCGCTCCTGGCCGTCCTGCTGGGCGGCGATGGCGGCGTAGGGCTGGTCGGCCGAGTCGTAGGTCACCGAGACCTCGGTAAAGCCCTTGTGGACCTCCGCGCCCGTCTTGGCGTCCAGCAGGCGCCAGGTGACGCCCATGCGCAGCTCGTAGCGGTTGGCGACGTTGTCGAGGCGGACGCCGCGGGCGAAGCGCTTCTCGTCGACCGAGAACGCCAGCCTGTAGGCCGCCGGCGAGCCCTGGCGATGGGCCAGGGCGTCGTCCAGCTGTTCGCGCAGCAGGTAGCCGCCACGACCCTCGGCGGCGATCGTCTCGATGCCCGACAGGCCGCCCTCGACGCCCGGACGGCCATAGAGGGGGGTGAAGCCGCAGGCCGACATGCCAAGGCTCGAAAGCGCCAGGGCGCCGATCAGCAGGAAGCGTTTCATCGGTCTCAGTTGGCCACGATGTTGACGATGCGGTCCTTCACGACGATCACCTTGCGGACCGTCAGGCCTTCAAGGTGGGCCAGGACGTTCGGATCCGCCAGCGCGATTTTCTGGACCTCGTCCTCGGCCGCGCCGGCCTTGACCTTGATCTCGCCCCGGCGCTTGCCGTTGATCTGGATCGGCAGGACGCGCTCGTCGTCCGCGGCCAGGGCCGGGTCGGCCTTGGGCCAGGGCGCGTTCACGACCATGCCCTCGCCGCCGATGCGAGCCCAGGCTTCTTCGGCCAGGTGCGGGGTGAACGGGGCGACCAGGCGGGCCAGGATGTTCAGGGCCTCGGCGCGGGCCGCCAGGACGGCGTTCGAGGCGCCTTCCGCCGGAGCGGCCTTCAGGGCGTTCAGGAACTCGTACAGGCGCGCCACGCCGCTGTTGAAGCGGAAGCCCTCGATGCTGTCGGTGACGAAGCCGATCAGCTTGTGGGCCGCCTTGCGCAGGGCCAGGGCGGCCTCGTCGCTGGCGTCATGGGCGAAGTCGCCGGCCGGCTGGCTGTCGAACTCGTTCCACAGACGGTGCGTGAAGCGCCAGGACCCCTCGACACCCGAATTGGTCCACTGGACGTCGCGCTCGGGCGGGCTGTCGGACATCACGAACAGGCGCGCGCTGTCGACGCCGTAGGCCTCGAAGATGTCCTCGGGGGCGACGACGTTCTTCTTGGACTTCGACATCTTCTCGATGTCGCCGATGATGATCGGCGCGCCGGTCTTGGCGTGGGTGGCCGAGCGGCTATTGCCCTCGACCTTGATCACCACGTCCGACGGCTCGACCCACTCGCCGGCCTCGTTCTTGTAGGCCTCGTGGGTGACCATGCCTTGCGTGAACAGGCCCGCGAACGGCTCTTCCACCGAGACCAGGCCCTCGTCCTTCAGGGCGCGGGTGATGAAGCGGGCGTACAGCAGGTGCAGGATCGCGTGCTCGACGCCACCGATATACTGGTCCACGGGCAGCCAGTAGTCGGCCGCGGCCTTGCCGACCGGCTCGACGGCCTTCGTGTCGGCGAAGCGGGCGAAGTACCAGCTGGAGTCGATGAAGGTGTCCAGCGTGTCGGTCTCGCGCTCGGCCTTGCCGCCGCAGGACGGGCAGGTCGTGTGGCGCCAGGTCGGGTGACGCAGCAGCGGGTTGCCCGGCTTGTCGAAGGTCACGTCCTCGGGCAGGGCGACCGGCAGCTGGTCTTCCGGCACGGGGACGACGCCGCAGGTCTCGCAGTGGATGACCGGGATCGGGCAGCCCCAGTACCGCTGGCGCGAGACGCCCCAGTCACGCAGGCGATAGACGGTCGCGCCCTGGCCCTGGCCGGCCGCCTCGATGCGCGCCACGGCCTCGGCCTTGGCGCTCTCGACGTCCAGGCCGTCCAGGAATTGCGAGTTGAAGATCTTGCCGGGGCCGACATAGGCCTCCCTGCCGACCTGGAAGGTCGCCGGATCCTCGCCGCCCGGCAGCACGACGGGCTTCACCGGCAGGTCGTACTTGCGGGCGAAGTCCAGGTCGCGCTGGTCGTGGGCCGGGCAGGCGAAGATCGCGCCGGTGCCGTAATCCATCAGGATGAAGTTGGCGATCCAGACGGGCAGGGTGATCGACGGGTCCAGCGGGTGCTTGACCCGCAGGCCGGTGTCGTAGCCCAGCTTCTCGGCGCTCTCGATCTCGGCTTCCGAGGTGCCGCCCTTGCGGCAGTCGGCGATGAATTGCTGGATCTGCGGGTTCTCGACCGCCAGCTGTTCGGCCAGCGGGTGCTCGGGAGCGATGCCGACGAAGCTGGCGCCGAACAGGGTGTCGGGACGGGTGGTGTAGACCTCCAGCCCCTCGGCCAGGCCGTCGGGGGCCTCGCCGTCGAACTGGAACTTGAAGCGCAGGCCTTTGGAGCGGCCGATCCAGTTCTCCTGCATCAGGCGAACCTTGTCTGGCCAGCGGTCCAGGGTCTTCAGGCCGTCGATCAGGGCGTCGGCATAGTCGGTGATGCGCAGAAACCACTGGGTCAGCTTGCGCTTCTCGACCGTCGCGCCCGAGCGCCAGCCCTTGCCGTCGATGACCTGCTCGTTGGCCAGGACGGTCATGTCGACCGGGTCCCAGTTGACCGAGGCTTCCTTGCGATAGACCAGGCCGCGCTTCAGCAGGCGCAGGAACCAGGCCTGCTGCTTGCCGTAGTATTCCGGGTCGCAGGTCGCGAACTCGCGCGACCAGTCGACCGAGATGCCCAGCGACTTCAGCTGCTCGCGCATGGCGGCGATGTTGTCGTAGGTCCAGCCCTTGGGGTGGACGCCGCGCTCCATGGCCGCGTTCTCGGCGGGCATCCCGAAGGCGTCCCAGCCCATCGGGTGCAGCACGTTGAAGCCCTGGGCGCGCTTGTAGCGGGCCACCACGTCGCCCATGGCGTAGTTGCGCACGTGGCCCATGTGGATGCGGCCCGACGGGTACGGGAACATCTCGAGGACGTAGTATTTCGGACGGCCGTCGTTGATCTCGCCGGTCTTGAAGACGTCGGCCTTCGCCCAGGCTTCACGCCACTTGGGCTCGGTGTCTTTGGGATTGTAGCGGGCCATCGGAAACCAGGTCTTGGATGCGGAAAAGCGCCCCGAAGGCGAGTCCGCATCAAGAGTAAGCGGTTTCGCGGCCGGAGCGCGCAGGAATATAGGAAGCCGGGGTCCTCTTCGCTCGGAAGAAGACCCCGCCGGGCCTTAGCCCCGGATGTTCGAGAGGCGAAGCTGACGGGCGCGGGTCAGGATCGCGTTTTCGATGTCGGTGGCGGTCTGGTCGGCGACCGGCGCGTCGACCCAATTGCCGTTCGCGTCCTTGGACTGCTTGAACACCGTGACGTTCAGGCCGTCGGCGCGCAGGCGGGTGTCCAGGATATAGACCGTCGCCTTGAAGCGCTCGGCCGGCGTTTCCGGGTTCACGTACCAGTCGGTGATGATCACGCCGCCGTACGGGTCGGCCGAGGCCAGCGGCATGAAGGCCAGGGTGTCGAGGCTGGCGCGCCACAGATAGCCGTTGACGCCGATCGAGCCCTCGGTCGCCGGAGCCTTGCTCCCGCCGCCGAAGCGCTTGAACGGGTTCAGGCCGGGCTCGTCGCTCTGCGTCGAGAACGTCTTGGGGGGCTTGTTGCTGCTGCAGGCCGACACGCCCAGCATGGACAGAGCCAGGACGCCCGCGGCGACGCCGCGCATCACAGACCCACGCTCAAACGCCATATTACCTCGCTCCAATGTCTCGCCGGCGCGACGTGCGCTCGCCTGGCGCGCCCCCGCGGCCGGGAGCCGGTCTATAGCATGGCCGCGCCGCCTCAAAACAGGAATCGCGTGACCTCATCGCCACACGAGTCGATTGAATCGTACAATACGAGCGGAACTGCGACCAAAGGCCGGTTGACCGCGTTTCGGCCAAGCCTTTAATCCAAAAGGCAAGGGGCCTGTCCTATAAGGGATGGGTGGGGTTAATCGAGTGGGCTCTGAGTAGCGATGGTCGCGAAGCGTTTCTTCCTGGCGGGGGCCGCCGCGTTGATCCTGACGGGATCGGCGCCGATGGCGTTCGCCCAGGCCAAGCCGCACGCGGTCGCGCCGGACTTCAGCGCCAAGAACGACTTCACCAGCGCCGCCGCCGGCGTCCAATATCCGCAGGATGACAAGCGCACCCTGCGTTGGGACGCCAAGAAGGGCCGCTGGGGCCTGAAGCTGGACCTCGACCAGCCTTCCAGCCGCGAAATGGAAATGCAGGACGTCCAGGCCGGGGCCTATTTCAAGGTCACGCCGTCGATCCGCGTCGGCGGCGCCGTCAGCCTGGGCGAGTCCAACCCGGCCCTGGCCGCGCGCAAGGCCCAACAGCCCGAGGCCGCGCCGCGCGTCCGCCTCGAGACCGCCTTTAAGTTCTAGTCCGGTTTAGCCCGCCAGGGCTTCGACCGCCGCGATCCCGACAATTCCGCTTTCCGCGAGCTGACCCACCGTGTCCGCGCGGACGCCGCCCAAGGCGTAGACGGGCAGGGGCGTCGCCGCGACGAGCGCCTTCAGGCCTTCGACGCCCAGCGGCTGCCCCGCCGAGGGGCTGTTGCTGGGAAAGACCGGCGAGACGATCACCGCATCCGCGCCCGCCCGCTCGCCGGCCTGGACCGCGGCAAGGTCGTGGGCGGCGACCGTGACAAGGTCATCGCTGTGTTGAGCCCGCAGCCTGGAAACCTCGCCGACCAGCCGCTGGGGCATGTGCAGGCCGTCGGCGCCGATCATCTTGGCCAACTCGGGATCAGCCCCGGCCAGCAGGATCAGCCCTCGCGCGTCGGCGATCGCTCGCAGCCGACGGCCCTGCTCGACGGCGTTCTCGGACCCAAAGGCCCGGAAGACGATGCCCGAACCTGGCGGCAGGCGCTCGGCGACCGCCTCGGGCGAGGCCACGCGGGCGGGATCGGTGAAGAACAGCAGGTTCGGCAGGGCGCGACCGCGCGCGGTCCTTGGCGGAAAGGCCGCCGCCGTCCTAGACAGGACCTCCAACTCGCCGTCGCCCCGCAAGGCCGTTCCTTCCATGTCTCAAGCCCTCGCCGACATCCAAAGCCGCATCAGCGCCGCCGAGGCCCGCGCCGGACGGGCGCCGGGCTCGGTCACCCTGGTGGCGGTCTCCAAGACCCAACCCTGGGAGCATATCGCCCCCGTGCTGGACGCGGGACAGAAAGTGTTCGGCGAGAACCGCGTGCAGGAGGCGATGGAGCGCTGGGGCGCGCGCCGCGAGGGGCTGGAGCTACGCCTGATCGGCCCACTGCAGACCAACAAGGCCCGCGAGGCGGTCGCCTTCTTCGACGTGATCGAGACCGTCGACCGCGAGAAGCTGGCGCGCGTCCTGGCCGACGAGATCCAGCGGGCCGGCAAGGCGCCGCGCCTCTATGTCCAGGTCAATACCGGGCAGGAACCTCAGAAGGCCGGAGTCGCCCCCGGCGAGGCCGACGCCTTCATCGCCGCCTGCCGCGGGACCTATGGCCTGACGGTGGAGGGGCTGATGTGCATCCCGCCGTTCGACGCCGATCCCGCGCCGCACTTCGCCGCGCTGCGCGCGATCGCCGTGCGCAATGGCGTCGAAAAGCTGTCGATGGGCATGAGCGACGACTTCGAGATCGCCATCGCCGAGGGGGCGACGTCGGTGCGGGTGGGCTCGGCCCTCTTTGGGGTGCGGGGCCCGGGGCGCTAGGGGTCCCGAAGAGCCGAAATGGCGCTAGGCTGGCGGGGCGCCGCACGGAGATTTCGCGATGAACGCCTTCCCCCAGGGGACTGTCCACGAGGCCGCTGAGGATCTCCAGACGGCGGTACGGTCGGATCCGAAGGTTCTTGAGCTGTGGGCCAGCCTGACGCCGCTCGGGCGAAACGAGTTCATTTGCTGGGTCGATGACGCCAAACAAGCCGCGACGCGCCAGCGCCGTATCCAGCGAACCCTGGAGGAACTGTTGGAGGGCAAGAAACGGCCCTGTTGCTGGGCGGGTTGCATCCATCGCACCGACAAGGTGCCGGGACGTTGGCAGCAGGCCGTCCTGATCGACGGGAAAGGCAAGAGCGGTCGGCTCTAGCCGACGATCTCCACCGCGTCGCCCGGCCTGGCCGCCGCCAGCACCGCCTCCAGGTCGGCGCGCGCCAGGGCCACGCAGCCCTCGGTGCCGGTATAAGCCTCGCGGGCCAGGTGCATGAAGATCGCCGAGCCCATGCCGGGCACGGGCGGGCTGTCGTTGTGGCCCAGGATCACCACCAGGTCATAGACGGCGTCGTCGCGCCACATGCGCTCGGCGCTGGCCGGATAGGGCAGCGTCACGGGCCGATTGTAGTTCGGATCCTCCGGCGCGTCGCACCAGCCGTCCTCGCGCCGCGTCGCGCGGGTCGGCAGGGCGGTCGTCGGGCCTTGGGTGTAGACGTCGGGCCGGTACCAGACCTCGCGGATCGGCCAGACGCCGACGGGGCTCTTGCCGTCGCCCTCGCGCTTGTCCCTGGCCGCGATCGCGCCGGCCTTGCCGATCGCGCAGCGCAGGATGCGCCCATTGAATTCGAAACGGCCATCGGCGTGGGCGCGGAAAGGCATGGAGACGTCGACTCCCAGACTTAAGGCCTTGCCCGGGGTTGTCCCCGAGGGCCGCAGCGGTGCATGTTTCGCCTTATGGCGCAACGCAAGACCCTTCTGCTGATCGACGACGACGACGACCTGCGCGGCGCCTTGGCCGAGCAGTTGGCGCTGCACGAGGAATTCGCGGTCAATGAGGCCGCCAGCGCCGGCGACGGCGTGCGGATTTCGCGGGAGCTCAAGCCCGACCTGATCCTGCTGGACGTTGATCTGCCCGACATGGACGGCCGCGAGGCCTGCCGCCTGATGCGCAAGAACGGCGTCACCGCGCCGGTGATCATGCTGACGGCCGCCGCCAGCGACAGCGACACGATCCTGGGCCTGGAGTCCGGCGCCAACGACTATGTAACCAAGCCCTTCCGCTTCGGCGTGCTGCTGGCCCGCATTCGCGCCCAGCTGCGCAGCTATGAAGCTTCCGAAGACGCGCTGTTCCGCATCGGTCCGTACGAATTCCGCCCCTCGGCCAAGCTGCTGGTCGACGAGAAGCAGAAGAAGGTGCGGCTGACCGAGAAGGAAACCAATATCCTCAAATACCTCTACCGCGCCGGCTCCAAGCCGGTGTCGCGCGAGGAACTGTTGACCGAGGTCTGGGGCTACAACGCCGGGGTCACGACCCACACGCTGGAAACCCACGTCTACCGCCTGCGCCAGAAGATCGAGCCCGATCCGACCGTGGCGCGGATCCTGATCACCGAGATGGGCGGGTACAGGCTGCAGCCTTAGGGGCGCGGGAAGCCAATAAATCCGTGTCATCCCGGCCGGAGCGCAGCGCAGAGCCGGGACCCAGGGGGACCTCAGTGCGCCTGCCCCTGGATCCCGGATAGCCTCTTCGAGGCTTCCGGGATGACACGGGTCTTGGTGGAAAAAGAAAAGGGCCCGGCCTTTCAGCCGAGCCCTTCTCAAACTCAAACAAAGATCAAACGCTTACGCGTTGCCGACCTGCTGGCCTTCGGCCTGGGCCTTGCGCGCGGCGTAGACGCCGGCGAAGTCGATCGGGTCGATCAGGAACGGCGGGAAGCCGCCCTCGGCCGTCACGTCCGAGATCAGGCGACGGGCGTACGGGAACAGGAAGCGCGGGCACTCGATCAGCAGCACCGGCTCGAGGTCTTCCTCGGGCACGCCGGCGATGTGGAACAGGCCGCCATAGACCACCTCGACGTGGAACACGGCTTGCTCGTCGCGCAGGGCGCGGGCCGAGAGCTTCAGGTCCACTTCGAACAGGCCGTCGGGACGGCCGCGAGCGTTCATCTCGACGCCCATGTCGATGGCGGGCTGGGCCGCGCCGGCGCGCAGGCTGTCCGGGGCCAGCGGGTTCTCGAACGAGAAGTCGCGGACGAACTGGGCCAGGATGCGGACGCCCGCTTGGCCAGCGGCGTCTTCCGGAGCCGCTTCGGGGGCGCCGTTGGGGGCGGTCGTGTCGGTCATTAGGACAAAATCCGTGATCGGCGCCTAAAAACGCCTGGAGTAAGGTGGGCGCTGCTACCATGAGGGCCACTCTGGCGCAACGCCAGGCGCCTGACGGGACGGCGTGTCTCGCCTATATAGTGATGTCGAGGGCGTTCGCCCGGCTCGGCGCGGGTTTTTCCGCAACCGGGGCGCGGTCTAAACCCTTGAGCCATATTCCTGGGCCCAAAGCCCGTCGCCGGACCCTGACGTGTTCCAGATCCTGTTCCTCGCCGCGGTCGCCGCCATCGTCCTCTACCAGCTCTACGCCACCCTGGGGCGTCGCGTCGGACGCCAGCCCGAGGACGCGCCTCTCAAGGCGGGGGCCGGCGCGCCCGTCCCCGCGCCCAGCGACGCCCATCCGGTCCTGCGCTCCGAGGGCTTGGCCGCGCTGAAGGCCCGCCAGCCTGATTTCGATCCGACCAAGTTCATGACCGGGGCCCGCAGCGCCTACGAACAGATCGTCACGGCCTATGCGGCCGGCGACCGCGAGACCCTCAAGCCCCTGCTGGCGCCCGAGGTGATGGCCAATTTCGAGCACGCCATGGCGGCGCGCGACGCGGCCGGTCGCACGGAGAAGGTCGAGTTCCTGACCCCGCCGCGCCTGGACCTCGAAAGCGTCGACCTGGTCGGCGACACCGCCAAGGCGGTGGTCCGCATCCTGGCCGAGGTTCGCACCCGCACCAAGGACGAGCGCGGCGAGGGGGTCGACGACCGCCGCACCGCCGAGCTCTGGACCTTCGAGCGCGAGGTCAAGAGCGCCAATCCGAACTGGCTGCTGTCGTTCGTCGCCGCCGCCGAGGCGTGATGACCTCGGCCCGGACCGCCTTCGCCCCGCTGGCCCTGGCGGGGCTGCTGCTGAGCGCCTGCGCCAGCGTCGTCTCACCGCCGCCGCCGATGGCGCCGCCCGCGTCGCCGCCGGCCCAGACGACGCCTCAGCCGCCGCCGGCCCCAAGCCAACCGCCGCCGGTCTCGTCGCCCGCGACCGTCGCGTTCTCGGACCTGCCGGGCTGGGCGCAAGAGGATCACCTGGCGGCGTTGAAGGCCTTCCAGGCCGGTTGCGGCGTCTCCAAGGACCCGGCCATGATCCGCGTCTGCGGTCTGGCGCGGGGCATGAACGGTTCGGACGCCGCCGCCGCCCGCGCCTTCTTCGAGGCCAACTTCCAGCCTCAGGCTGTCGGCCAGAAGGAGGGCGGCGACGACGGCCTGCTGACCGCCTATTTCGCGCCCCAGTACCAGGCGCGGATGTCGCGCAACGCCGAGTTCTCCGCGCCCGTGCGCCGTTTGCCAGACGATCTGGTCGTGCTGGACCTTGGCCCGTTCGAGCCCGCCCTGATCGGCAAGAAGGTCACCGGTCATGTCGAGGGCAAGACCTTCGTCCCCTATCCCGACCGCGCCGAGATCGAGGCGGTCCCGACCGACAAGCCCCTAGCCTGGATGCGGCCCGAGGAGCTGTTCTTCCTGCAGATCCAGGGCTCGGGCGTGCTGGTGCTCCCCGATGGTCGCCGGGTGAAGGCGGTGTTCGCGGGCACAAATGGCCGACCCTTCGTTGGCGTCGCCTCGCCCATGCGCGACAAGGGCCTCTTGCCCGACAACAACACCTCCGGCGACGCCATCCGGACCTGGCTGGCCGAGCATCGCGGGCCCGAGGCCGACGCGATCATGCGGCTGAACCCGCGCTACGTGTTCTTCAAGATGGCCGAGGACGACGGCAAGGAGCCCTTGGGCTCGGCGGGCGTATCCCTGCCGCCCGGCCGCGCCATCGCCGTCGATCCCAGCCGCCACGCCTATGGTGCGCTGTATTGGCTGGACGCCAGCGCCCCGGCCCTGGCCGGCGCCTTCCCGGCCTATCGCCGCCTGGCGGTGGCGCTGGACACCGGCGGGGCGATCAAGGGCGAGGTGCGCGCCGACCTCTACATGGGCACGGGTCCCGAGGCCGGGGCCGAGGCTGGCCGCGTGCGTCACGTGCTGCGCCTCTACCGCCTCGTTCCGAAGCCGTAAGGTGAGCCAGAAGCCGCCGCCCGGGCCTGAGGACGACAAGCGCCTATGGCGGCTGGTCGCCTCGACCGTGACCCCGCGCGGGGCGGCCAAGCCCGAGAAGATGCGCAGCAAGGCGCGGATCCGGCCGTCGCTGAAGTCCGACACCGCCCTGCCGGCTGAGCCGCCCACGCGGCTGGCCTCGATCGGGCCGCTGCGGCTGCATCCAGAGGATCTGAAGCCCGCCCCGCCCAAGCCGCTCAAGGGGCCCGCCGGCCACATCGAGCCCAATCGCAAGCTGCGGATCGTCAAGGAACGCGACCCGATCGGCGCGCGGCTGGACATGCACGGGCTGGATCAGGACCAGGCCCGCGCGACGCTGGAGGCCTTCATCCGCCGCTCGTTCAGCCAGGGCCACCGAGCGGTGCTGGTCATCACCGGCAAGGGCAAGGTGGGGCAGGGGGTCCTGCGCATCCGCACGCCGGAGTGGCTGGCCGACCCGTCCCTGCGCGAGATGGTCGCCGGCGTCTCCACCGCCGACCGCCGCCACGGCGGCGAGGGCGCGCTGTACGTGGCGCTGAAGCGGCGGGTCTAGCCCTTCCGCGACGCCTTTTCGGCGATGCCGGACGTCCCCTCGCGGGCCTCCAGCTTCTCGGCCACGGCGTCCAGCGAGACGCCCGAGGCGGCCATCAGGGCCAGCCAGTGGTAGAGCAGGTCAGCGCTTTCCGCCGCCAACGCATCCGGACCTTGCGCCACGGCGGCGATCACCGTCTCGACCGCTTCCTCGCCGAGCTTCTTGACGGCGAGGGCCGGGTCGTTCAGCAGCTTGGCGGTATAGGACACCGACGGATCGCCGCCCTTGCGGGCCTCGATCGTGGCGGCCAGGCGTTGCAGGACGTCGGTGAGGCGCTGGCTCATGCGACCTCCTTCAGGGCGTCGAGGCGCACCGGGATGCCGGCCTCGGCCATGGCCTGCTTGGCCTCGCCGATCGAGATCTCGCCGAAGTGGAAGATCGAGGCGGCCAGCACGGCGGCGGCGTGGCCGTCGCGGGCCGCTTCCACCAGGTGTTCGGTCTTGCCGGCGCCGCCGGAGGCGATCACCGGCACATTGACCTCGGCCGTCACGGCCTTCAGCAGCGGGATGTCGTAGCCGATCTTGGCGCCGTCGCGGTCCATCGAGGTCAGCAGGATCTCGCCCGCGCCGCGCTCGACGACCTTGGCGGCCCATTCGACCACGTCGATCCCGGTGTCCTTGCGGCCGCCATAGGTCCAGACGTTCCAGCCCGAGCCGTCCTCGCGCGCCTTGGCGTCGATGGCCACCACCACGCACTGGGCGCCGAAGGCGTCCGCGCCCCCGGCGATCAGGTCGGGGTTCTCGACGGCGGCGGTGTTGATCGAGACCTTGTCGGCGCCGGCCAGCAACAGGCGGCGCATGTCCGACACCTGCCGCACGCCCCCGCCCACGGAGACGGGCATGAAGCAGACCTCGGCGGTGCGCGCGATGACGTCCAGGATCAGGCCGCGGCCCTCGCTGGACGCGGTGATGTCCAGGAACATCAGCTCGTCCGCGCCGGCGGCGTCATAGGCGCGCGCCTGCTCCACCGGGTCGCCGGCGTCGCGCAGGGAGACGAAGTTGACCCCTTTGACCACCCGCCCGTCCTTCACGTCGAGGCAGGGAATGATCCGGGTCTTCAGCATCAGGCGGCCGCCGCGATCAGGGCGTCGGCCGGGCGGATCGTGCCGGCGTAGAGCGAGCGGCCCAGGATGGCGCCGGCGATCTCGACGCCCTTGCGGGCCTTCAGGCGCTCGATGTCGGCCACGGCGGCGACGCCGCCCGAGGCGATGACCGGGATCGAGACGGCGTCGGCCAGCTCGCCCACGCCCTCGACGTTCACGCCGGTCAAGGCGCCGTCGCGGCTGATGTCGGTGACGATCAGGGCCGCGACGCCCGCGTCCTCGAAGCGCTTGCCCAGCGAGATGGCGTCGATGTCCGACAGGCCCGTCCAGCCGTCGACGGCGACCTTGCCGTCACGGACGTCGACGGCCACGGCGATCTGCTCGGGCCACAGGCGGGCCGCCTTGCGGACGAGCTCGGGATCATGGACGGCCACGGTGCCGAGGATGACGCGCGAGACGCCCGCCTCGATCCAGGCCTCGACGCCTTCCAGCGTGCGGATGCCGCCGCCCAGCTGCACCGGGATCGAGATCGACTCCAGGATCGTTTCCACGGCGGCGGTGTTGACCGACTTGCCCTCGATGGCGCCGTTCAGATCAACGACGTGCAGCCACGAGAAGCCGTCCTTGACGAAGCGCTGGGCCTGGTCGGCGGGCGAGGTGTTGAAGACCGTGGCCTTCTCCATGTCGCCGTGCAGCAGGCGCACGCACTGGCCGTCCTTCAGGTCGATGGCGGGATAGAGGATCATGGGCGCCATTCCAGGAAGTTGGCGAGCAGGGCGAGCCCTGAGGCTTGTGACTTTTCGGGGTGAAATTGTACGCCCGCGACGTTGTCCTTGGCCACCGCGGCGGTGAAAGCGCCACCGTGGTCGGTTGTCGCAACCACGTCGGCGGGATCGGCCGCGTTCAGGGCGAAAGAGTTGGCGTAGTACATATGGGCGCCGTCCTCGATGCCCTTGAACAGGGCATGAGCGCGCGTGAAGGCGATCGCGTTCCAGCCCATGTGCGGGATGGTCAGCGACGGATCGTTGGGCTCGAGCTTCTTCACCTGGCCCTGGATCCAATCCAGGCCCGGCGTGACGCCGAACTCCAGGCCCTCGGTGGCCAGGAGCTGGTGGCCGACGCAGATGCCCATGAACGGAACGCCCCGGCCGTGGACGGCCTGGTTCATCGCCTCGTAGACGCCGGTGGCGTCCAGGCCGGCGCGGCACGAGGCGAAGGCCCCGACGCCGGGCAGGAAGACGCGATCGGCCTTGGCGACAAGGTCGGGATCGGCGGTGACGACGATGTCCGCGTCGAGCGCGTGGCGGCGGGCCGCCTCACGCAGGGCCTTTTCGGCCGAACGCAGGTTGCCCGACCCGTAATCGATCAGGGCGACGGTCTGCATGGAGTGTCCTTACAGCACGCCCTTGGTGGACGGAGCCTGGCCGCCGGTCTTCGGGTCGATCTCGACCGCCTGACGCAGCGCCCGGGCCAGGGCCTTGAAGCCGCTTTCGGCGACGTGGTGGGTGTTGTCGCCGTACAGGGTCTCCAGATGCACGCACGCCCCGCAGTTCATCGCGAACGCGTGGTGGAACTCCTTGAAGAGCTCGGTGTCCATCTCGCCGACCTTGGGCCGCTTGAAGTCGACCTTCCAGATCAGGTACGGCCGGTTGGACAGGTCGATCGCGCAGCGCGTCAGGGTCTCGTCCATCGGGATATAGGCCGACCCGAAGCGCCGGATGCCCTTGAAGCCGTCCAGCGCCTTGTGGATCGCCTGACCCAGCACGATGCCGGTGTCCTCGACGGTGTGGTGCATGTCGATGTGCAGGTCGCCCTTGGTCTCGACCTTCAGGTCGAAGCCGCCGTGGCGCGCGAAGCTCTCCAGCATATGGTCGTAGAAACCAATGCCGGTGGAGATCGTCGAGGCGCCGGTCCCGTCGAGATCAATAAAGACCCGAATCTGGGTCTCCTTCGTCTCGCGGACCACTTCAGCGGTGCGGGCCATTGAGTTCTAAAGTCCGTTCTTCTGGGCCAGCTCGCGCAGGGAGACCTGCGGGCGCGGACCGTAGTGGTCGATCACCTCGGCGGCCGCCAGGCTGCCCAGCTGGCCACAGATAGGCAGCGGGCGGCCCTGGGAAAGGCCGAAGAGGAAACCCGCCGCGTATTGGTCGCCCGCGCCGGTCGTGTCCACGACTTTTTCCACCGGGTAGGCCGAGATTTCGTGCAACTGCCCGCCCGAGGCCACCACCGAGCCCTTTTCGCTGCGGGTGACGGCGGCGATCTCGCAGCGCTCGGCCAGGGCCTTCACCGCCGCGTCGAAGTCATCGGTCTCGAACAGAGCGCAGACTTCGGACGCGTTGGCGAAGACGATGTCGCACTGGGTCTCGATGAAGCCCAGCAGGCCGCCGCGATGGCGATCGACGACGAAGCTGTCCGACAGGGTCAGGGCGATCTTGCGGCCCGCGCCGTGGGCCAGGGCGGCGGCCTTGGCGAAGGCGCGGCGGGCTTCCGGCGGATCGAACAGATAGCCTTCCAGGTACGAGATCTGGGCGCCCTCGATGATCTCGGGATCGACGTCGGCCGGGTTCAGCTCCACGCACGCGCCCAGATAGGTCGACATGGTGCGCTGGGCGTCGGACGTGACGTTGATCAGGCTCTGGGCCGTCGCGGGGCCTTCGGCCAGCGGCGGGGTCGTGAAGGCGCAGCCGATGGCGTTCATGTCGTGGCGGAAGACGCGGCCCAGCTGATCGTCGGCCACCTTGCCGATGAAGGCGGCCTTGCCGCCGAAGCTGGCCACGCCGGCCACGGTGTTGGCGGCGCTTCCGCCCGAGGCCTCGATCGCCGCCGACATGACGTCGTACAGGCTGGCCGCCCGGGCCGGATCGATCAGGGCCATCGAGCCCTTCACCAGGCCTTCCCGCGCGAGGAAGGCGTCGTCGCATTGGGCGATGACGTCGACGATGGCGTTGCCGATCGCGGCGACGTCGTAGAGCGCGGTCATGGGGCGGAGCAAACCTTTGAAAGAACGGGGCCGTAGGCCCAAACAGGACGGCGATTAAAGGAAGTGGGGCGGCAAGGCAACGCAGGGCCTTGCCCGCCACCCTGCGACACTCTAACGCGAACCCTCCTCTTGAGGTGTAAACGATGGTCGACGTCCTGATCCTGGTTCCCGCCCGAGACGAACCGCGGTTCGCCACCACCTGGACGCCGCTGTTCGAGCGCCTGGCCGCGCCGCTCCGCGCCCACGGCCTGCTGGTCGGGGCCCAGCCCTGGACCGATCCGATCGAGCGCGGCCGCGCCCGCCTCGTCATGCCGTCCCTGGCCTGGGGCTATCACCACCGTCAGGCCGAGTGGTTCGCGCTGCTGGACCGGCTGGAGGCCGAGCGGACGCGGGTGGCCAATCCGGCCTCGGTGATGCGCTGGAACGCGACCAAGACCTATCTCCTGGAGCTGGCCGCCAAGGACGCGCCCGTCGTCCCGACCCACGCCCATGACCGCCTCACCATGGAGGCCGTCGAGGCCGCCTTCGATGCGTTCGGCGTCGACGAGGTGGTGGTCAAGCCGCAGGTCTCGGCCGGCTCGCAGGACACCATCCGCGTCAAGCGCCACGGGTCTCTGGACGGCGGCCCGGCTGGCCCCGCCCTGATCCAGCCGTTCCTGCCGGCGGTCGGCGAGGAGGGGGAGCTGTCCCTCTTTTATTTCGACGGCAAGTTCAGCCACGCCGTGGCCAAGGTGGCGGTCGAGGGCGACTTCCGTGTCCAACCGCAGTTCGGCGGCCAGGTCAGCGAGATCGCCCCCGAGCCCGAGGCGCTACACGCCGCCGAAATGGTGCTGAACGCCGCGCCGGGGAACCTGACCTACGCCCGCGTCGACCTGATCCGGGGCCTGGACCACACGCCCCAGCTGATGGAGCTGGAGGTCATCGAGCCCGACCTCTTCCTGGAGCACGCCCACGACAAGGGCGCGGCCTTCGCGGCGGCGGTGATGCGGGCGATCGGCTAGCTCAGCAGGCCCCCACCTGACCACGCTCCGCGTGGTCGTCCGCCCCCAAAGGGGGCAGAAGGAACGCGCCCCTTCTTCCCCCTCCGGGGGAGGAGCGCCGAAGGCGCGGAGGGGGCAAGTCACGCCCCCAGGAACAATTCCCGCGAGGGACACAGATCGCCGATCTTGCACACCTCGCACTTCGGTTTCCGCGCCACGCACACATACCGTCCGTGCAGGATCAGCCAGTGGTGCGCCCGGGTCTGATAGGGGGCCGGCACGATCCGCATCAGGTCCTGCTCGACCGCGTCGGGGGTCTTGCCGGCCGACAGCTTCAGGCGGTGCGAGACGCGGAAGACGTGGGTGTCGACGGCGATGGCCGGCTCGATGTCCAGCTCGTTCAGAACGACGCTGGCGGTCTTGCGGCCGACGCCGGGCAGGCTCTCCAGCGCCGCGCGGTTCAGCGGGACCTCGCCGCCATACTGGCTGACCAGGATGCCCGCCGTGGCGATGACGTTCTTGGCCTTGGTCCGGTAGAGACCGATCGAGGCGATGTAGGGGACGAGGCCCGCCTCGCCGAGGTCCAGCATCGCCTGGGGCGTGTTGGCGACCTTGAACAGCTTGTCGGTGGCCTTGTTGACGCTGACGTCGGTGGCCTGGGCCGACAGGGCCACGGCGGTGACCAGCTCATAGGGGTTGGAATAGTTGAGCTCGGTCTTGGGTCGCAGCTCCAGGCTCTCGAACCGCTCGAACAGGATCTCGACCCGTTCGCGCTCGGCCGGGGAGATGCGTTTGGCCGCCTTCTTCTTGGCGGGCTTCGACTTGGCGACAGCGGGTTTGGCCATGGCGCGGACCATGCCGTGATGCGTCCCTCTCGCCAAGCGTCCCGGCCGCGCCTAAATTCCGCGCCATGGCCTCGCCGCTCTACATGGACCGGGTGATCGCGCCGCACCGTTCGTTGACGCCTCAAGGGGCGGCGGTGCTGCTGGCCGTGGTCATGGCCTTCAACATCCTGGTCGCGATCTTCCTGCTGGTGGTCGGCGCGCCGCCGGTGCTGCCGTTCCTGGGCCTGGACGTCCTGGCCCTGTGGATCGCCTTCCGCGCCAGCGACCGCGCGGCCAAACGGGTCGAGCGCGTCCAGGTCACCGCCGAGGCCGTCACCGTCAGCCGCGAGGACGAGAAGGGCGCCCGGACCGTCTGGACCTCGCCGACCGCCTTCACCCGGGTCGGTGTCGATCTCCCCGGCGAGCATGACGCCCGCGTGCGGCTGATGATCCATCGCAAGCGCCTAACCTTGGCGCGGTCGTTGAGCCCCGAGGAGCGGGTGAACTTCGCTAACGCCTTGCAGGACGCCATCCGCGCGGCGCGTAACGAGCGCTGGTCGTGAGCGCCGCAAGAACCGGGCGGACGGCGTTATCCGACGGGCCTAGCGTGCCGGACATGGCATATGACGCATCACCCCTTTCGACGGGCCTTCCGGAGGCCGCCAGCCAGGAGCTGGCGCGCCTGGCCGAACGCTCGGTCGATTACCACCGCATGGCCAAGGCGCTCGACTGGCTGGCCGAGCGGTGGTCCGATCACCCCTCGCTGGACGAGGCGGCGGGGGCCGTGGGCCTGTCGCCGTTCCACTTCCAGCGGATCTTCACCCGCTGGGCGGGGGTCAGTCCCAAGACCTTCGTGTCGGCCATCGCCCACGCCGAGGCGCGGCGGTCCCTGGAGGCCGGCGGCACGGTGCTGGACGCGGCCTTCGACGCGGGGCTGTCGGGGCCGTCACGCCTGCACGACCTGTTCATCGCCCAGGAGGCCGCGACGCCGGGCGAGGTCAGGCGGCGCGGGGCGGGCATGAGGCTGCGCTGGGGCTGGGCTCCGACGCCGTTCGGCAAGGGCCTGTTCGTGATGGCCGAGCGCGGCTTGGCGGGCCTGGCCTTCTCCGATGGCGACGACGAGATGAGCTTCGCCGACATGCACCGCCGCTTTCCGGCCGCCGACTGGACGCGGGATGACGCGGCCGCTCAAGCCATGGCCCTGCGCGCCTTTGCGGGCGGGGAGGGGCCGTTGCCGGTGGTGCTGATCGGCTCGCCGTTCCACATCCAGGTCTGGAAGGCCCTCTTGACCATCCCGACCGGCGCGACGGCCACCTACGGCCAGGTCGCCGCCTGGGCGGGAAAGCCTGGCGCCTTCCAGGCGACCGGCGGCGCGATCGGGGCCAATCCGATCTCGCTGCTGATCCCCTGCCACCGCGCCATCGCCAAGAGCGGCAAGCTCACGGGGTACCACTGGGGCCTGGCCCGCAAGGCGGCGATCCTGGGGATGGAGGCCGTGGCGGCGGCGGGGTGATTCTCGCCCCCTCCGCGCCGGAGCCTGTCCTCGGGCGCGCGCTTCGCGCGACCCGGGGGGCGCTCCCCCCCCGGAGGGGGAAGAAGGAGCGCGCGATCCTTCCGCCCCCTCTGGGGGCGGACGACCGCGAAGCGGTCAGGTGGGGGCCTGCGGCGTTACAGGATAAAGCGACTTAAATCCGCGTTCGCCGCCAGCGCGCCAACCCGCTCGGTCACATAGGCCGCGTCCACGGTCACCGTCTCCCCGCCGCGATCCGCCGCCGTGAAGCTGATGTCCTCGACCACCTTTTCCAGGATGGTCTGCAGGCGACGGGCGCCGATGTTCTCGACCGAGGCGTTCACCGCCACGGCCGCGTCGGCCAGGGCGTCGATGGCCTCGTCGGTGAAGACCAGCTTGACCTCTTCGGTGGCCATCAAGGCCTGGTGCTGGCGGATCAGATTGGCTTCCGGCTCGGTCAGGATCCGGCGCAGGTCATCGCGGGTCAGGCCCTTCAGCTCGACGCGGATCGGCAGGCGGCCCTGCAGCTCGGGCAGCAGGTCCGAGGGCTTGGCGACGTGGAAGGCGCCCGAGGCGATGAACAGGATGTGGTCGGTCTTCACCGGCCCGTACTTGGTCGAGACCGTCGTGCCCTCGATCAGCGGCAGGAGATCGCGCTGCACGCCCTCGCGGGAGACGTCGGCGCCCGAGCGCTGCGACGAGCTGGCGACCTTGTCGATCTCGTCCAGGAAGACGATGCCGTGGTTCTCGGCCAGCTCCAGGGCTTCCTGCGTGAGGGCCTCCTGGTCCAGCAGCTTGTCGCTCTCCTCGGCGATCAGCGGGGCCCAGGCGCCGGCGACCGTGGTCTTGTGGGTCTTCTGACGGCCGCCGCCCAGCGACTTCATCATGTCGGACAGGTTGAACACCGCCGCGCCGGGCTGACCGGGGATCTCGAAGGTCTGGCCGCCGGTGTCGGCCAGCTGCAGCTCGACCTCCTTGTCGTCCAGCTCGCCGGCCCGGATCTTCCTGCGGAAGGCCTCGCGGGCGGCGGTCGAGCCGGGGCCGGTCATGGCGTCGAGGATCCGCTCCTCGGCGGCGGCCTCGGCCTTGGCGCGGACGGCGGCGCGGCGCTTGTCGCGGACCATGGCGAGCGCGCTCTCCACGAGGTCGCGGACGATCTGGTCGACGTCGCGGCCGACATAGCCGACCTCGGTGAACTTGGTGGCCTCGACCTTCAGGAACGGGGCCTGGGCCAGCTTGGCCAGGCGCCGGGCGATCTCGGTCTTGCCCACGCCCGTGGGGCCGATCAGCAGGATGTTCTTCGGGGTGAGCTCGTCACGGATGTCGGCGGGGGCGCGGCGACGGCGCCAGCGGTTGCGGAGGGCGACGGCCACGGCCTTCTTGGCCTCCTGGTGGCCGACGATATAGCGGTCGAGCTCGGAGACGATCTCGCGGGGGGAAAACTCGGTCATTACAGGCTTTCCACCGTCAGATTGCCGTTGGTGTAGACACAGATCTCGGCGGCGATGCCCATGGCCTTGCGGGCGATGGTCTCGGCGTCGAGGTCCAGGTCGATCAGGGCCTTGCCGGCCGCCAGGGCGTAGTTGCCGCCCGAGCCGATCGCCGCCACGGCCCCGCCGTCGGCGCTCTCGCCCGGCTCCAGCACGTCGCCGACGCCGGTGACGGTGTAGATGGCGGTGTTGTCGGCCACCAGCAGCATGGCCTCCAGGCGGCGCAGGTAGCGGTCGGTCCGCCAGTCCTTGGCCAGGTCCACGCAGGCGCGGGCCAGCTGGTCTGGATACTGCTCCAGCTTGGCTTCCAAGCGCTCGATGAGCGTGAAGGCGTCGGCCGTGGCGCCGGCGAAGCCCGCGACGACCTTGCCGCCGGCGAGGCGCCGCACCTTGCGGGCGTTGCCCTTGACGACGGTTGGGCCCATTGACACCTGTCCGTCGCCGGCGATCACGGTCTGGCCGTTCTTGCGCACCGCCAGGATCGTCGTGCCGTGCCAGTCGGGGAAGTTGGAAGAGTTGCCTTGCATGGCTTCGCATGTGGCGAGGCGAAGGCGGAGGGTCAAGCGCGGTGAGTTTCTCGGAAGCGGAAGTCGAACGCTACGCCCGCCACCTGGTGCTGCGCGAGGTGGGCGGTCCGGGCCAGCAGAAGCTGAAGGCCGCGCAAGTGCTGATGGTCGGCGCCGGCGGCCTCGGCGCGCCGGCGGTGCTGTATCTGGCGGCCGCCGGGGTCGGGACGATCGGCCTCGTCGATCCCGATACGGTGTCGCTGTCGAACCTGCAGCGGCAGGTGCTGTATGCCGGCTCCGACGTCGGCCGGCCGAAAGTCGAGGCGGCGAAAGAACACCTGGCCGCCCTCAATCCGCACGTGACCGTCGAGACCCACCCGGTCTGGCTCGATCCTCAGAACGCTAGCGAGCTCGTCCAGCAGTACGACCTTGTCCTGGATGGCACCGACGACTTTTCCACCCGCTTCGCCGTCAGCGACGCCTGCCTCGCGCACGGCAAGCCGTTGGTCAGCGGGGCCCTGGGCCGCTGGACCGGGCAGGTGGGCGTATTCCATGGAAAGCCCTGCTATCGCTGTCTGGTCCCCGAGGTTCCGCCCGACGCCGAGACCTGCGCCCTGGTCGGGGTGGTCGGGGCCCTGGCGGGGGTGATCGGCTCGATGATGGCGCTGGAGGCGGTCAAGCTGATCACCGGCGCCGGTGAGCCGCTGTCGGGCAAACTCCTGATCTACGACGCCCTCGCGGCCGAGACCCGAACGGTCAGGATCGGCGCGGACCCCGCCTGTCCTGCCTGCGGGAGAGGCTAGAGCAGGCCGATCGCCGCGTCCGGGCTGCTACGGAAGCGACGCGCGGGCGGCCATCGGCTAAGGCCTCCCCGGTCATTCTGGAGTAACAAGCCCATGAGCCGGATCGCCCTTCCGAGCCTGCGAGACAAGGTGATGTCGGCGGAAGACGCCGCCGCCCTGATCGATCCCGCCAGCACGGTGGGCATGAGCGGCTTCACCGGCTCGGGCTATCCCAAGGCCGTGCCGCTGGCCCTGGCCAAGCGGATCGAGGCCGAGCACGCGGCCGGAAACAAGTTCCGCCTGCGCGTCTGGACCGGCGCCTCGACGGGGCCGGAGCTGGACGGCGCCCTGGCCAAGGCCGACGGCATCGAGTTCCGCCTGCCCTACAACTCCGACCCCATCGCCCGCGACAAGATCAATCGCGGCGAGATGGACTATTTCGACATGCACCTGTCCCAAGTCGCGCCGATGGCCTGGCAGGGGTTCCTAGGCCCGCTGGACACCGCCATCATCGAGGTCAGCGGCATCCGCGCCGACGGCTCGCTGATCCCCTCGTCCTCGGTCGGCAACAACAAGACCTGGATCGATCGGGCCTCGAAGGTGATCCTCGAGGTCAATCGCTGGCAGAACCCGGCGCTGGAGGGGATGCACGACATCTATTACGGCACGGCCCTGCCGCCGAACCGCGTGCCGATCCCGCTGACCCGCCCCGACCAGCGCATCGGCGAGCCGTATTTCCGCTGCGATCCGTCCAAGGTCGTCGCGGTGGTCGAGACCGACTCCCCGGACCGCAACCTGCCGTTCGACGCCCCGGGCGAGGACCACAAGGCCATCGCCGGCCACCTGCTGGAATTCTTCCGTCACGAGGTCGCCAAGGGCCGCCTGCCGTCCAGCTTGCTGCCGCTGCAGTCGGGCGTCGGCAACATCGCCAACGCGGTGATGTCGGGCCTGGTTGACGGGCCTTTCGACAGGATGACCGCCTATACCGAGGTGCTGCAGGACGGGATGCTGGAGCTGATGGAGGCCGGCAAGCTGCTGACCGCCTCGGCCACCGCCTTCTCGCTGAGCCCCGAGGCCGCCGCGACCCTGAACGCCGACATGGCCCGCTTCCGCGACCGCCTGGTCCTTCGGCCGCAGGAGATCAGCAACCACCCGGAAGTGATCCGGCGCCTGGGCTGCATCGCCATGAACGGCATGATCGAGGCCGACATCCACGGGGCTGTGAACTCCACGCACCTGATGGGCTCGCGCATCCAGAACGGCATCGGCGGCAGCGGCGACTTCGCCCGCAACGCCTATGTCTCGATCTTCATGGCCCCCTCGACGGCCAAGGGCGGCAAGATCTCGACCATCGTCCCGAAGACCCCGCACGTCGACCACATCAACCAGGACGTCCAGGTGCTGGTTACCGAGCAGGGTCTCGCCGACCTGCGCGGCCTGTCGCCTCGGCAGCGGGCCGAGGTGATCATCGAGAACTGCTCGCACCCGGACTATCGCCCGGCCCTGAAGGACTACCTGGCCCGCGCCCGCCGCGACTCCTACGGCCAGCAGTCGCCGACCCTGCTGACCGAGGCCTTCGCCTGGCACCAGCGGTTCGTCGAGACCGGCGACATGAGGCCGAAATGAGCGATGTCGCTGAAGAGGTCGCTGCTACCGAGACCGCGTTCGACCAGATCGGCGGCGCGGCCCGCGTCCAAGCGGTGGTCGACGCCTTCTACGACCTGATGGACGGCGATCCGGCCTATGCCCGCCTGCGCGCCATCCACGCGCCGGACCTGACTCCGATGCGCGCATCGCTGGCGGGCTTTCTCACCGGCTGGCTGGGCGGACCCCGGGACTGGTTCGCCGCCCGCCCGGGCGTCTGCATGATGTCGCTGCACCGCTCCATGCCGATCGACGCCGAGCTGGCGCGGCAATGGACCGACGCCATGGGCCGGGCGCTGGACCAGGTGGGCGTGGAGGCCGAGATGGCGGACGCGCTGCGCGAGGTGTTCGGGCGGATGTCGGGGAATATGACGACGCGGTGAGGGGGCTATCCAGAAACCCTCTCTCTTTGATGTTCAGACCGGGGACATCCGTGACAGGTGTTCGGAGACATCCGTGACGGTTGAGGATGATCAGATTGGCTGGTTGAG
>NZ_QFQZ01000072.1 GCF_003243465.1 Caulobacter segnis
CAGCCGTCACGATCGCCGGCCGGACGTCCCTTCCAAGCCATCGGGTGAGGACAAGTATGGGCGGGGTTTGAACGCGGATCACAGATCGGCGTGTAAAAGTGAGAAGTCTTTGAAATCGTTGAGTTCAATTCCGGATACGCGGATGATAGAGCGCCGCGAACGCTCTTACTTTTCCCTCTCCTCCCCCATCGGGGGAGGGGGACCGCCGAACGGCGGTGGAGGGGCCAGCCGCGCTGGCGACGCCCCCGCCAGGTCAGAAAATGCTCACCCCGCCGCCCACAGGATCTAGCCCCTCCACAAAGGGCCCCTCCACCAGCTTCGCTGGTCCCCCTCCCCCGGTGGGGGAGGAGAGATGGCTTTGCCGCCCCCCGTCCTACGCGACGGGAGCCATCCTTACATCTCACGGCGAGACGATCGCAGGGCTGTCCGCTGCAGCCTCCAAGAGATGTAAGGTTCGCTCCGACCTCGCGAGGTCGGCTTGCAACATCTAAGCACGCCTCTTGAAGAGGGAGCTCAGCGTCCCATCGCCTCGGCCGCCTCCAGGATGCTCATCTTCGGCGGGGCGACGGCGAAGCCTTGCATCTCCTTGACGAACAGGCCCGAGGCCGGGACCGCGAAGTGGGCCTGTAGGGCGGCCAGGTCCTGCCAGCGCTCGACGAACTGCAGGCGATCGGGATTGGCCGCGTCGATGAAGCAGTCGTGCGACAGGCATCCCGGCTCGCCGCGCGAGCGTTCGCAGTGCTCAAGGCCAACGGCGATCGCCGCCACGCGGTGTTCGGGGGCGACGAGAACCTCGCCGAGAACGATGATCATGGCCGGGACTCCTGCGTTGCCGTCGGCCCAGACTAGGGCGCGCCCGCGACCACGCCAGACCTCCGCGGGGGAAAGCCGCAGCGCGGATCCAGACGGACGAGACGCCTATCCCTCGGCCTCGTCCTTCTTCCGCTTGCCGGCCTTGACGATGACCTTGTCGATCCGCGAGCCGTCCATGTCGACGATCTCCAGGTCGAAGCCGCCGATGCTCAGGTGCTCGCCCTCGCTGGGGATGCGGCCCAGGCGGTCGAGGATCAGGCCGGCCACGGTGTGGTAGCCGCCGTCGGCCTCGAAGTTCTCGCCCAGGTGATCGTTCAGTTCCTGGATGTCGAGGCGGGCGTCGATCAGCCAGCTGCCGTCGTCGCGACGGATGATGCGGGTCTCGTCGTCGTCGTGATCCTCGGGGAAGTCGCCGGCGATCATTTCCAGAAGGTCCAGCGGCGTGATCGCGCCCTGCAGCGAGCCGAACTCGTCGACGACCAGGGCCATGTGCAGGCTGGTCTGCTTGAAGACCGCCAGAGCCTTCAGCAGCGACATCGTCTCGGGAATGGCGACCGGCTGCTGGACGTGGGCCTTCAGGTCGAGGGGCTCGTCGGCCAGGCAGGCGTCCAGCAGGTCCTTCTTCAGGACCACGCCGATGTCGCCGTCCAGGTCGTCCTCGGTGGCGACCAGGATGCGCGAGTGGGCGCTGGCGCGGATCTCCGACAGGATGGTCTGCGGATCGTCGGCCAGCGACACCCAGAAGAGGTCGCGGCGCGGGGTCATGGCCACGCGGACGGGGCGGTCGCCCAGGCGCAGGACCTCGTTGATCATCGCCCGCTCCTCGGGCTCGATCAGGCCGGCGTCGGCGCCCTCGGCGAGGACGGCCTCGACCTCCTCGGTGGTGACGCTGTTGTTGCGCTCGTCGCGCACGCCCATCAGGCGCAGGACGCCGGCGGTCGAGACGGTCAGCAGGGTCACGAACGGACGCAGCACCGTGGCCATCACGGCCAGGAACGGCGACATGCGGCGGGCGATGGCGTCGGGGAAGATCAGGGCCAGGCGCTTGGGCACCAGCTCGCCCAGGATCACCGAGACATAGGTCAGGCCGACGACGACGACGCCGGTGGCGATGGCCTCGGAGTACTTGGCCACGGCCGGCACGTTGTGCTCGACCCAGGTGTCCAGGGCCCCGGCGATGGTGGCCTGGCCATAGGCGCCGGCGAAGATGCCGATCAGGGTGATGCCGACCTGCACGGCCGACAGGAACCGCGTGGGGTGCTCGGCCATGTCGAGGGCCAGCTTGGCCCCCTTGTCGCCCCGCTCGGCGAAGCCTTGCAGGCGGGCCTTGCGGGCCGAGACAACGGCCAGTTCGGACATGGCGAAAACCCCGTTCAGCAGAACGAGGAGGAAGACGACGGCGAGCGCGACGAGGATCATGGCCCTTCAGGGTCGGGGACGCGTCGCCGGACGGCGACCGCGGCGGGGCGGCGAAAAGCGGCCCGGCTCGCTTACTATACAAAGAAAAACGCCGTGGCCCATAGGACCACGGCGTCGATCTGGCGTGAGTGTCTTCTAGCGCGCCGATTAGGCGGCCGGACGGCCCATCACGGTCTTGTTGTTGACGACACCCTTCTGGGCGTCGTGCTGGCCCGGAGGCAGCGGGATCAGACCACGGCCTTGCAGGTAGCCGCCACGGCCCGTCGCTGCGTCCGAGGTGAACTCCTTCAGGAATTCTTCCAGGCCCGGCGTGACGCCGATGTTGGCCTTCTTCACGTAGATGAACAGGGTGCGCGACAGCGGGTAGGAGCCGTCCGAGATGGTCTGGGCCGACGGACGCACGCCGTTGACGGTCGCGCCCTTGATCTTGTCCATGTTCTCTTCGAGGTAGGACCAGCCGAAGACGCCCAGCGAGCCGGGGGTCTTGGTCAGGGTGCCGACGATGGCGTTGTCGTTTTCGCCGGCGTCGATCCAGCCGTCGTTACGCAGCGGGTCGACCAGCGACTTGAACTTCTTTTCGTTGTCCGAGCGGATCGCGTCCAGGGTCGGGTACTTGCGGGCGCCGGCCTCGATGGCCAGTTCGACGAAGGCGTCGCGGGTGCCCGAGGTCGGCGGCGGGCCGTAGACCTGGATGCGGTTGCCCGGCAGGCCGCCGGCCACGTCGTCCCAGGTCTTGTGCGGGTTGGCGACGAACTGGCCGCCCTTCAGGACCGTCTTGGAGAGACCCATGTAGAGGTTCTCGGTCTTGAAGTTGTAGTCGGCGCCGTCCTTGTCGGTGGCGATCACGATGCCGTCGAAGCCGATCTTGATCTGGATGATGTCCTTGACGCCCTTGGCGGCGCAGGCGTCGAACTCGGCCTTCTTCATCGGACGCGAGGCGTTGGCGATGTCGGGGAAGCCTTCGCCCGTGCCCGAGCAGAACAGCTTGATGCCGCCGCCGGTGCCGAGGCTTTCGACCTTCGGAGCCTTCTTGCCGGACTTCTTGGCGAAGTTTTCGGCGGTGCGGGTGGCGAACGGGAACACGGTCGAGGAGCCGGCGGCCCAGACGTAGTCGCGGGCGGCGTGGGCGGGGGCGGCGGCCAGGCCCGACAGGGCCACGGCGGCGGCCGCGCAGGACATAAGCTTCTTCATGACGAACTCCTAGAGGAGAAGGGGGAGGGGCGAGCCGTCGCGCGGCCCGCCCGGAAGGGTGGCGACGCTTAGAAGTCGAGCTGGGCGCGCAGCTGGAACTGCTTGACGTCGAAGTCCTGGTTCGGGCCGTAGTTGTCGACCTTGCCGTCCGTGTAGTTCGCCTGGAAGCGGACGTACGACGTCGGGTAGTAGTTCACGCCCAAGGTCCAGCCGGTGTACTCGCCGGCTTGCGACGTGGCCGGCTTGACCTTCAGGGTCTTGTAGGCGTCGCGGGTGTCGGCCATGTCGTAACGCAGGGCCAGTTCCACGCCGCCGAAGCCGCCGGCCGTGACCGGGTTCAGGATCTTCGGACGCTTGAACTCACCGGCGGCCGCGTCGTAGTTGCGGGTCTCGCCCGTCGGCCAGAAGCTGACGAAGGCGTAGCCGACCTTGATCGTCGGATCGTCACCGGCCGTGCCCGCGCGGGTCACGTCGATGTTCGAATACTCACCCTGGACCGACAGCGAGCCGTGGACCCAGGCGCCTTCGACGGCGACGGTCTTGTCGCGGTTGCCGATGGCGCCGGTCGTGTAGAACGTGGCGTTGCTGTAGGCGGTGTTCGTGCGGCCGGTGTAGGCGAACAGGCCTTCGTCGCCGCGGTTGCGGTAACGATACGAGACGGCCAGGTGCAGCTTGTCGGCGTCGGTGTTCAGCAGCGCGTAGTGGCCGCGAGCGGTGACCGTCAGGCGCTCCTTGGAGTCGGCGCTGGCGTTGTTGACGTCGGTGCTGTTCAGGCTGGCGCCCTGGACGCCCAGCGACATCGAGTAGTTGTAGCCGCTGTACTTGCCGACCACGCCCAGCAGGTAGCTGTCGACGCCGAAGTCGCCGTACGGACCGCGGTCCATGAAGGTGGTGAAGCGGGTCGAGGTCAGGTTCTCGAGGCCGGCGACCTTGACGTTGCCGAACAGGATCGAGACCGGCTCGCTGGGCTTGTATTCGATGACCGCGTCATCCCAGCCCCACGAACCGCCGTTCACCGCGCCGCCTTCGAGCTTGTAGGCGAAGTAGCTGTTCAGCTTGCCTTCGACGCCGAGGAAGGCCTGGCGGCCGCGGGCGTTGCTGGTCTTGAAATCGCCGCCGGGGCCGTCGCGCTTGATGTCCTGGCCGACGTAGTCGAACAGGATCCGACCACGGACCTTGAACGCGGTGTCGTCGTTGCTGAACTGCGGAGCGCCGCTCCACTTGTAGCTCATGTCCTGGGCCTGGGCGGTCGCGCCCATGCCGATCGCGAGCGCGACGGCCAGCGCCGAACCGGCGACCAGCGAGGTCTTGATGCTCATCTGAGAATTCCCCTTGAAAGGCGCCCCTGTCCTCTCACCCATCGAGGTGGATCAGGTTGACGCCGGGCTTACCGGGGGTCCGTGACGCTTCCGCCACCGATTTGTGACAGCCGAGCGACAAGTGTTTTCAAGGCCTTAAGCTGTGGCGTTCCGGCAACAAGACTTCGCGGGAAACGTCCGCTCACCGACGGTTGGCGCGCAAACGAAAACGCCTCCCCCGCCGGATGGCGAGGGAGGCGCGGGAAGATTTGTCTCGAAAGACTACAGAAGCCGCGTACGGATGATCTGCGACAGCAGGTCGATCATCGACACCGCCACGACGATCACGAGGACAATGCAGCCGGTCTGGTCGAACTGGAAGGCGTTGATCGAGTCAAACAGGATCTGGCCGATGCCGCCGGCGCCGATGATGCCCAGCACGGTGGCCGCGCGGCTCGACGATTCGAAGCGGTAGAGGGCGTAGCTGGTCCACAGCGGAGCCACCTGCGGGATCACGCCCCAGATGATCTCCTGCAGCTTGACCGCGCCCGTCGCGCGCACGCCCTCGACCGGGCCCTTGTCGATCGACTCGACGGCTTCGGCGAACAGCTTGGCCAGCACGCCGCCGGTGTTGAACATGATCGACATGACGCCGGCGAAGGGGCCAAGGCCCACGGCGGTGATGAAGATCAGCGCCACGACGAGGTCGGGGATCGAGCGGATCAGGTCGAGCACCCGGCGCACCGGCTGCTGGATCCACACCGGCGCGATGTTGCGCGCGCCCAGGAGACCCAGCGGGATCGCCACGATGATCGCCAGAGCCGTGCCCCACAGCGCCATCTGGATGGTCTGCCACATCTTGCCGATGAACAGGCCCCAGTCCATCGACAGGAACAGGGCCGGGTCGGTGAACGGCTTGAAGAACAGCTTGGCGAAGTTGCCGGTCCGCTCGGTGTCGGTGAATAGCTGCGGGAACTTGTCGATCTCGGCCGGCTTGAAGCTGACGATCAGCAGCAGGATCACCCCGCCCCACAGCAGGGTGTCGAAGGCCAGGGCCGAGGCCGAGCGCTTGGGCGGCGCCGGGATGGTCGCGTCGCTCATGCCAGTCCTCAGTTCGCGGGCGTGGCGGCGAGGCCCGCCTTGCCTTCGGCGGCGACGCGTTCGGCCTTGATCTTGTCCAGCGCCTTCTGGGCGTCGGCGATCTTGGCCTGGTCGCCGGCCTCGCGGGCCAGGCCCAGCTGCTCGGTGGCCTCCATCTCGCGCACGACCAGGAGGTGCGAGTCGTCGGCCGGCTTGAAGCCGCCGATGCTGAGCTTCTTCAGGTAGCCGCGCTGCTGTTCAGCCTCGGGCGTATCGCCCTGGGCGTAGGTCAGGAAGAACTGGCGCAGCTTTTCCTTGATCGCGGGATCCAGGTCCTTGCGCCAGACGATCGGGTCCTCGGGCAGGGTCGGCGATTGCCAGATCACCCGGATCTTGTCGGTCACGCCCTCGCCGCGCGCCTTCGACAGGCCGATGGCGGTCGAGTTGTTGGTCGCCGCGTCCAGCTTGCCGTTGGCCACGGCGAACAGGTTGGCCTGGTGGTTGGCGCTGATCACGGTCTTGAAGCACTCTTCGGGCTTCTTGTTGGCCGGGATGAAGACGTAGGTCATCGGGGCCAGGGTGCCCGAGGTCGACTTCTTGTCGCCGATGCCGAAGTTCAGCGACTTGTCGCACTTCAGCAGGTCCTGGACCGACTGGATCTTGCTGCCCGCCGGGACGATGATCACCGACTTGTAGCCGTCGGTGCCCGACGGATCGAAGGTGCGGGCGAAGACTTCGCCGTTCGAGCGGCGCACGGCTTCCAGGCCCGACTGGTTCGAGAACCAGCCGAGATCCGTCTGCTTGGCGCCCATGGCCACGATCAGCGACGAATAGTTCGACGAGAAGAACGGCTTCACCTTGAGGCCGGTCTGCTTCTCCATGTCGGCCAGGATCGGCTTCCAGTAGCTCTCCATGTTCTGGGCCGACTCGGTCGAGAGGATCGAGAAGGTGACCGTGTCCTTGTCGGCGGGCGTCTGCGGAGCCTTGCCGCAGGAGGCCAGCGCCAGGGCGGACAAGCCGGCGGCGATCACGAGGGCCGAACGACGGTTGATCATTGCGGGGCTCCTTCCCAGAACACGTCCTCGAATTCCGGGCCGTAGATGTCGATGAGTTTTTCGCGGTTCAGGCCGGACGCCGGGCCGTCATAGACCTTCTTCCCAGCCTTCAGGGCCACGACCCGGTCGCAATAGCGCAGGGCGTAGTCCACCTGGTGCAGGGTTACGACGACCGTCAGGCCATCGGTTTGATTGAGATCACGCAGGATCTCCATGACCTTGCGGGCCGAGACCGGGTCCAGCGAGGCCACCGGCTCGTCGGCCAGGATGATCTTGGCCTTCTGGACCAGGGCCCGGGCGATGGCGCCGCGCTGCTGCTGGCCGCCCGACAGGGTGTTGGCGCGCTGGGCGGCATAGTCGGCGACGCCAACGCGAGCGAGGGCCGCCATGGCCGCCTCGCGCGTCTCCCTGGGCCACTGGCCAAACAGGCCGCGCAGCAGCGGGATGCGCCCGAGCGAACCGAGGGCCACATTGCTGAACAGGGATAGGCGGCCGACCAGATTGAACTGCTGGGCGATGAAGCCGATGCGGATGCGCGCCTGGCGCACCTCGCCCGACACCTTGCCCTTGGCCTGGACCGGGCCGCCGAAGGCCGAGATGGCTCCCTCCCCCTCGTCGATGGTCTGCAGACCGTCGATCGAGCGCAGCAGCGTGGATTTGCCCGAGCCCGACGGGCCGATGAGCGCGATCATCTCGCCCCGATTCACATCGAGGGAGACGGCGTCCAGCGCGCGACGGGACCCGAAGGTCTTGGAGGCGGCGCGGATCGAGAGAACAGGGTCCGACGTCATGGTCGGGGCGAATCCTTAACGTGGTTTCACAGCTTGGGAAATGCGATCAACCGTTTGGGGCAGGTTCGCAATGGATTTGTGACAGGCCGAGCCCCGAAGCGCGTTCGAACGCCGCTGACCGGCCGCGCTTAAGGGGCGCAATTTTCCACGCTGGAGCCGTTTCCGGCTGCGAACTAGCCCCCGTCCTCGCCCCACGCGGCCAGGTGGAACAATTCGTCCCAAACGGAGCCGCAAAAGGGTCTTTACATCCCGGATCAATGCCCCTATTTCGCACGGCTCCGGCGGACCCGAAGTCCTCTAAACGCTGCTAACGCCGGCCTGGGTTTAACTTCCAACAGGGGGTTACGTGAATTGCGCACGTACCATTCGCCCCTGGACCTGGTCCGTGAGCGGTCACCGGAACGTCCCGTCGCACTCGTGCGGCCTGACGCGGTTTCCGTAGCTGCGCGCTGGTTCCAGTCCGAATTTAAAGGCGACGTCTTCTACGCGGTGAAGGCCAATCCTTCGCCGTGGGTGATCCGTGAGCTGGCTCAGGCCGGCGTGCGGTCCTTCGACGTCGCGTCGCTGAACGAAATCGAACTCGTGGCCGCCGAGGCCCCGGGCTCGCGCATGGCCTTCATGCACCCGGTCAAGAGCCGGGCGGCGATCGCCGCCGCCTATTTCGACCACGGCGTGAAGACCTTCTCGTTCGACACCCACGAAGAGCTGGCCAAGATCCTGGACTCCACGGGCAACGCCAAGGACCTGAACCTGATCGTCCGCATGGGCGTCCAGGCCGAGGGCGCGGCCTACAGCCTGTCGGGCAAGTTCGGCGTCGAGATGCACAACGCCCCGGCCCTGCTGCTGGCCGCCCGTCGCGCCACCCAGGACCTGATGGGCGTCAGCTTCCACGTCGGCAGCCAGTGCATGCGCCCGACGGCGTTCCAGGCGGCGATGGCCCAGGCCTCCCGCGCCCTGGTGCGCGCCGGCGTGCTGGCCGATGTCGTCGACGTCGGCGGCGGCTTCCCGTCGATCTATCCGGGCATGGTCCCGCCGGATCTCTCCGAGTATCTGGCGGCCATCGACCGCGGCTTCGCCGAGATGATGGTCCATGAGACCACCGAGCTCTGGTGCGAGCCGGGCCGCGCCCTGGTCGCCGAGGCCTCGTCGCTGCTGGTCAAGGTCGAGCTGAAGAAGGGCGACGCGCTCTATCTGAACGACGGGTCGTACGGCTCGCTGTTCGACGCCGCGCACATGAAGTGGCCCTTCCCGGTGAAGCTGTACCGCAAGAACGGCGAAGTGGTGGAAGAGGGCCTCAAGCCCTTCCGCTTCTACGGCCCGACCTGCGACAGCGTCGACCACATGCCCGGCCCCTTCTACCTGCCGGAAAGCGTCGACGAGGGCGACTATATCGAGATCGGCATGCTCGGCGCCTATGGCGTGGCGATGAACACCCGCTTCAACGGCTTCGGAGAGACCGACACCGCGGAAGTCCAAGACGCGCCGATGGCCTCGATGTACGGCCTGGCCAAGCGCTCGATCCCGGTCGTTCGTCAGGAGACGGAAGAACGCAAGATCGTCCGCTTCTCGCGTCCCAAGGGCTCGGCCGGCAAGCGCAAGCGCCGTCGCTGAGCCGATCGGACAAGACCCTCAAGGGACCGGGTTCGCCCGGTCCCTTTTTTCGTTGAGCGCCAGGTCGACGCGACCGGGCTAGACACCCCCTGGTAGAGTTTGCAAAACCGCCTCTCCCGCGTTTCGAAAGGCTCTTGCGTGCGCTCACTCATCAGGGTTTGGACACTGGCCATCCTGGTCTGTGTCGGTCTGGGGCTGGCGTCCGCGCGCGGCTCCCTGGACCAGGGCGCCGGATGGACGCACAGCTACAGCTACAACACCGTCTGGATCGCCGAGTTCAACGCCGCCCTGCGCGAGGGCCACTTCCCGCCGCGCTGGCTGGCGGGCGCGATGGCGGGATTCGGCGCCTCGTCGTTCTACTTCTACCCGCCGCTGGCCTTCTACGCCGCGGCCCTGGTCGGGGCGGTGCTGCCCGAGGGCGCGCACCCGGGCCTGATCCTGGCCTGGCTGGACGCGTTGACGATCACCGCCTCGGGCCTGGCCATGTTCGCCTGGCTGCGGCCGAAGACGGGGCCGTGGACCGCCCTCGCCGCGGCCGCGCTCTACATGCTCGCGCCCTATCACCAGCTCTGCGTCTTCGTGCGCGGCGCCCTGGGCGAGACCGTGGCCTATATCGTCCTGCCGCTGCTGGCCGCCAGCCTGGAGCGCGCCGTCCGCTCGTGGCGCTGGACCCCGGCGCTGGCGGTGTCCTACGCCGCCCTCGTCCTGTCGCATCCGATCATCGCCATGCTGGCGACGGTGGGCGTGCTGCCGGCCTATGCGCTCTATCTCGTCTGGTCGGCGCCGGCCGAGGCGCGGCTGATGGTCGTGGTTCGGGGCGCGGCCGGGGCGGCGCTCGGCCTCGCCCTCGCGGCCTTCTACCTGGGTCCGGCCACGCTGCTGCAGTCGGCGTCGACCATGGACCATATGTGGGGCACCGCCGCCACCGATCCCTATAACTGGTCGCTGCTCAGGCCCGACCTGTGGCCGCAGAAGCCGTTCTCGACCTCGATGGCGTTCCTCGGCTGGGGCATGGGGGCCCTCGCCCTGGCCGCCCTGGTCGCCGCCCTCGCCGTCCGCCGCGAGGCCCGGTCCGGCGAGGCGATCGCCTGGGCCGCCGCGGCCCTGGGCGGCGTTGCGCTGTACGCCATTCCCTGGATCTGGCACTCGCCCCTGGCCGTGATCCTGAACAAGGCGCAGTTCCCGTATCGCGTCCTGGTCGCCGTGGACTTCGCGGCCGTCGCCGCGGTCGCCCTGGCCTTCGCCCACGGCCGCCGCTGGATCCTGCCGCCCCTGGCCGCCGTCGTCGCCGCGCCGCTGCTGTGGCAAGGCTTCATGCTGACCCAGTCCGCCTATGTCTTCCACTTCGCGGCGCCCGGCTTCGCCGATCCGGAGACGGGCAGGCGGCTGGCGGCCCTGCGCGCGCCGGACGAGCATTTCCCCGCCGCGCTGAACTTCTATGATCCGCGCCTGAACGCCGACTATCCCGGCCTGTCGGGCCTGAAGGACATTCCGCTGGCCGCGCCGGTCGACAGCGGCGCCAAGGTGACGGCGGCCAGCACCTTCCCGGACGGCACGGTGGCCATCGCGGTCGAGGCCGAGCGGCCGACGCGCATCGTGCTGGGCAAGTTCTATTTCCCCACCTGGGAGGTGGGGCGCGTGCAGCGCGGGCGCGATCCGGTCGTCGCCTCGACGGCCTATGGATCCCTCGCCCAGCTGTCGTTCGTGGCCGAGCCGGGCCAGCACACCTATCGCGCCCGCATCGTCCGAAGCGGGGCCGAAAAGGCCAGCGACCTTGTGTCGCTGCTGGCTCTGGCCGTTGTTCTGGGCCTGTTTGCGCCGTCGCTCACGGAAAGACTTAAAAAACTTCGCAAAGCCGCTATATAGCCGCCTCCATTGACGAAACCCTCTCGCCGGTCGCTCCGTCCCGGCGGGTTCTCGGGTCACGACGGGCGCTCACCCTCAGAGGACCCTCTGTCATGAACGCTCCCGTTCCGAACACCAAGGCCGAACTCCTTCAGACCGTCGTCGAGCACGTCGACATCACGTCCTTCGACGCGCGTCCGATCATCGACTCGATGCGCAAGATGTCGTTCAGCTCGCGCGACACCGCCCGCGCGGCCGACATCTTCAACATGGCCCTGGCCGACAAGGGCTGCTCGACCTGGCTGATCCTGGCCGGTTCGACCTCGGCCGGCGGCTGCATGCACGTCTACCGCGACATGGTGAAGAACGGCATGATCGACGCCGTGGTCGCCACCGGCGCCAGCATCGTCGACATGGACTTCTTCGAAGCCCTCGGCTTCAAGCACTACCAGGCCGCGGGCCCGGTAGACGACAACGTGCTGCGCGACAACTACATCGACCGCATCTACGACACCTATATCGACGAGGAAGAGCTCCAGAACTGCGATCACACGATCCTGGAGATCTGCAACCAGCTGGAGCCGCGCGCCTATTCGTCGCGCGAGTTCATCTGGGAGATGGGCAAGTGGCTGTCGGAAGGCAACGCCAAGAAGCCGGGCTCGCTGATCCAGACGGCCTATGAGGAAGGCGTGCCGATCTTCTGCCCGGCCTTCGTCGACAGCTCGGCCGGCTTTGGCCTGGTCAAGCACCAGAAGGAAAAGATCGCCGCCAAGCAGCCCTACCTGATGATCGACGCGGTCGCCGACTTCCGTGAACTGACGGACGTCAAGATCGCGGCCGGCACCACGGGCCTGTTCATGGTCGGCGGCGGCGTGCCCAAGAACTTCGCCCAGGACACCGTCGTCTGCGCCGAGATCCTCGGCGTCGAGGCCGACATGCACAAGTACGCCATCCAGATCACGGTCGCCGACGTGCGCGACGGCGCCTGCTCGTCGTCGACGCTGAAGGAAGCCGCCTCGTGGGGCAAGGTCTCGACCACCTACGAGCAGATGGTGTTCGCCGAGGCCACCACCGTGGTTCCGCTGATCGCCAGCGACGCCTACTGGCGCAAGGCCTGGGACGGCCGTGAAAAGCCGCGCTGGAACAAGCTGTTCGGCAAGTAAGCTTGCTCAGCATCCGCTGAGAATGCAGGGTCCCCGGAAGCGATTCCGGGGACCTTTTTCATGCGCGCATTGGCCGTCGTCGCCGTTCTGGCCCTGTCGGGCTGCGCCACCCTGAGCGGCGATGCGGGAACCTATCCGCGCTACCTGCCCAAGAGCGCGTTCGACGCCCGCGACCACGTCCCGCCGCCGCCCGCCAAGGGCTCGCCCCAGGCGGAGAAGGACCGGCAGATCTTCCTGGCCACCCGCGCCCTGAAGGACACCCCGCGCTGGTCCCTGGCCCAGGCCGACAACGCCGAGGAGAAGATCCTCGACGCCTACGCCTGCGCGCTCGGCTACACCCCCACCCGCGAGACCAATCCCAAGCTGGCGGCCATGCTGATGCGCATGAGCCGCGACGTGCGCTCGGCGGTGGCGGGGCCCAAGCTGAAGTACCGCCGCCCCCGCCCCTACCTGTCGGAAGACGCGCCGATCTGCATCAAGCCGAGCCTCGGCTTCCGCTTCTCGCCGGACTATCCGTCGGGCCACGCCACCTGGGGCTGGACGGTCGGGCTGCTGCTGGCCGAGGTCGCGCCGGATCGCTCGAACGCCATCCTGGCCCGCGCCCGCGGCTACGGCGAGAGCCGGGTGATCTGCGGCGTCCACAACGCCAGCTCCGTCGCGGCCGGCCAGCGCAACGCCGAGAGCCTGTTCGCCGCGCTGTGGAGCTCCGACGCCTTCACGGCCGACCTCGCCGCGGTCCGCGCCGAGTCCGACGAAGCCCGCGCCAAGGCCGCGCCGCTTGATGCGGCCCGCTGCACCGCCGAGGCCAATCTGGTCGGCGCGCCGCTGTTCTGAACCGGCGCGTCACAAGGCCAAGGTTGCGCGGGGGCGTCCGGCCCTCTACCTCTTGGCCATGGCCCACGGCGCTTCCTGCGGACACGATCACGATCATCACGGCGTCGCCGGCGCGGCGCTGGCGGCCGAGCTCGCCGCCGCCGAGGCCCGCTGCGCCGCCGCCGACCAGCGCCTGACCGCCCCGCGCCGCCGCGTGCTGGAGCTGCTGCTGGAAGCCGGCCAGCCGGTGAAGGCCTATGACCTGATCTCGACTTTCGGGGGCTCGGGCCCGCCCGCCAAGCCGCCGACCGTCTATCGCGCGCTCGACTTCCTGGAGAAGCAGGGCTTCGCCCACCGGATCGAGAGCCTCAACGCCTATGTCGCCTGCCGCAAGGAGGCCGACGGCCACGCCGCCGCCTTCCTGATCTGCGACTGCTGCGGGGCGACGCGCGAGATCGAGCCCAAGGCCAGCGCCGAGATCATCGCCGCCGGCGCCGCGGCCGGCTACGCCCTGACCGGCGTGACCATCGAGGCCCACGGCCTGTGCGCGGCCTGTAAAGACGCGTAGCGGAACATCCGCGCCCGCCTCCTGTTGTTCTTGGGCACCAAGGAGAACGGCATGGCCGAGCAACCCAACACCGACGGCCGCAAGGCCAACGAAGCCGAGTCGCTGGGCGACTTCACCGCCCTGGGCGGCAAGGACAGCGTCCAGAAGACCGGCGAGGAATCCCGCAAGCGCGCCGGTCCCGACGGCCCGGACGCGACCGAGGTCGGGAACACCTTCAAGGGCCCGGCCGGCGATCCGGCCGAGGGCAAGCGCTGAGCCCCTCTAGCCAAGCTCGCCGCAGCCGCTAGACTCGAACGACCGTTCAACGCCGTTCGAGTTTCGCCGCCATGACGACCGCAGAGCCGCTTCCTGGCGTCGAGATCTGGCCCCCTTCCTGTCTTCAAGGAGCCGCGCCATGACGGCCGCTGAGGGTCTCCCTGGCGTCGAGATCTGGCGCGGCGGGGTCAACACCTGGGACTGCGACGAGATGGGGCACATGAACGTGCGCCACTACGTGGTCCGCGCCCAGGAAGGGCTGATCGGCCTCGCCGCCGAGTTGGGCCTGCCCCACGCCTTCTCCCCCCACGCCAACGCCACCCTGCTGGTCAAGGAGCACCACATCCGCTTTCTGCGCGAGGCCCACGCCGGCGCGCCGCTCACCATGCTGGGCGGGGTGATCGAGATGGGCGAGACCGAGGCGCGGCTGCTGCAGCTGTTGATCCATCCGGCGTCCGGCGAACTGGCGGCCACCTTCCAGACCACCGTCGTCCACGCCACCCCGCGCGAGGGCCAGCCGTTCCCCTGGCCGAAGATCGCCCGCGGGCGCGCCCAGGCCCTGATGGTCGAGGTTCCGGAGAAGGCGCGAGCGCGCAGCGTCGACCTGTCGCCGTTCACCCCGACGGCCAGCCTTGCCCGCGCCGACGCCCTGAAGCTTTCCCGCATCGGCCTGGGCGGCCTGCTGCCGAGCGATTGCGACGTTTACGGACGAATGCGGGCCGAGCAGTTCATCGGCCGGGTGTCGGACGGCATCGGCGCCTTCATTCACCCGTTCCGCGACGTGGTCGTCGAGCACGCCGAGCACAGGCCCGCCCGGATGGGCGGGGCTGTGCTTGAGTACCGGATCGCCTATCTGGCCTGGCCGACGATCGGCGACCGGATCGATATCCGCTCGGGCCTGCTCGGAACCGACGCCCGGACCATGCGGGTGGTTCACTGGATGCTGGATCCCGCCACCGGCCAGCCCTGGGGGACCTCGGAGGCGGTGGCCATCACCTTCGACCTCGACGCCCGCAAGGTGGTGCCCATCAGCGACCCCGCCCGCGCGGCGCTGGCGCGGCATGAAGTCGAGGGGCTGGCGCTCTAGCCGGTCGCCATCTCGAACAGGGCGTCGCGGACGAGGTCCGGCCGCTCCATCGGCAGGAAGTGGCTGGCGCCCGCGACGGTCTCGATCGCGACCCGCCGGCCGCGCGGCGGAAAGCCGGGACCGGCGCGGAAGGTCGAGTGCGTCTCGGCCTTAAAGACGCGGACCGGCGCCCTCACCTGACGGACCGCCCGCCAGGGGTCGTGGCCCTGGGCCGCGTAGTTCGAGGCCTCCCAGGCCGGGGCGCAGGCCAGTTCGACCTTGCCGTCCGGCTGCTCGACGAACCCGCCGGCGACATAGTCGGCCAGCATGGTCTCGGGCCAGGTCCTGAAAGCGCCGCGGCCCTTGTAGGCGGCGAAGGCGGCCTCGCGGCTGTCGAACACCGACCGTCTGCGGAGGGCGGACTGGACCATCGGCATCCGCTTCCACAGCCCGCGCGCGGCCCAAGGCGCCTTGGCGTAGAGCACCGCGAGCCAGGGCATGATCACGGGGTCGAGCAGGAGGAGACCCTTGACCCGCTCCGGCCGCTCGGCGGCGGCCAGCAGGCTGACCGTGCCGCCCATCGAGTGGCCGGCCAGCACCACGGGCGGGCCGCCCAGGGCGTCGAGCAGGCTGACAAGATCGTCCCGCAGGTCCTGCCACGACCGCCGCCCCTCCGGATCGGCCGGCAGGGTCGTGGCCCCATGGCCGCGCTGGTCGATCGCCAGGATCCGCAGGCTCGCGGCCAGGGGCGAAAGCAGCGTTCGATAGGTTTGGGCGTTGAAACCGTTGGCGTGGACGAAGACGATGTCGATCGGCCGATCGGTGGGCCCAAACTCCAGGCCGGCTATCTCGCCGCCGGCGATCGGCGTGGCGCGCTTGCGCGGTTCGCGAAAGACGGCCGCGTCCATCGGCGGGCTCCTGTGATCGACACGTCTAAGGTAGGCTCACGAGCGGCGCGCGTCCATGGAGGGACGACAGATGAACAGACTGGCGACCATCGGCTACGAGACCGACACGCAAGGCGGGATGATCCAGCGCCTCAAGGCCGCCGACGTGGAGCTCGTGATCGACGTCCGCGCGGTGGCCAGCTCCCGCAAGGCCGGCTTCTCCAAGACCCTGCTGGGAAACAGCCTGAACGCGGAAGGCGTCGGCTATCTGCACATGCGCGCCCTGGGCACGCCCAAGCCCGGCCGCGACGCCGCCCGCGCCGGCCGCACCGACGAGATGCGAGCGATCTTCAACGCCCACCTCGAGGAGCCGGAGGCGGTGCTGGCCCTCGCCCAGGCCACCGAACTGGCCAGGGACAAGCGTATCGCTCTGCTCTGCTACGAGGACGATCCCAACTGCTGCCACCGCCAGATCGTCGCCGACCGCATCCGCGCGGTCCTGAAGTGCGAGGTCGTGGATCTCTGAAGGCTCTTCCGTAGGGTCATCGTTGTCCCCGCCTCGCGCCCGGCCGATAGTCGGGCAAACACAGAGGGAGGCGGTCATGAGCGGCCAGGCGGACTACAGCTGTTTCAAGGTCGAGATCGAGGCCGGCGTCGCGCACATTCAGCTCAAGCGCCCGGAGGCCATGAACACCATGACCCGGCCGTTCTGGAACGAGCTGCCGGCCATCGTCCGCGACATCGACGACAACGCCCGCGCCCGCTGCATCGTCATCTCCTCGACCGGCAAGCACTTCAGCGCCGGCATGGACCTGTCGGTCTTCACTGACGACGAGGGCGTCACCGCCCGCCAGGACGCCGACCGCTGGGTGGCGGCCGAGAGCTTCCGCCGCTTCGTCCATCACCTGCAGGAGACCTTCGCCTGCCTGGACAAGGCGCGGATGCCGGTGATCGTCGCCATCCAGGGCGGCTGCATCGGCGGGGCGGTCGATTTCGTCAGCGCCTGCGACATCCGCTACGCCACGACCGACGCCTTCTTCTCGATCCAGGAGATCAATATCGGCATGACCGCCGACGTCGGCACCTTCCCGCGCCTGTGCAAGCTGATCCCCGAAGGCTGGGTGCGCGAGCTGGCCTATACCGGCCGCCGCCTGCCGGCCGCCAAGGCGCGCGACATCGGCCTGGTCAACGCGCTCTTCGACACCCACGAGGCCCTGGTGGACCATGCCCTGGCGACCGCCCGCGAGATCGCCGAGAAGTCGCCCCTGGCCGTGGCCGGCAGCAAGGTGATGATCAACTACGCCCGCGACCACTCGATCGCCGACGGCCTCGACTACATCGCCACCTGGCAGACGGGCATGTTCAGCGGCCCGCACATGGCCGAGGCGTTCGCGGCCAAGGCGCAGAAGCGGGACGCGGTGTATCCGGACCTGCTGCCGCTCAAGAAGAAGATGTGAGCGCTATGAAATCACGCTTCTAGATCGAGGCGGACATTGGCGCGCGGCAAGAGCCGCGGGCCGCCGCTGAGATCAACTTGCGGTTTACAAGACCGACATACTGGTCAAACTCTTCCGCTATCGAGAACCGGGAGGGCGAGATGTGGAAGGTGCTGCTGACGGCGGGCGCGATCGCTTCCCTTTGGTTGGCGACACCGGCCGCGGCTGACGACAAGCCCGACCTCGCCAGATTCGGGGCCCTGCCCAACATCGAGGACGTGCAGATCTCGCCGGACGGCTCGAAGCTGGCGGTGATCACCACGGACGGCGAGCAGCGCTTCCTGACCATCCGCAAGACCGAGGGCGGCGGCCTGGCGGGCATCGCCGTGGGCGACAAGAAGCTGCGCAGCGTCACCTGGGCGGGCGAGAACAACGTCATCCTGGTCTCGTCCGTCGCCAGCGAGGGCGCGGCCTTCAAAGGCCCAGCCCGCGAATACTTCCTGGCCTCGAACTTCGACGTTCGGGAGAACGTGCAGAAGCCCCTGCTATCGGGGGTCAAGGACACCTTGAACATCGTGGTGGGGCCGCCGCAGGTTCGCATGATCAAGGGCGACCCCATCGTCTTCCTCGAGGGCGTCCACATGATGCGCGGCGTCGGAACCGACACCCTGTTCCGTCTCAATCTGCGCACCAACGCCCTCAAGATGCTGGACAATGGCGTGCGCTACGGCACCGACGGCTGGCTTGTCGACGCGGCCGGCGAGCCGGTTGCGCAATCCATGTATGACGACCAAACGGGTCGCTGGAGCCTGCTGATGAAGGTCGGCTCCACATGGAAGACCATCGACAAGGCCGATGCGCCGATGGGCTCTTACGGGCTGGCCGGCTTCGGTCGCGACGGCAAGTCGGTGCTGGTCCGCCGCGGCTATGGCGAGGACGCCCTGCGTGAGTATCGCCCCGACGGCCAGCATGAGACCCTGCCCGACGACATGGTCTTCGACGGCCTGCTGCACGACCCCCAGACCCTGAAGCTGGTCGGTGGCTATCGGCTGGAGCGCGGCGAGATAACCTACGACTTCTTCGCCCCGACGCTGCAGTCGGCCTGGTGGTCGGCGGTCAAGCCGTTCAGGGACGCCCGCGTCACCCTGCACTCGGCGTCCCAGGGCTGGCGGCGGCTGGTGTTGCGGGTCGACTCGCCCGCCGAAGGGCCATCGTTCGCGCTGGTCGACCTGAACACCCGCCGCGGCTGGGTGCTGGGTCCCGCCTATAAAGGTATCGACGCCACGACCGTCTCTCCTGTCCAGACGATCAGCTACAAGGCCGCCGACGGCCTGACGATTACCGGTTATCTGACCCTGCCGCGCGGCCGCGAAGCCAGGAACCTGCCGCTCATCGTGCTGCCGCACGGCGGACCGGAGGGCCGCGCCACGCCCGGCTATGACTGGTGGAGCCAGGCCCTGGCCTCCCGCGGCTATGCCGTGCTGCAGCCGAACTTCCGAGGCTCGCAGGGCTTCGGCGAGGATTTCATCAAGGCCGGCTTCGGCGAGTGGGGCCGCAAGATGCAGACGGACCTGTCGGACGGCGTCCGCGAGCTGGCCCGACAGGGAATTGTCGACCCCAAGCGCGTCTGCATCATGGGCGCTTCCTATGGCGGCTATGCGGCCCTGGCCGGCGCGACCCTGGATCGCGGGACCTATCGCTGCGCGGTGTCCGTGGCCGGACCGTCCGACCTCAACGTCGTACGGCGCACCGTCCTCCGGCCCGGCCGCATCTGCATGCGGGGCGATGGCGTCGGGGAGCAGGTATCGACGGCCGCCCCGATCGACCCGGTCTGGGAAGGTCCGACAGCGAGAGACGGAAGTAACCGAGGCGCATTACAATGCGCCCGGGAAGGCACCGGGCCGTCCAATCCTGGCCGGATGCTGGCCATCGACGAGAACGATCCGCGCCGGACGACCTCGATGCGCTACTGGCTGCGCTTCATGGGCGACGAGCGCAAGCAAGCCGACCTGAAAGCGATCTCGCCAGTCCAGTTGGCCGATAAGGCCGACATTCCGATTCTGCTGATCCACGGCGAGGACGACACCATCGTGCCCTTCGAGCAGAGCCAGGCCATGGCCGACGCGCTGAAGAAGGCCGGCAAGCCCGTCGCCCTGGTGCCGCTGAAAGGCGAGGACCACTGGCTATCGCGCGGGACCACGCGCCTGCAGATGCTGACCGAAGCCGTCGCCTTCGTCGAAAAATACAATCCGCCGAGTTGATCGGGTTGCGAGGGCGCGATCAGCGCGGGATGACGGGCGCTCACGGGCCTCAAGTCCGCCTTCCGCCCTACCGTCAGGTCGACAAAGGCCGGCGCCAAAATGGTGCAGGCGGACGAAGCTCCCCTTCCGGACCGGGCTAAGCCGTCCCCACCCGCGGCGCCGGGCCCCGCCTCTCCCGCCGGGAGAGGGGCACAACCGCGTCAGCCCGCGTAGGTGAACGCCATCGGCGTATCCGCCGCCGGCAGGCAGCTGCGGTCCACCGGCTTGGTCGGGTCCTGGAAGAAGCCCCGGATCATCTTGCGCACGCAGGGGCTGCTGCGCGAGACGCCGTGGGTGGCGTTGGTGACGATCACGACCTGCGAGCCTTCGTAGCCCTTGGACGCGGCCTTGGTCAGTTCCGGCGGGCAGCCGGGGTCGATCTCGGCGGCCAGGAACAGGGTCGGGATGGCGGTCTTGACCGGGGCCTGCTCGACCTTGGAGATCGGACCCACGTCGATGGCGCCGCAGACGTCATGGATGCGCTGCATCGAGACGACCATCAGGCGGGCGACGGGGTCCTTCTCGGTCCCATCGGCGACGGCGGCGCGGCTCTCGAACGGGATCTCCTCCTTGCACAGGTGGGTCATGAACTGGCCCTCGCTGTAGTAGTCGCGGCTCTCGACGAAGTCCTGGACCGGCGAGACGTCGCCCTGGATGATCTTCCACAGGTCGCGCGGCAGCACGCCCGCGGTGAAGTAGCTGGCGTCCATCAGATAGCCGCCCAGGTCGTCGGCCGTGTAGGTCTTGCCGTTAATGGTCTGGGGGCCGGCCAGCCAGCGCTCGGCGACGACGGCCAGCTTGGCCTTCAGGTCGGGATAGCGCTTGGCGCACTCGGCGACGAGCGCGCACTTGGCCATGACGATGTCGATCGAGTTGGAGACCATGGCCGGCCCGCCGACCGTCCAGTCGGCTTCCGGCGGCCAGGGCGAATCCTGGACCACCGCCCGCACGCCCTGGGCCGCGTGGGTCTGGATCGCCGCCTCGATGCGCGTGCCGTACGAGCCGCCGAACAGGTCGATCATCGGCAGCTTCAGCACCTGGCGCAGGTCCTGGACGTCCTTGGCCACCTCGACGGCGTTGTAGCGCGACAGGTTCACGCCCTGGGCCTGGAAGGCCTTCATGCAGGCGACGATGCCGTCCTTGTCCTTCTCGGACGGCGGCCCGGCGTCGGTCAGGTTGGTCCCGGGGCAGTTCAGGTTCGGGTTCGAGAGGCCGCCGCCGCGCTGGTCCATGAAGATCCAGTCCTGGTCGATGGCGACGAATTCGCGCTGGGCCTTGCTCTTGAGCAGGCGCGGCAGGCCCGCCAGGGCCGAGCCGCCGGGGCCGCCGTGCAGATAGACGACCGGCGGCAGGCCGGGCCTGGGGGCCGAGGCCTTGACGATGGCGATCGCCACGCTGATCCGCCGGCTCTTGGGATCGCCGCGCGTTTCGTCGACGATCAGGTTTCCGCACTGGACCTTGAGGTCGACGCCCTTGTAGTCGCCGGCGCAGGCCGTGGGCTTGAACTGCGGCGCGGCCGCGTGGGCCACGCCGGCCGCGCCGAAAGAGGCGGCGGTCAGGGTCAGAGCGCCCAGGGCGGCGGCGGTCAGGGACTTGGGCGACATCGGAAACTCCAGCGTTCGGCCCATCAACACCAAGGCTGACGCTCGCCGCAAGAGGCTGAAGCGACCGCGGGCGCGTGAGGCCGAACGTGGGAACCGGTTTCGGCTGACCTCACGCTCTACGTCTCTGACTCAGAGCCAGCCCTTGCGCTTGAAGACCAGCAGCGGCACGCCGGCGGCGATGAACATCAGGGTGATGGCCATCGGATAGCCTTCCATCCAGCGCAGCTCGGGCATGTGCTCGAAGTTCATGCCGTAGATCCCGGCGATCAGGGTCGGCGGCAGGAAGACCACCGAGAACACCGAGAACACCTTGAAGATCGAGTTCTGCTCGATGTTGATCAGCCCCAGGGCCGCGTCGAGCAGGAAGGTGATGTTGCTGGCCAGGTAGCTGGAATGGTCGGTGATCGACTGGACGTCGCGCTGCAGCGATTTCAGGTGATCGCGCAGCTCGCGCTCGCCGTCGAACTGTTCGGCCAGGGCCGCGAAGCTGAGCAGGCGGGCCAGGCTGACCAGGCTGTCGCGAGCCTTGGAATTGATGTTCTGGTCGCGGCCCAGACTTTTGAGGATCTTCTCGAACTCCGCGCCGCGCGGGCGGCCGAAGATGGTCCGCGACTGCAGCTCGACGTCGGCGGCCGTGCGCTCAAGGATGTCGGCGGTGCGGTCGATCACCGCGTCCAGCAGGCCCAGGAAGGTTTGCGGGCCGTTGGGGCAGAGGCTGGGCTGGCGCTCGGCCTGGGCCGCAAACGCCGAGAAGGCCCGCGGTTCGACATAGCGGATGGTGACCAGGCGATTGCCCGCCAGCACGAAGGTCACGGGCGCGGAGGTCGGCAGGTCGCCGTCGGCGTTGACCAGCACGGTGGCGGTCATGAACGTGCCGCCGTCCTCCTGGTACAGACGCGAGGAGGCCTCGATCTCGGCCATTTCCTCGCGGGTGGGCAGCAAGAGGCCGATCGACTGCTCGACGGCGACTTCCTCGGCGCGGGTGGGGTCGACCAGCTCGATCCAGACGGCGTCGTCGGGCACGCGCCAGTCGGGCGACAGGCCGCCGGCCTCGAAGCCCGGAGCGCCGTGACGGAGGATTCTCAGCATGGACGCCGCCCTTCAAGCCCGCCGTCAGGGCAGGCTCGCCCCTTGAAGACGCAGGCTTGCGGCGTGGTCGCGAGGACGGTGACGCAAGGCGCTGCGGGTCGGGTGTGCCCCGCCCCGCGCTTCAGGTCAACGCGGCGCGTTCGGCTTGTTGGAGTCGTTGGACGAAGCGCCGCCACCGGTGGCGGCCTCGATCAGGGCGGCGATACGATCGGTCGAATCGGCGGCCTGGCTGATGATATCCAGCGGCGAGGCGCGAACCGAAGACGCCACCTGGTTGGCGGCCTGCTTGGCGGCCGACACGACGGCGTTCTGGGCCATGGCGATCTTGCTGGTGGCCATGGCGATCTTCATCGCCTGGGCGTCCTGGTAGATGAAGCCGTTGGTCGGATAGACCGTGTTGCCGAGGTCGCGGATCGGGTCGTACCAGACCTTGACCTGGCTCCAGTCGCCGTTGGGCGAGACGTCGACGACGGTGACGTCCTTTTCGATCTGGCCGCGATCGCCCTCGATGATCGACCAGTTGGCGTGGGTGACCTGGATGACCCGGTCGGTGAGCACCTGGCTCACGAAAGCGACGTGGCCCAGGTTCATGCGGGCGGTCGGCTTGAAGGAAAGAACCGAGCCGATCTTCGGCACGGCGCCGGTCTCGTACTTGCCGGCGGCTTGCGACCACCACGTACGGGCGTCGCCGAAAAGCTGGATGCCGGACATCAGGCGCGCGAACGGAACGCACTGCCAGTAGCCGTCGGCGGTTGCCGCCGCCGGCGCCAGGCTGATCATGGCGGCAGCGGCCAGGGAACCCAGAAGGGCCCTCGTCCGTTTCGTCATGCTGTGGGTACTCCCCCGCGTCACTGGGTTAAGGGATAACCTTCCCACGGACGTGTGAAAAGAGTCTTTATGTCGCAGCCGTCATCTGCGAGCCCCGCCATTTCCCGCGCCGCCGAAAAGACGCCGTTCGCCCGCCCCCGCCTCCGCATCGACATGGCGTTCAGGCGCGCCAACATCCCGCACGTGATCGAAATCAAGATCTGCGGTGAGCATTCGGGGTCGACTTCCAGGCTATTGAGCCCGGCTCGGACGGTGTCTTTTCAGCCAAGCGAAACTAGGCGCGGACATCTAAAAGGCGGCCAACTCATCTCATGGGCGCGCGGTTTCATCTTGCGCTGACCTGAAGACTCGTCCGGCGAAAATCGGCAGTAAAACCGCAGCCCCAACGCGGAAAAAACCACGTTGATCAATTCCTCGCCCCTGCTGCGCGCGAACCCGTCAAAGGGCGGCGAATCGGCGGGTCGCGGGACGCCGCGCGGCCCCGCTTTTTAACCGCCGCCCCTCGACAAGAACGCCGTTCGCTCCCATCTGTGAACGTCATGCGGTTTCGCGCGGGGAGGCGCGGCGCCCAAAATCCTCAGTGGGGACTGATGAACGAAATACTTAGCCTGCTCGCCGACCCAGCCGCCTGGGCCGCGTTGGTCACGCTTGTCGTCATGGAGATTGTCCTCGGTATCGACAATCTCGTCTTCATTTCCATTCTCTCCAACAAGCTTCCGCCCGAGCACCGCCAGAAGGTCCGGCGGATCGGCATCTCCCTGGCGCTGATCATGCGCCTCGTCTTGCTGTCGACCATCGCCTTCATCGTCGGCCTGACCGCCCCGGTCTTCGACCTCGGCATCGCCGGACCGGTCGGATCGCACGGCGAACCGGGCTTCGAGACCGCGTTCTCTTGGCGCGACCTGATCCTGATCGCCGGCGGCGCCTTCCTGATCTGGAAGGCGACCAAGGAGATCCACCACACCGTGGATCCCGGAAAGAGCCACGACATCCTGGAGAAGGACAAGAGCGCCGTCGTCATCTCCAACGTCGGCTCGGCGATCTTCCAGATCATCCTGCTGGACCTGGTGTTCTCGATCGACTCGATCCTGACCGCCGTCGGCATGACCGATCACCTGCCGATCATGGTCGTCGCGGTGCTGGTCGCCGTCACGGTGATGCTGCTGGCCGCAGATCCGCTGGCCAACTTCATCAACGCCAACCCGACCGTGGTGATGCTGGCCCTGGGCTTCCTGCTGATGATCGGCACGGTCCTGATCGCCGAAGGCTTCGGCGCCCACGTGCCCAAGGGCTACATCTACACCGCCATGGCCTTCTCGGCCGGTGTCGAAGGCCTGAACATGCTGGCCCGCAAGCGCGAGGCCAAGAAAAGCGGATAGGCGGGACGCGCCGCCTACTTCCGGCGTTGGGCGCGTGATAGTCGAGCGCATCGGCTGTCACGCTTCCCAAGGCCCAGATGACGTCCCAGACCTTCACCGACACCGAGCGCCGAACCACCCTGGCGGCGCTGATGATCGTGTTCCTGCTCAGCGCCCTGGACCAGACGATCGTCTCCACGGCCATGCCGCGGATCATCTCCGAGCTGAACGGCCTCAACCTCTATTCCTGGGTGACGACGGCCTATCTGCTGACCTCGACGGTGATGGTGCCGATCTGGGGCAAGCTCGGCGACATCTATGGCCGCAAGCCGGTGCTGATCGTCGGCATATCGATCTTCCTGGCCGGCTCCCTGCTGTCGGGAATCTCGGGCGAGTTC
>NZ_QFQZ01000151.1 GCF_003243465.1 Caulobacter segnis
CGACGCTTCACGTTCATCAGACACTCCTCTCCAGCTCCGAAAAGCTAGCATGGGTGTCCACTGAAACGAGGGAGGATCATGGCGAAGGTTGACGCCCTGGCCATGGTCGAGGCTCGGATCAACACAGCGCAACTAGACTGCGATCGGGTGCTGAAAGGCCACAGGGCGCTCAGGTCAGGCCGCGCCGCCCTCAAGAGCGAGACCCCCTCCGATGGCCCGCGGTAAGACCGCTCACCAATCCGACATCGATCGGGTCATGAAGTGCCTCAAGCGGGCTGGACATGGCGTCGCGTCGATAGTCTGTCTCCCCGGCGGCGGGGTCGAGATCAAGCCCGGCCCCTTGACGGAAGCCGAACCGGAGAAGCAGCCTGCCCAGCCCGTCGATGATCTGACGGCCTGGCGAGAACGGAAGAATGGTCGTCGTGCGCTTAAAGGGTCTGAATAGGGTCAAGAAGACCCTGAAGGACGGCTCGACGCGCGTCTATTGGTACGCGTGGAAGGGCGGGCCAAAGCTGGACGGCGAACCGGGTTCGCCTGAGTTCATGGCCTCCTACAACCGGGCGCTGGAGTCGATCCGTCAGCGGCCGGCCGAAAGCCTTGCCGCACTCGTCCAGCGTTACCGCGCCTCTCCCGAGTTCGCGCGCCTCGCCAAGAGCACGAAGGCCGAATGGTCGCGATGGCTGGACCGGATCGCCGCTGACGAAGGCCCCGACGATATCGGCGGCCTGACCTACAAGCTCCTTGATGACCGACGGGTGCGCGCCGACATCATCGACTGGCGCAACCAGTGGAGAGACCGGCCGCGCTCGGCCGACTACGCTATCCAAGTCCTGTCGGTTGTTCTCTCGCACGGCGTCGAGGCCGGTCTCCTTGAGCGGAACATCACGGTCGGCATTTCGCAGCTGTACTCGTCAAAGCGCGCCGACCAGATCTGGGAGCCGGGCGAGGTTGCCGCCTTCCGCGCGAAGGCCCCCTCCCCTGAGGTCTCGTTCATCGTCCCTCTGGCCTGCCTGACTGGCCTCCGCCGTGAGGACCTCGTGTCGCTGCTCTGGGCCCAAGTCGGCGACGTGGCGATCGTCAAACCCACGTCCAAGAGCCGAGGCAAGAAAACCCAGACCGTCCCGATCCTCCCCGAGACCCGCATCCTTCTGGACGAGATCAAGGCGCAACAGGCCCGGCGCCACGCCGAGCTATGCGCTCGTGCAGCCAAGCGCCGGGAGCCCGATCCGCCGGCCTGCCTCACCGTTCTATCGAATACCCGTGGCCGCCCCTGGAGCGTCAACGGCCTGGAGCACCAGGTCATCGATACCAAGACCGCGGCGGGCATCACGAAGCACCTTCACGACGCACGCGGATCTTTCGCGACCCGCCTACGCCGCGCCCGCCTTGTCGCCGCGGAAATCGCCGACATCCTGGGCTGGGAGGAAAGCCGCGTCGAGCGTCTCTTGGCGACCTACGTCGATCGAGACGCGATCGTCATGGCCCTTGCCCACCGTATCAATCAGGCCGATACCTAGGCCGTTCGCAGTTGGGAAATCGTCCCTAAACCCCTTACAGCGCATAGCGCCGATAAGTGAGAGTTGGGAGACGGTCCATTGATTTCATTGGATAAACCGTAGCTTCCCAAGCTGAATGTCGGGGGTTCGATTCCCCCCGCCCGCTCCAGCTTTCCTCGCATTGGATTGACGCTCGCCGGCTTCGCGCGCACGATCGCCTCAAACAGACGTTTGGGGAGAAACGCCATGGCCGACGGGGTCCTCGATCCGCAGGTTCATGACCGCGCCAAATTCCACGCGATGGTCGACGGCACGGCTGAGGACTGGGCGATCATCGCCGGCGCGGCGGCCGAGTTCGGCCGAGACCTGCCCAAGCGCCTGATCGCGCACTTGAACCTGCTGAAAGGCGACTGCGGCGGTTTCGCCATCGATCGGCTGGAGCATAGTCTGCAGACGGCCACCCGCGCCCATCAGGCCGGCGAGGACGAGGAGTACGTCGTCTGCGCCCTGCTGCACGACATCGGCGACATCCTCGGGCCGCGCAACCACGCCGACATCGCCGCGGCGATCGTCCAGCCCTTCGTCTCCGAGCGTAACCACTGGATGGTCGCCCACCACGCCGTCTTCCAGGGGTATTACTTCTTCCACCACCTGGGTTTGGACCGAAACCTGCGCGACCAGTTTCGAGGCCATCCGGACTTCGAATACACGGCGAAATTCTGCCACGTGTACGACCAGGAGGCCTTCGACCCGAGCTTCGCGTCGATGCCTTTGGAGGCGTTCGAACCGATGCTCGGGCGGGTGATGAGCACACCCAAGCGCTCGATCTACATGGCGTCCCGCGCCGCGGAGTAAACAGGCCTCCCCGAAGCGCCGGGGAGGCCGTAAGCCCTACTCGATCCGCTCGGCCTTGATCCCCAGCTTGGCGAGTTGCGCCTGGACGCTGTCGGGACCGACGAGGTGTCCCGAGCCGACGGCGACGAAGCTCACGCCCGAACCGGCGAGCTTGGTCTTCAGCTGCCCCGCCCAGTCCTGGTTGCGCTTGACCAGCAGCAGTTCGTAGAGCTCGGGATAGTCGCCCTTCATCTCGGACACGAATTCCTTTTCCAGAGCCGCGGTGTCGCCGGCGGCCCAGGCGGCGACCATCTTGTCGATCTTGCCGACGCCCTCGTCGACGTCGTCCAGGGTCGCGCGCAGGAAGTCGGCCTCGGTCTTGGGCGGGAGGTCGGCGAAGAAGCGGATCTGCTGCTCGGGCGTCTCGAAGGCGTTCTTGGCCTTGCCCGCGTCGGCGGCGGCCTTGGCTAGCACCTGCTCGACGCCGCTTTTGGGATCGTAGCCGGCCTTGATCACCGGCGCCATCGACAGCGAGACGGCCGCCAGCCAGGGCCGCATGGCCTCGAGCGCCTGGGGCGGCAGACCCGCGCCCTGGGCCAGTTCGGCCGCGTGCTTGAAGGCCTCGGGTCCGATCTTGCCGGACAGCGGCTTGGCCGGATCGAGGCCGTACTTCAGCACCAGCGGCTGCATCACGGCCGGATCGTCGGCGCCGACGATCTCCAGCGTCAGGTCGGCGCTGCTCTTGAAGGCCTGGTCGATCTTGGCCG